>QIAA01000037.1 GCA_003224905.1 Acidobacteriota bacterium
CCACCGGAGCAACGCCTATTTCTGCTGCGCCGGCTTCTGGTTTACGCAACCCAGTTGCTGGCACCCAGCAACCGCTAATCGCGAGATCCCTAGATCATTGCAAAAAAACCAACCCCACCAAAAATCAGGTGGGGTTCGTCAGCAATCTGAGCGGCCCTTGTGGGCCGCTGTGTTTTTAGTTGTTAATTTTCGTCAGGCAGCTCGAGCGGTTGTCAGCGATCTGTAGCCGGATTCGGTGGCCTTCTTCATGGCCTGGACCGCTTCTTCCGCGGACATCAAAGGTGTGGTTTGGACGGATTTGCAGGCGCCGCCGCCCGCGAATGCAATGGCTATGCCGGCAGCACTGACGTTGTCGGGCATTTCTGTGATGACGACGATGTCGTACTCGCCGAAGGCGTACCAGGCGCTCTTGATCTTGCCGCCCAGCTTCTCGATGGCCGGCCTGACCGCTTCGATTCTATCCTGAGGCTTGGCAAGCAATGCTCGCCAGGCTTCTGGTGTGTATGCGACTTGATGCAAGTAATGTGGCATGGGACCTCCTTGCCTTTGTGGTATGGCTCCGAATCATTCCAGAGGCCAGTCCTTGAAGTCAAGTACGATGGAGTCCTTTAGAATCACGATTCGTGATTCGAGTACACGAATAACTTTTATGAAACTTTCACAGCTTGCTGATGCGCTGGACGCGTGTTTGGAGAACGGGTCGCCAGATACGGAAATCAACGGGATTGCCGGCATTGAAGCGGCCGGGCCGGGAGATCTGACATTTGTTGCCAACCCGAAATATTCGGCGCTGGCTAAAACAACGAACGCTTCTGCCGTGATCGTGGGATTAGATTTTCCGGCAATCGGCAGCGCGATGCTGCGTTCGAAAAATCCATATCTCGCGTTCGCGCAGGCGATCAAGCTGTTTTACGAAGCGCCGAAATACGATCCTGGAATTCATGCTACAGCCGTGATCCATCGTTCGGCCAAGATCGGAGACAACGCTCATATTGGTCCCTACGTCGTAATCGATGAAAACGTTCGCCTCGGCAAGAATGCCGTGCTGCTGGCGCATGTAGTGATCTATCGTGACGCGGTGATCGGAGACAACTTTTTTGCTCACGCTCATGCTGTGGTCCGGGAATCCTGCCGGTTGGGAGACAACGTTACGTTGCAGAACGGAGCCGTCATTGGCGCCGACGGGTTTGGGTTTGCCAAGGATGACGCGGGACGCTGGCATAAGATCCCGCAGCCGCAACCTGCTGTATTGGAGAACGATGTGGAGGTACAGGCGAATTCGTGCATCGATCGTGCCAGCGTTGGCGAAACACATATTTCACGCGGAGTGAAAATCGATAACCTGGTGCAAATTGGACACGGGTCGCGGGTGGGGGAGGATTCGCTGCTGGC
The DNA here is from genome assembly GCA_003224905.1 of Acidobacteriota bacterium. Classification (GTDB taxonomy): domain Bacteria; phylum Acidobacteriota; class Terriglobia; order Terriglobales; family Acidobacteriaceae; genus QIAA01. The sequence continues at coordinate 1,393 of QIAA01000037.1, forward strand.
CGCACAGGTCGGCATCGCAGGTTCAACCGAGATCGGCAAAAAGGTCATTCTTACAGGCCAGGTCGGCGTAGTCGGACATTGCACCGTTGGTGACGGAGCAATCGTCACGCCGCAAAGTGGGGTAGCTGGCGACATTCCAGCCGGCGCGATCGTCAGCGGGGCACCTGCTGTGGACCACAAGCTCTGGCTGAAGTATTCGGCGTTACTGAGCAAGTTGCCGGAGATGGCGAGGGCGCTGAGGTCGAAAACGAAATAGCGCGACTCGGGATGCTAATTTGGCAAGGGACGAATGTGCTAGGCGTGATATTGCTGGGGTAATCCGGCTTCAATCACGCGGCGGACTCTCTCCATCAGAAGGTCGCGGCTGCCGAAGTCACGAGGCTCGATGGGATCGTGAAAAATGATGGTAACCAAAGCTGGCTTGATTGCGAATCTGCGCTTCGGCATCACGTAATGTGTTCCGGTAATCGTGACCGGCACTACCGGTACACCAGATTCCATCGCCAGATAGAACGGGCCTTTTTTGAAAGGCAGCAGCTTGCCATCGAAGGAGCGGTGGCCTTCGATGTAGATGGTCATGTTGATTCCCTGTTTAATTACGTCTGCCGCAGCACGGACGGCGGCGATGCCGGCTTCTCGATTTCCACGATCAACCGGAACTAGCGATCCCAGACGCATAGCGCGTCCGAGCAGCGGGTAGTTGAACAGCTCCCGCTTCACCATCACAGAGGTGCGGCGGGGAATAAGCGGCACGAGAATTGGGGGGTCGATATTCGAGACGTGGTTCGACATGAAGATGCAGGTGCGACTTGCGTCCAGCTTGTCGAGGCCAATGGTCTGCACGCGGACGCCCGTAAGACCAACTCCGGTGAAAGCTCCCCACATTGCCACGCGATAAAGAAGGTTTACGTTCCCGGTGAGAATGGTCCAGGGAAAGAGGACAGCCGCAGTGAGCGGGAGCACAACAGCCCAGAATCCAAGCATGATGAGCGTGCGGATCACCTGGACGCTTCCTTTTCGGGTTCGCCTTTGAGCCAGGCCGCGCGGCGGAGTTTTTGTTGCCGGGTGACATTGTCCACGTCTTTTAGTTCGAGCTCAACCTCTTCGCGGCTTCCTACCTGCCATTGCAACTCGCGCTCGACGCCGGCACTGCGCACACGAAGACGGAAACTATCGCCGATGTGCAGAGCGGAGAGTTTGTCCTGGAAGTCGGAGCTTGCAACCTGCCCGTTGATCTGCAAGATCGAATCTCCAGTATTCAGGCCTGCGCGCTGCGCCGCGCTGTCCGTTCTTACGGAAATGACTACGGGCGGGGCATCGAAGATTCTGGCGGCTTCGAAGCCGATGTCTGGAGATACGGAAGTTGAGCGCACGAGTCTCAATCCGACAGTTTTGAAGAACTCGTCCCAGGGGATTTCCACCTTTTCTGCAACGTAGTTTTGGAAAAACGCTTTCAGATTGGCATGGGTGCCAGCTTCTGCGGCTTGGAGAACGCTGTCGGAATCCGCAAAGAACTTGCCCCGCTGCGCGTATTCGCGGTTCATCCAACGCAACAGGTCGCGGAGGCAGGACGTGCCGTGGCTTGCGTCGCGCATGGCTAGGTCGAGGATCACGCCCAGCAACTCGCCTTTGTTGTAGTACGAGATGCTGCGTTCCGGGGATGCGTAGCTCGGGTATTTTTCCAGCCAGGCATTGAGACTCGCCTCTTCGGCCGACTGTGTGAGGTGAGCGGGACGCCGCTGCAGTTGCTCAATGTGCTCGGCCAGCCGATTCAGATATTGTTTTTCATCCAGGATTCCGGCACGGATGAGCATGTAATCCTGAACCGTGTTCGTGACGCCTTCGCTGAACCATAGGGCACGGGTATAGTTCTCTTTTGTGTAATCGACCGGCTCAAGTGATTGCGGCCTGATGCGCTTCACATTCCAGAGGTGGAAGAATTCATGCGCGGTGACTTCGGGGAGCGCCAGAGCATTATCCGCCAGCACCCGGGCGTTGACGTCAATTGCGGTGGAGTAGGCGTGCTCCATACCTCCGCCGCCGGAGGTTCGCGGGAAATGATAGATGAAAAGATAGGTGTTGAACGGGCGGTCATTCATCCAAGCGGTTTCCGCGGAAACAATGCGGCGGACTATGCCAGTGATCTTCTGTAAGTCGTAGTCCGGGGGATCGGCGTCAACCAGGATGCGATAGTGGCCTCCAGAATCGTCGAACTCAGCTTCGTGGAAAGTTCCGATTTCCAGGGGAGTGTCGACCAGACGATCGTAGTTTTCCGCTGAGAAAGTGTGCGTGTCGATTGACGACATTGCAGTACCGATCTTCCATCCGGCTGGAATGTCGCTGAATGCGAGACGAACCGGAGCCGAGCGCAGGTCAACGGGGTACATCAGAATCTCTGCCAGGTTGAAGAAGGCATGCTGAGCGTTCAGCTGCGCTCCGTAGGGACCGGGCTGGTCAGCGAGGATTTCGTACTCGATCGCGGCGCCATTTTCGGCGTCGGTGACTCGCCATCTGCTCTTGTCGATTACTTCACTGGGAATGGGCCGATGATGGGCGTCAGTCGCCTTCAGCCAAGTGACGTACTGCGAGAAATCACGCACCTGGTAGAGAGCATTCCAGACTGGCAGCTGCAGCTCGCGCTGTGCAGCCCCAGGCGGAATCTCTATTCTGACGTGAACGCGATGAGAGGCCGGATTGGCCAGGGAGACAGTGTAGTGAACGACTGGGCTTTGAAATCCCGGTGCGCCTGGCAGGCAGAAAAACAAGAAACAAGCGCAGGCAATCAGCAGGTGGGATTTTCGTGGCGTCCTTTGGGATTCTATTTTGTGCCCCTTGCAGTAAAAAGCCTTTAACCGCAAAGAGCGCAAAGGACCGCAAAGGACGCGAAGAAAATCACGCTTTGGCACGGGCTTCGAGAGGATCGCCGTGTGCTCCTTCAGAGATAGCTTTCAGACGTTGTGGCAGTTTTTCATAGATTCCACCGAAGCCGCCGTTGGAGAGAATGGTAACGACGTCACCCGGCCGCATCTCCGGCGCGACCAGCTGCACAATTCCATCGACTTCCGGAACGATGCGGGCCCGGCGGCCATGCTTCTGTATTGCTGTCGCAAGCGCCGCCAGATCGAGCCTATCCGCCTCGGGGATTGCGTCGGACTTGAAGACGTTTGCGACCACGATTTCATCTGCCAAGGCCAGGCTTTTTGCCAGATCGTTCTGTAGGACATTGCGGCGAAGCGTATTTGAGCGGGGCTCCAGAATCGCCCAGAGCCGCGCTCGCGGATAGCGTGCGCTCAATGCTTTTAACGTACCTGCGATCGCAGTGGGATGATGGGCAAAGTCGTCGATGATGGTGATGCCATTCACTTCGGCGCGGACCTCGAGACGACGCTTGACGCTCTTGAAATTGCTCAGTGCTTTTGCAATTTGTTCTTTTGCGATTCCATATGCTGCCGCCATGACTGCCGCCGCGGTGGCATTCCATACGTTGTATTCGCCGGCGAGAGAGAACTCGAAATCGCCCCAAGGTTTGGCATCACGCAAGACCGACCATGAGGTACGTGCGGGTTCAAAACGTAAATTGGTTACTTGCCAGGCTGCGTTCGCGTGCGAGCCGTAACGCTCCACCGGACAAAATGCCCGTGCGAGGCAGTGCTCCAAACTCTCTCCCGTGTCGAAGGCCACGATGCGTCCACGACGTGGCACCAGATTTACGAGACGCTTGAATGCAATCTCGACCGCTTCCAAATCTTTATAGATGTCCGCGTGATCGAATTCCACCGAGGTCAGGATTACGCTGTCCGGGAAATAGTGCAGGAACTTCGGGCCTTTATCGAAAAACGCGGTATCGTATTCGTCGCCTTCGATTATGAAGTGTTTCCCTTCAGCTACCTGAAAGCTGCTGCCGAAATTTTCCGCGATTCCGCCGATCAGAAATGACGGCCTCAAGCCGGCGCTCTGAAAGATCCAGGCGAGCATAGAGGTGGTGGTGGTCTTGCCGTGAGTTCCGGCGACCACGATCACTTCCCTGCCCTGCAGGAATTCGTCATGCAAAATTTGCGGCATAGAGCAGAATGCGATGCGCTCATCAAGCACATACTCCAGTTCCACGTTGGCGCGCGAAATCGCATTTCCTACCACAACCAGGTCCGGCCGCGGCTCGAGATTTTGTGGGGAGAACGGCTGCGCCAGCGGAATTTCCAACGACTTGAGAAACTCCGACATCGGTGGATAGGCTGCCGCGTCCGAGCCAGTCACATGAAATCCGCGCTCTTTGAGCATGCCCGCCAATGAGGCCATGGCCGTGCCGCAGATTCCGATCAGGTGAATGTGCTTTCGTTTCACGATTTCTGGAATTGAGAAGCGGCCGCCACGCATCTGGTGGCTGGCTCTAAAATCTTAAGCGTCACTCCCGAGTCAGTTACATTAAGCGTACTTCGAACTCCGATGGGCAGAGTAATATTTCGGTTGGATACGTGCCCCGATCGTAGACCGTAGGCCACGGGAAATCCCAGGTCCCCGACAATCCGCATGACAACTTCTTCCAGCGAGTAGCCTTGGTCTTTTTGCTGAACGCAGTCCACCATCTCGCCCAAAATGACCCCCTTCACATCGGCCAGTTTTCCAGCCAGCTTGAGTTGCATCAGCATCCGGTCGACCTGATACGGCTTTGCGCCGATGTCTTCGAGAAACAGGATCGTGCCCTCCGTTTTCACCTCGTACGGCGTCCCAAGCGATGCTGCGAGCATCGAAAGGCATCCGCCATACAACGTTCCCTGGGCAGAGCCGGGCACCAGGGCTTTCACACCGGATGCAGGAACGAAGTTCAGCTCCCACTCGGGTAGCCCGGTCACGGCTGCGTTCCATGACTGCAGGTCGACGCCATCGGGCAGGGCGAAATCCTTGGTGACCATCGGACCGTGAAAAGTTATCAGGCCGGCAGAGGCGAAACTAGTCAGCAGGGTGGTGACATCGCTGTAGCCGATGAAGATCTTGGGATGGGAGACGATTTCGTCGAGAGTGAGAACGTTCAGAAGATAGTTGGTGCCATATCCGCCGCGAGCAGAAATAATCGCCTTAACATCATCGCGAACGAACATCTCTTGCAGCTCCCGTGCGCGGCGCTCGACTGTGCCCGCGAAATAAAGATCCTGATCGAGAATGGAATCGAAGTAGAAGGGCTTGTAACCCAGGCGCTTCAGCGTTTCGCATCCCGCTTCGAGCAGCTCACGCTTGATATTGCTTCCGGGAGCGACGATGCCGATCGTATCTCCGGGCTGCAGAGCGGGCGGCTTGATCCGGGGCACCGGCGGGGTGGAAGGCATGTGCAGGCAATCTTAAATGAAAAATTCTCCGCGGCAGATGAGTTGCGCAGAACCGCGCAGGAAGACTGGCCCTTCCCATCGAACGATTTGAGGCCCTCCGGGGGTATGGACCGTAACCGGCGACTCCGCTTGCTTGCTGGCTATGGCGGCTACTGCTGCAGCGCAAGAACCGGTACCGGAGGAATTCGTTTCTCCTACTCCGCGCTCAAAAAACCTGGCCTCCACGTTGTTCTTATCTCTTGTGACTACGAATTCAACGTTGATGCCGTACTTGAAGTCATGATGCCGACCGATTTCGGCGGCCTCGGCTTGCCATCCCGGTGCGAAGTCCTTCACAAATACCACGTAATGCGGATTGCCCATGGAGACAGGAACGCCACGAACTTCGCCGAATGCCAGCTTGATCGGAAACTCATCGCCTATCTGGGGCTCGCCCATGGCAATTTCGAACTCGTATTGGCTATCACTTCTCGATGTAAGCCGGCATGTTTTCACACCCGCCCCGGTGCGAACGGTAATCTGCTCTCTCGGTTCCTCGGAGCAGAGGCTTGCCGCAACACAACGCGTGCCGTTGCCGGAGATTTCCGCTTCCGAGCCATCGGCATTGAAAAGGCGGGCTCGTACATCGGCATCCTGCGCGGGGAACAGCCACTCCACGCCATCGGCTCCCACGCCGGAATGACGGTCACAAATTCGGCGGGTAAAGGCAGGGATATCTGCAGGCGTGTGCAGGCCGTCAATTACCAGGAAATCATTGCCGCAGGCACTCGCCTTGATGAAGGGTATTGCCGCGGACGGAGGAGTCATTCCGATTCGGTGCTGCTGATGAGTTTCACGGTTGAAAAGACGCTGGACTTGTGCAAATGCGATGTCAGAGCCGCCTCTTTTTCTCTAACGCATTTCACCGAGAAGGCGACGCGCGCAGATCCGTTCATAGAGGCGGCGTTCATGTCCTCCAGCGGCAGCTCCTCTGTGTCCAATATCTCGCTGAGTTCATTCAAAACCTCTTCTGTGTTCTTTCCAGTTACTTCGTAAGTGAAGCGCCTCGACTTCAAGGACAGGCGCCGCTCCAATTGTCCCAGCACGGCCAGGGCTATGAGAATGACTCCGGTGGCGAAGACAGCGGTTACGTACAAGCCACCGCCGGCGGCCATACCTACTCCTGCCGCCACGAACAGCGTGGCGGCAGTCGTAAGGCCGGTAACGGATCCTCGAGCATGCAGGATGGAACCGGCTCCGATGAAGCCGATGCCGGGAATAATCTGCGCCGCTACCCGCGTGTGATCGCCTCCAAATCCTTGTGCTAACTGGTCGGACAGAATGGTGAACATGGCTGAGCCGAAGCAGATGAACATGTTGGTTCGCAGCCCGGCTGGTTTATGGCGCAGTTCTCGCTCGAGGCCGATCACTCCGCCCAGGATGGCTGCGACCGCCAGACGGACAATCGCCGTCGAGAGCACGAAGCCCATCTCGGTGCGCAGGGTGTGCGAGATCTCATGCATTGCAAGCTGTGGATTTTATCATCGCGAAATGAAGCACGATTCGGCAGGGCCGGGTTTAAGAAACAGTTCTCGGTTGCCAGTTCCCAGTTCTCAGTTTGCGCTATTCAGATAGCGGTGCATGCGCGCCGTAGATGGTCGCTCGGGCCTGTCCGGAGACATCGATCAGTTTGATGGGTTTGAGATTTGCCTTATTGATTCCTGAAGAAACCGCATCGCCTTCGAATGCGATTACATAGTCAACATACTTCTCCGGGCTTACCAGTGCGCGTTCCCATAATCCATCCGGGTCATACGGTTGCTTCCACACCCGGTGGTTTCCCTCGTTAATAACGCGTCGCAGCGAAATACCGGCTTGCTGCAAAGCTCCAACATGATCCCCGAGGTACATGAGCATTGTAGAGTTCTGTGGAAGTTCGCGCAGGTAAGCTGCCAATTCCTTTTCTATCGCGATGCGCGTGCGAGAATTGATCCACGCTTCTCGGAAGCAAACCGGGTCATGAACAATGGAAACGTAACTCACGCCTGCAAGAGCGCATAGGACAAGCACAAAAGCGCGCTGGTAGTTCGTGTTTCGAATTTTACCGGCAAGGAACTGAACAGCCAGCGCACTGAATATGGCAAGCGCAGGCAGCAACTCCAGCCCGTAGCGGAGATTGTAGTGCGAGAACGGCCACCACGCCGGCAGGAAAAGAGGCACGCCTCCATAGGCAATCGAGAGCGCATAGAACAGTAGGGGAATCCAAAGCAGCAGAAGAGGCCAGAGCGTAGGGGAGATGCACAGCAGAGATCCCGCAATAGCCGCGATCAGCCACAAACGCTGTAACCATTGCCGGTTTGTCATGTTCAATTCTGCCGCTTTCAAAACATACTGCGCCGCAACGGCTGGATTCGCTGTTCCGGGATGTGGAGGTGTGCCGGGAGTGGATGTTTTCAGCTCAATCGCCTTTGCAGAGTAGGGGCCATTAGCAAATTCGAGCGGATTGCGATAAATCGCAGTGTTGTAAAGTAGCCAGAAAATCGGGCCAGCCGCAGCGAGAGCAATAATTTTCCTGGCCTGGTGGCCCGACTTAATGGCGGCAAACACGACCGCTCCGCACATGGCTGCGGCGAGGAGCCATCCGTCATAGCGGCTCAGGCACGCGGCAAGTAAGCAAAGGCCACACTTGACGGCCGTCGCGTTTGAAGTCGGCGCCTTCCTGATAAATTCGACGAAGTACACCATCGCCCAGATGAATAGCGCCAGATAGAGCGACTCTGTCATTGCGGTGTATTGCAGGTAAATCAAGTTCGGGTTTGCTGCGTAGGCGCTGGCGGCAACCCAGGCTGCGACAGTTGCATGGTTCGAGGGTTGCGATGTCAGTAGCGCATTACGAGTCAGCCGGAAAATTCCAACCGCGCCGAAGACGTAGGCAACCATCGACGGGATGGATCCGCCGAGCCCTGTTCGCCACATCCAGCCGGAAAGCAGAAACGGCATCATCAGCAGGTGCGGCAGCGGAAGCCACACCGTCCCCAACTGCAGCGGCCCTGGCGTGCGCGAATCAAAAACGCGGCGGGCAATATTGATATGCGCGACCGCATCGCCGTAGAGAAGAATGTCGTTGTGACGGAAATAGTACAGAAAGGAAGCGACCGATAGGCACGCTGCGAACCCGGCGACCAGCACGGTCTGGCGGTCCCAGGAGAGAATGCGCGGAGTGCTCATTCCAGATGTGTGAGCTCGCGGAAGATCTGAAAGCGAGCGTCTATTTCCTCACGCGTGAGCGACTGCAGGCGGTCCGTGCCGAATTCCTCTACCGCAAATGAGCCCATGACCCCGCCATAGAACAACGCTCGCTTGAGAACCTCCCGATTCAATTGCTCCTGCGAAGCGATGTAGCCCATGAAGCCTCCCGCGAAAGAATCGCCTGCTCCGGTAGGATCCTTGACTTCTTCAATGGGCAGCGCGGGCGCGCGAAACGGATGGGTGCCAAACGTGCCTTCCCGGAAAAATACGGTGGCCCCGTATTCGCCGTGTTTCACCACCAGCACCTGCGGCCCCATCGCCAGCACCTTGCGCGCGGCACGCGGGAGGCTTGCGTCGTGGGCAAGCATTTTCGTTTCGGTGTCGTTGATGAGCAAAATGTTGATCAGTTTCAGGGTCTCGCTCAACTCCTGGAGCGTGCGGTTGATCCAATAATTCATGGTGTCTCCGCCGGTCAGTTGCACGTGATTCATCTGGCGGCGCACCTGGGCCTGTAGATTGGGGTGAATGTTCGCCAGAAACAGAAACTGCGAATCCTGGTACACGGCAGGAATGCGGGGCTGAAAATTTTCAAAGACATTCAATTCGGTAAAGTCGGTCTTGGCCTCGTTTAAGTTCTCCAGGTAGTGGCCGCCCCAACGGAAAGTCTTTCCCTTGGCATGCTCGACGCCTCTAATGTCGATGCGGTGGCGCTTGAAAAGAGCTTCGTGCTCGGGCCCGAAATCTTCGCCCACCACCGCCACCAGGCGGACTTGCGTGAAATAGCTTGCAGCTATAGCGAAGTAGGTCAGCGCCCCAGCCAGCACGCCTTCCACCCTGCCGGATGGGCTCGAGACGGTATCGAATGCGATGGAACCAACAGCGACGATGCTCATTTTGAGGGCTGGGGATATTTGTTGAGAATCAATTTCAATTTGTTTCGAGTTGCAAGCGGAATCTTGCTTCGTTCAGTCAGAATGGCGTGAGCCAGAGCTGACCCGCATTTGCACGAGCGCTCTTTCGGCATGGACGCGACGGTTTCACGTACAACGTTACAGGCATTCTCAGCATTTTTCAGGAGCACCGCGACAATCTGATCCACGCTGACGGAATCATGATGGGGATGCCAGCAATCGTAGTCCGTGACCATCGCAATCGTCACGTAACAGATCTCCGCCTCGCGTGCCAGCTTGGCTTCCTGCAGATTGGTCATGCCGATCACATCCATACCCCAGCTGCGGTACAGGTTGGACTCGGCCTTGGTTGAGAACTGCGGTCCTTCCATACAAAGGTAAGTGCCGCCGCGCTTGGCGATCACGCCTACCTTCTTGCAGGCGATTTCCACCGTGCGCGCCAGCTCGGGGCAGATGGGATCGGCGAAGCCAATGTGAGCCACAATGCCGTTGCCGAAAAATGTGTCCACACGATGGCGTGTGCGGTCGACGAACTGGTCGGGAATCAAGAATTCGAGCGGCTTGTGCTCTTCTTTGAGAGAACCAACGGCTGAGATGGAAACAATCCGGTCCACACCCAGCCGCTTAAAACCGTAGATATTGGCGCGAAAATTGAGCTCTGTGGGAAGGATGCGGTGGCCACGCCCGTGTCGTGCCAAAAAAGCGACTTTGCCGCCCGTCAGTGTGCCCAGGACATAGGCGTCGGAGGGCTGGCCGAAGGGAGTCCTGATGCGGACTTCTTTCGTCTTGCTCAGCCCGGGCATCGCATACAGCCCGCTGCCGCCGATAATTCCGATTTCTGCCTGGGGCAAGGCCTCTCTCTTAGAATGCGAAACGCCGGTGATTATACAAGAGCTATCCGGCACGCTTACTTCGCGGCCGCCGCCCCGAAAACTTCCGCTTCAACCCGCTCTGCTACTTGCTGATCAAAGCTTTCGGTGATCACTACCGTGTCTCCTTGAGCATCGATCACTATCGGTCCCTCCTCGGTCAGCCATTCGCGTTTTCCGGTCAGTGTTTGCAGGGCCGCAATAGGCGCTTGTTTGCCGTCCTCGGGGGCGTCCTGAAGTCGCTCGTAGCGTTTGCTCAGCGCCTTGGCATAAATCGCGGCAAATTCTGCTGCATGCTCGGCGTTTGACCAGCGCGAGACGTACAAGAGCGAAAGCGGCGCGTCGGGCCGGCCCTTGGGACGAGCGGCATAGTAGTATCCGCCGCGCCAGTGGGGATAGAGCGCATGCGACGCTTCTGCGCCGGCGTACTGATCAACAATCACGGACACATCAAACTCGCCGATTGCGCCTATGTCGAAGCGGTCATAGTTCTTGAAGATCTCTTTCAAGTCGGGCAGGCGCATAGGTTCAAGGTTCTCGTGCGTGAGATAGGCATCAGGCTCCATGATCTGTCGCGTCGA
>QIAA01000260.1 GCA_003224905.1 Acidobacteriota bacterium
TGATCGACAACGCTGACCAGGCTGAGCCCAAAGGGCCATTCGCCTGGACAAAGCTGCCAACGGTCAAAGCTGATGGATGGATAAATGGAAGCAGCTTTGATCTCTTTGTTGGCAGTCACGATGGCTATCGCCGGTTGGCATCGCCTGTCATACACCGCCGCTGGGTGTTTTCGCTGAAGTCAGAATTTTGGCTGGTGCGAGATAGGGCTGAAGGCAGTGGACAACATCAGCTTGATATTTTCTGGCATCTCAATCCCGAGTTGTTGTCGCGCTCTGAGAATCCAGACACCTTTTTGCAACCTGACGGCATGTCCGGGCTGCGGATCATTACAGCCGGTGACGGCTGGTCGCGCGAGCTTGCGGCGACTTGGTGGTCGCCGGTTTATGGAATTAGGCAGCCACTACGGGCTCTTCGCTTCGGTCGCTTGGCGACTCTGCCGAGCGAATTGGCGACACTGATAGTGCCCGTTGCTGATGGCAAGCTGCGACAGGGCGAGTTGACGATGATCGGAGCGGAGTCCCTCTCGGAATCGGTGCGAGCTTATTCTTACACCACACCTGAGAAAGAGCACGGCATTGTATTCGCAGCAGCAAAACCCTGGTCATTGCGCGATTGGGCCAGCGATGCGGAGTTTGTCTATTGGGGTCGGAGAAACAGCCGCGCCCCCTGGTCAATCATTATGTGCAACGGAACATATCTTGAACTTGCCGGTGAGCGACTTTTTGCCTGCTCCCGCCCGGTACTCCGGTGCGAGATAATCAAAACGGAAGAGAAAATTCATGTTTTATGTTCCGACAACGAGCGGCTGGTCGTGAACAATGCTTTGCACAAGCTCTGGACGGATTTTGAGCCTGTCATGCCTGATAGTGCCAAGGGTGGTGGAAAGGTGACCGGCTGATATGTGTGGAATCTGCGGGATTGTGTATTCCGGAGAGGAACGGCGCGTTCAACGCGACACGCTGGCGCAGATGAATACGCAAATCGTGCACCGCGGCCCTGACGACGACGGCTTTTTTGTCGAGGGCAATGTCGGGCTGGCAATGCGACGGCTCAGTATTATCGATATTCGGACCGGACAGCAGCCGATTAGCAACGAGGACGAGAGCCTGTGGATCGTCTATAACGGTGAAATCTACAATCACCGCGAACTGCGCTCGAAGCTTGAGGCGCGGGGCCACTGTTATCGCACGAAAAGCGATACTGAAACGATTGTCCATTTGTATGAAGAGTATGGCAGTGAGTGCGTTCAGCATTTGCGTGGAATGTTCGCTTTTGCCATCTGGGATCGCCGCTCGCGGCGCCTCTTCATCGCGCGTGACCGGTTGGGAATCAAGCCTCTCTATTACTTCTACGACGGTAAGAAGTTTATTTTTGGCTCTGAGATCAAAGCAATTCTCGCCCACCCTGGTATAAAGGCGGAATTCGACCAGAGCACACTCGCTGAGTATCTCGCTTTCGGATACATCGCCGGTACAGAGACGCTGTTCACGGGAATTCGCAAGCTGCTTCCCGGAAACAGGCTGGAGATAGATGATTCGGGCGAAATCAAAATTGAATCGTACTGGGATCTTTCAGTTCGTGCCGACAGCGGCAGCCATCCTCGCACTCATTACGTCAAGACCTATCGCGAACTGCTCGAAGAGTGTGTCGCCAGCCATTTGATGAGTGACGTTCCTCTAGGCGTATTTCTGAGCGGTGGTCTCGACTCCAGCGCGGTCGCTGCGCTGACCAGCAAAATTCGCGGCGAGCAAATCGAGACCTTTTCGGTTGGCTACGGCGAGGAAGCTTACAGCGAATTGCCCTATGCCCGTGAAGTTGCCCAGCACATTGGCTCGCTGCATCACGAAGTCCAGCTCAGGCGGCACGAATTCTTCGAATCTCTTCCCAAGCTGATTTGGCATGAAGACGAGCCGATCGTCTGGCCGTCTAGCGTTTCGTTATATTTTGTGGCGCGGCTGGCACGAGATCGCGTGACCGTAGTACTCACCGGCGAAGGCAGCGATGAAACCCTGGCTGGCTACACGCGTTACGCGTGGACACTGCAGAATTCCCGCATGGATCGGGTTTACCGGTCGGCAGTGCCATCCGCGTTGCGACAACTGGTGCGGCGGGGAATTTCGGCGGGTCCACTGGGGTCCAGCCTCCATCGCAAATTAGAACACACGGTTCTGGTGCGCGATGGGGCTTCGTGGGCCTCACTCTCTTTCCATAATTTCTATTCGGCCTTCTCCGAAGCAACGGATTTGCTCACGGCCTCAGCCCATGCAACCGCCGGCGATGCCTATCGAGGATCAATGCAGCACTGGGAGCATTCCCCTGGCGATCTCTTGCACCGGCTGCTGTATACGGATATAAAGACTTACCTTGTTGAACTGCTGATGAAGCAGGATCAGATGAGCATGGCGGCCTCGATTGAGAGCCGCGTGCCTTTTCTGGACCATGTACTTGTCGAATTTGCTGCGACAATTCCGGCCGAGTTTTCCGTCCATGGTCTCGCGGGGAAGCACATCCTGAAAACAGCCGTTGAAGACTTGCTTCCGAAATCGATCGTTCACCGGCAGAAGATGGGATTCCCTACACCGTGGGCGTCCTGGCTATCCGGGTCGCACTTGGATCAGCTTGAATCCATGCTGCTGGAGCCGCGGACCACCGCGCGCGGACTATTCAAACGTGAGGTCATCCAGCGCCTGTTCGCCGAGCATCGGGCCCAGCGTCGCGACCACGGAAACCGGATTTGGCGGCTCTTGAACCTGGAAATATGGATGCGCGTTCTTCTCGATGGTGAATCCCCACCGCGAGACTTGGAAATTCAAGAAAATATGGCAGCGCTTCCTGCCCGGCCAGCAGCTTCAGTCTGAGGACAAGAATCAGCCTTCATAGTGCAGCTCACTTTACGGGACATGCGGAAACAAATCCGGCGGGCCGTCTTACACGTGTTGCGGAATGCGGGTTTTTTTCGCCTCCTGCGCGAGAGTGAATGGCGCAGGCAGCGGCTGCTGATTCTTTGCTATCACGGAATTTCTCTGGAGGATGAGCATCAATGGCGTCCACGTCTTTATATGAAGCCAAGGGTATTGGAGCAGCGCCTGGAAATCTTGCGAGCGGGCGATTACAACGTGCTGCCACTGGGAGAAGCTCTGCAGCGCCTATATGCAAACGAACTCCCACGTCGAAGCGTGAGCATTACCTTCGATGATGGAACTTACGACTTCTACAAGCAAGCCTACCCGATTGTGAAGAAGTACGGTTTCCCCGTCACGGTTTACCAGACCACTTATTACAGCGCCTGCCGGTTTCCGGTTTTTAACCTGATCTGCTCATACTTGTTGTGGAAGCGGAAAGGCGCCGTCCTCGATAGTGGCAGAGAATTGGGCCTCGNNNNTGAGAACAGAAGCCAGCCGGCAAGCAATTGTCACCGAGTTAATGAACTTGTCGATAACGCAAGGTCTCAGCGGACTCGAGAAAAATGGAGTGGCCCGCCGTTTAGCGGATCTGCTTGGCGTCGATTACGCCGACTTGGTGCAGAAACGAATTCTTCAGCTCATGGGTACGCAGGAAATTGCAGAGCTATCTCGCGACGGCGTGGACTTTCAACTGCACACTCATCGCCATTGCATGCCGAATGATGAGTTCCTGTTTCAGAAAGAGATCGAAGAGAACCGTACATGTCTGCGCGGTATGTCTCAGAAGGACGCCGTACACTTCTGTTACCCGAGCGGATTTTACGGCCAACAATTCCTGCCCTGGCTCAAGGCTGAAGGGGTGATTTCGGCTACGACGTGCGATACAGGATTTGCCACATCCCGAACCAATGCGTTGCTGTTGCCCCGATTTGTTGATACCTCAGGCAGGAGCGAACTGGATTTTGAGAGTTGGCTCACCGGAGCGGGTGATTTCCTTGCAATCCGGCGGGCAGCTCGGCAGAAATACATTCCCCCGACTGATTGAGCCAGCATGTTGCCGTTATTGGCCTGCGGCAGCCGGTAAATGGTCGCTGATGATCGCGAGCAGCTCTTTTTCCAGGTTTGGTCCGCATGCCAGAAGACCAGAAATTGAAATCGCATCCATCGGGGATCACGTGAATGACCAAAGCATCGGGTTAATTCCTTTGCTTTGCGGAAGATAAAGGAATTTCTTCGGGTGTGCACCAACCTCTTCAATCTACTCTGGCCAGAGTAGGCTGTCATCCCCGGCAACCGCAGTCGGGACGTTTGACATCGGCTCCTCCGCGGGCGAGCCCCGGGGTAGTCGGGGCCTTTTGCTCTGCTCCTGTGGAGCGGGGATAAGCGCACGTGCTATTTCTTTGGCTGGGCTGCCCCCTGCTGTTGCTTATAGAACTGCATGCCCTGTTCAACCTGCGCCTGGGCCTGTTTGGTCAGGTTCATCGCCTTTTCACGATGGCCGCCTTTATTGGGAGTGGCCTTCTCCAGCTCTTCTTCTGCTTGTCGCAGGTGCTCCAGTGCAGCCGCCATATGAGGCTCCTGCCCTTGGTTCTGCCGGGCCATGGTGTCAACCTGCTGTTCACGCTTCTGTTCCGCAGCTCCTTCTTGGCCCTGTGCGAACAAGGCGGGAACCGACAGAACACCGGCGATCGTTAGCATCGAAATCCACACGAATACGCTGTAACGCATGTCGAGTTCCTCCAACGGAATGTTGACTCTGTCGCGAGACATTCAGATGGCCTATAATCGGCTTCAGTTGCTTGCCCGCATCATGCAGGCTTGTGTCACAAGTCGTGCAAGCTCAATCGGATAAATAGCTTCAAGAGGGAAGCATTGTTCGACACGGGCTATCTTGGGGCCGTCGTGGGTTCCGCTAACGCGCAATACCAGGGAAAGCGCCGGCGCATGAAAAACGGCGGACGGCAGGACTCGACAGTCTTGAAGCCTGCATGTTGCAACATGTTCTCAAAACAGCCGACCGTGTAGTACCATGCTCCCCTTCCGCCGATAATACTAGTGAGCCCGTTCCCTCTCCGATCATGCCGGACGATGAATTTAGCCCAATTGCCCCGACTGGAAAGGACACTCGAAGTCTGAACGATAAGCCGCTCTCTTGTCAGGGCACGGATCTGGGTGAGCACATAGGGAGGGTCGGGAACATGATACAGACCGCCCAAGGCCAGAACCACATCAAAAGGCTCTTGAAAAATCCTCGACAGCTCATAAACATCACCGACCACAAACGTGGGAGGACGGTAGGCTCCTTTTCCGGCAAAGATGCTGGCGATGAATTGGGCGCACCTGGCCCGGTCTGAACTGAATTCTATTCCGACTACTTCTTTGGCGCCTGCGAGCATGGCCTCAAACGAGAAGCTGCCGTTCGCACAGAACAGATCGAGTACGGTCTTACCTTTCACATGGGCAGCAATCCAAGGCAACATGAGTTTCCTCTTCAGCTCATGGTTCGCATCCAGTGCATTCGCTTCAGGGTGGCGAGGTGAAATGGCATTACGAAATCTCACCTGGGTAAACCAGGCTTCTGCGGGAATGTTGGCCATGTCCGTCTGCTCGTCTGGAGTGAGTTCAAAATCCAGCTTCAAGCTCACCGTCCACCTCCGACAGCAATAATGCTAAATGAGGGCTACCGTTCGCAAGACTGTGGTTCACTGTTCGGCACAACTCCGCCCCCGACAGAAATGTACTGGCCTGCACGCCCACTTCCGCGATTACCTGCTGCGTTGAATCTACTCCCAAACCGGGCACTTCCGCCAGTCGCATCACCGCCTCTTGATGCGGCTTCATGGCTGCGCGATCATCCCGTTGAGCTTGATTTGCCTATTGATCTTTGCCGCCCACACTTGATTGATCGTACACGCGCCACTTGACCTAATTTTGATGTCGATGGGGGGCAATTTGCGCTGTCTTGGTGCCGTCTCGGAGCAAATCGATGGACTTCAGAGGAAAATTTTTTCACAGTACACGATCAGCGGAGATGGGGTGTTAGTTTGCCGTGGTCCATCTTCCTAAGCGGCAACCACGATAAATGGCTTTCTTCAAGACAGCGCGCCCTGAAGAAAGCGGGACGGGCGGGACGCAGACCGCGTTTGCGTGCGGACGATCTGCGGCGCATCGAGCGCGGGCTGACGCGTGGGCCACAAGCTCTGGGCTACGAAACCAGTTTGTGGACCTCGTGGCGGGTGGCGCACCTGATCGAAGAGGAATGCGGAGTCCGCTACCATGCCTCGCAAGCCTGGCGCATTCTGCGGCGGTTGGGCTGGAGCTGCCAGCGCCCCGCGGGGCGGGCGCTGGAGCGGGACGAAGAAAAAATCCGGCTGTGGAAGCAGAAGCGGTGGCCGGAGATTAAAAAAAAGCCCGGAAAGAAGGCCGTACCATCGTCTTCATCGACGAAAGTGGATTGAGCCAGCGCCCGCATCGCTGCCGTACCTGGGCGCCGCGCGGACAGACGCCGGTGCTGCAATATCACTTGTTCCGGAAATCCAGATCTCTACCCGGGCGCTTCGCTCATTGTCGATTCAATCGTGACCTTCACGCCAAGCTTAGGAGGCATCGGAAGTGATGCCGTACCAGCCGGTGTTTCTGGTTGGGATTGGCTCGTGCAGCATCTTTCGAGTAAGGCTGACCCGTCTGAAGCACGTCATAGACAGCGATAAGCATGGCGTGAGCACACCGCGACAATGGCCGCCCGTCGGCCGATGCGCGGCGATAGTCGCTTGAAGCGGACCTGGAAGCTGGACTCCTTCTGCATGGATGCTGCCCATGCGCATTCGGCGAGGGTGGTTCGGAGCGACTGGTTTCCCTTGGTGCAATTCGTGCCCAGGGTTTTGTTGGCGCTCTTGTTGTTTCCGGGACAAAGACCAGCCCATGAAGCCAGTTTCTTGCGTAGGGGAAGGGGTCGACGGAGGAACCGATCTCGGCCACGATGGCCGCAGCTGCCGCCTGTTTGATAGCGGGGATGGTCTGCAGGAGTTCAAAGGGGCGTGTGAGGTTCGCCCGGTTGATCTGCTGGAGAATTCGAGCTTCCAACTGCTCGATCGCTTGTTCCAGAAAGCCGATGTGCTGGAGACAGTGTTCGATCAGGAAGCGGTGTGCATCACTCAGGCGATGACCTCGCAAGGCTTCGATGAGCTGGGTATTTTTCGCTTTGCCAGGCCACGGGCCAAATGTGCCATTTCCTCCGAACTGGCCTTCCCCTCCAATAGGGCTTCTAGGATCGCCTGTCCGGTTACGCGAGGACGCTTCCGATCTTCACGTTCGCTTCCTCCAGAACCTTTTGCAGGCGATTCGGCTGTACCAGCGTTTAGCAACTGCCTCCGGCGGCGGGTGAGTTCGCGCAGCTCCCGGATCTCGCGGGGTGGGATAAAGCTGGGCCGAATCATGGCGTGTCGCAGCAGGTGCGCCAGCCAGGCACTGTCGCTGGGAGTGCAACACTCGATAGGCTAGGGGTTGTTGCCCTACCAACCTTTCGCTGTGCGTGTCCTGTTAATCCTTAGAATCTCGGTATTGGGCGACTTTGGCACGTCCGAGGGAGATTCAAGGTCGCTCATTACCAGAATTTCGCCAAACTTGTGACGGCTGAGAGAAATTTGCTACTCTACTGATGCACTTACCTTTCACGCTCTGTCGAAGGGGGGAGCGAGACCCTTCGGGAGAGTTTGAAACTCCCTGAATGGCCGGGCTTTAACAGGATTTATTTTGGCCCACTCCTTGCAGCGGGGGTTGACGAAAAGAAAACTGTGGATTTCAGCGTAGTCTTGTGTACCTACAATCGTGCTGCAAGTTTACGCCGCGTTCTTGAAAGCTTCTCGCAGCTTACACTGCCTTCTGACCTTGATTGGGAACTCCTGGTTGTCGACAATAATTCCAACGACAATACCCTCGAGGTGGCCCAAGACTTCGCAAAAACGGCAAAGTACAATGTCCGATACGTTTTTGAAGGCAGGCAAGGACGGTCGGCGGCTCTGAATGCGGGAGTTGCCGCGGCAAGAGGGGATATCATTGCTTTTACCGACGACGACGTAATACTGCATCCTGGGTGGTTATTGAGCCTAAAGAGGACTTTTGATGAATTCGATTGCGCTGCGGTGGCAGGACGGATAATACCTGTATGGTCAAGGCCGAAACCTGACTGGCTTGAAATGGAGCAGCAACAGGCAGTGGTCAATTTGGAATTGGGAGATAAGCCGAAGCAGGTCGAAGACGATCCTCCCTTAGGAGCAAATTCCGCTTTTCGGAAAGAGATGTTTGAGAGATACGGTCTGTTCTGGCTTGACCTGGGAGTGAGCGGAGAGAATCACGGCATTACTTGTGAAGACACTGAATTCGCATCGCGGCTTTTCCGCGCAGGTGAGAAGATTATGTACGCGCCAACAGCGATCGTCTATCACCCTGTTGACCCTCGTCGTTCCACAAAGGCTTACTTCCTCCGATGGTATTACAACGCCGGTAGGTCCATGGTCAGAGCCTGGCCTCCGGCTGAAAATGTGGTCTGTTACTTCGGCGTACCGCGCTGGGTCTTTGGGAGCCTTGTTCGCAATATGACGAAATGGGCATTCAGCTTCATAGAAAAAAAACGTTTTCACCATAAGCTTCGAACTTACATGGACGTCGGCAGGATTACGGAATCCTATCGAAACCGGAGAAAAGCGAGAGCGAGGATGCTCTGAGATTGCAAAATGTCTAAACTTTATGTGCTGGGAGGAAGAGAGCGGAGGGTGCTGTTAACCCAGGATCGACCCGACTGGACTTGGTACGAGTCTGCTCTCGTCTTGCAGGTCGATACTGAGTCCGGTGCAGCGCGAATTTGCATGGAATACAAAACCCCGCCTGAAGCACGCGCGAGCGACAGGTCTTCCGTGAATTTCCACGGTGGGGCGCTGGTGGGGCACATTCTTTATGCCTGCACTACAACTGTAGTTCTGATTTTTGAGTTGCCAGAAGTTAAGC
>QIAA01000101.1 GCA_003224905.1 Acidobacteriota bacterium
AACTCAATCATGTGCGACGGCCCTTAACGGGCCCGAGGCAACCCATGGATGATTGGTTCTGCAAGAGCAGGAACCACCGCCGAGAGGCACATTTGCGAGCTGACGATCTTGCTCAGTTGAAGTGCGCGCTCTCCCGAGCGCGCTTTGGAGACGTGTTTTTTCCCTTGACAGAGGACTTACATGGATGATCGGCCGTCATCCGTTTTACACACAGCTCGTGCTTTCCGCCTCTGCACACACCGCGATTCGAGCAAAATACGCGACTAGTTGTGGTGGCAGCGAGGCGGAAAGCATTGAGCGAGATCGGGTTCGATTACACAAGTTCGAAGCCGGGAAGCCGGATCGCCTTTTGGTCGAACGTCAACGTGCGCGTACACCCGGCCCGCGCTCCAAGCTCTGCAATCAGCGCGTCTGCAAATGATCCCCGCCCCTGTTTCAGCGCAACCATGGCAGTGAAGACCTCCTGCTCGTTTTCGATCGCGAGAACCTCAACTTGCAGCAGTTGTTCGACAGCGGTGGCGATCTCCTGAGCGGTTAAGCCATAAGCGCGGTCTAGGACCCATACCGTCTCAACCATTGCTACGACGCTGACAAAACCCGGATTGTTCTGCGTCAAACGGTGTTCAAGAATTTCCGTGGCCTTCGCTGATTGTGCCCGATCGTCCTGGGTGAGGTAGCGTATCAGGATGTTGGTATCGAGCCCGATCACCGGTGTCGTCGCCGAGGATTTCGACTCACGGCACCTTCACCGGCCGCTATGGTCATTTGCTCCGTTGTCACAGGCCGTGGGCTCCGGGATTTGACAATACCACGTACCGCCGACGCTGAGATTTTTGGCAACAAGACTACACTTCCGTCGGGATGCACAAAGAACTTAATCCGATCACCCGGCTGCAGGCCAAGGTGTTCACGGATAGATTTTGGGATTGTGGCTTGGCCCTTGACGGTGATCGCGGATTCCATATTCCCCTCCATTACATATTATAGAATGTAATACCACGGCTGTCGTCTGAACGTCAAGTCATGGCATTTCGGCCTAGGTTGCGGTCTCGAGCGAGTTCTTCAACCAAAACTTTGCAATGTAACTAAACGATGGATTCTCACTGAGTGCTCGTCCCAGAAGGCTGGGCTGCTGGCGCTGAAACTGTGAGCGGAGTCTCATGGTCGCAAATGAAAATAGGCGATGAACTTTATCGGTTCTTTGCCACTAGCGTTGGCGGACACTAAGTGTGTGCCGTTGGGAGCTTCGTAGAGACTCTCGCCGGCTTGGTAGACGATTTCTGATTCACCTTCAACCTGCGTCCGGTACGCTCCTTCGACAATGTGGCCGATGACTGCACAGGGATAACTGTGAGGCGGGGAGGACTCACCGGGACCGTAGATGACTTCCACAACTGACACCTTGAGATGACCGCCGTCCAACTGTGGCAAAGAGTGGTTTCCATAGTCGGCGCTGAAACCGTGAGCGGAGTCTCATGGTGCAATCATTTGAATTCGATCTCTCAAAAATACCGGATGATCGCTTCAGGCGTATTGTGGGCGGCTTTGGCTGGGTGATTGCGTGGAGTTCCAACGGCGCTAAGCTCAACAAGGAACAGACGGTGCGGATCAGCCAAAGACGTTTACGATCGAAATCCGCAACGTTCGATATGAGAAGTAGGAATCACGTTCGCGAGCATCACTGCTCCGGCTGAACTTTCAGCCAGCTGTTGTAGTCGTATTGATTTTCGCCTTCGATCCTGGCTGCTTCGAGAACTGTGACCGATGTGCCCTTTGGCAGGACGCCTTTTATCGCGCCCAGTTGCCAGTTCCCTTTGTCATCCTTGTACGGTTTCACGCTGCGTTTATAGACATCCTGAGTGGAGACGATCGTCGAACCCGCGGATGGCGGGGATGTTGCACTGAAGGTGGGAGGATTCCGAAACTTGTGTTTCTGTTCGTCGTACTCACCGAGATAGACCCATGTGTCCCGGTCTGAGGCCGGGGCCGGGTTTGCCTGCTGGAGGGCTGTGAGCAATTCCGTTGCGGCCTAACCCGGCTTTACATCCTGGCTGGAGGGCACGGCGTTTTGCTTCATCTTGAGCTCGGTGTTTTCCTCGACGAGCTGGCGGCTTTTTTCCTCGAAGAATTCAAAACCCTTTTCGCCGACAGACTTGATATTGGCCTCCCGGGCCATCGTCGCTACATGCTTGCGCGCCGATTGCGAGATCAGGAACGCAATAATGACCAAGGCGAAGAGCGCCCATAAGAATGCCTGGACGACCTGGGTTGCAGTTTTGGCTTTATCTGCGACGGACATAGGTCGCCTCCTGACCGGGACTTATTTCGCGGAGCCTATTGATGTAAGTTGCACGGGATTGTAGCAGTGCTTGATCCGTTTCGTGACATGCACCTTAAGTTTTTGAGTTCTGCGAAGTTCTTGACCGGTTCATCGGTTTCGGAATAGAGTGTTGCCCTTCCCTCTTGGCGGGCATTTATAGCTGCTCGCGAGCCACGGTCCCGTACTGGTATTCGTGTCGCTGCTCTCGGGACGGGTATCATCAGCAAACAGTGAGGTATGCGCGTGAGACGACAGACAGTGTTTCTGCTGACGATTGTGTATTGCTTGAGCGGCGTCCCGTTTGCGTCGGCACAGGAAGCGCCGTCCGCCACACCGGGTCCTCCCGCGGCGTCGAGGCCTGCGACCGGAAGTGCGCCGGCGGGTCCTCCGCTCATTCCCGTCGGGCCGCTCGGTGATCTTGATCAGCTTTTCATCGACAGTTACACAGCGCGCCGCGCAGACTTTGTGCTCCAATCGACACCGTACATCGTCGTTTCGGGCAGCAACTTGATACTTCACAGAAACGGGCAGAAGGAATCTGCCCGGGTTATACCGGACTTGTATCATGCCCTCAAGGATGTCGCGCACTTGCCGTTCACAATTTATCTGCCGCTCTCTCCGGTTGCGGGAAGCGGCGGCACGCTGAACGACGCAGCGGCCGCCAAACTCCAGACTCTCGTCACCAGAATTCAGGCGGCCCGTGGTGTTCTCAAGACGAGCGGGTACACGGCGGAAGAGCTGGCGCGGCAGACCCAAGTTGTGGACGAATCCGAAGCCCTGGGTTTTCCAGACCCTGGCAAAACGGCGGATTGATCTGACCACGCTGAATGCGTTCACACACCTCATGAGTCCCCTCATGCTTCAGAATGCGGGCGACGCCGGCTGCCTTCAGATCAAAGGGACGCATGCGCAGATGATGAAATGGAAGGAAGCGCTCTCCGCCGATGAATGGAACTCGCTCGTCGTGGTCAACCGGGCACGGCATCAGGCGCGTTATCACAACGCTGCGACTCAGTATTTTCACTGGTTGCTCAACGACAGTTCCACTTCGTGGTCATATCCCGGCGAAAGCATGAGAGTTATCTATGCCGAATCCCTGGGTCCCCAGGAAGATACGAGCGACGAATTGGGCACAGTTTCGATCGATGCGCGCGCCAGCACGGCGTTTTTTGACGATCCTTGGCGCTTTAAGTGAAGACATTCTGAGCGACGGCGCGGCTGAGTGCATCAAGAGCCTTCCGGAGGCGGATCGGCAGCATCCCTGAACATAGTCGCCAATTGCGGAGAGAGTTCGACCTGTGTCAAATTCCGTGCAACGTATTTCCGGGGAAAGAAGGCCTTCAGTTATTGCACGGCATTTCTCGTAATCCCGTGGATATTGTTGTCGTGGGCCTAGTCCGGCGCAACCAGCCGGACGGAAGGGTGAATGTCAGCCACTGACATTGCCCTGAGGTCAGAAGCGGATGCAGTGGCGATAGCCCGGTCCATGGGAGAAACCCATCTCCCGCAGACGGGCGAACATGTTAACCCGATTGCTCTCAACGAGAATAGTTTTCTTCCTCGCTCCTAACAGCGGCACACACCTGAAGCACCGCTCGGCCTTAAGCCCTGGATGTTCGAGTTGATTGGACGCAGTACGGCTGATGGGTCGTGAGGCAAACATTCGCCCGACCAAGGTCCGCGTTGTTTCGAAATTCGGCACACGGTTGGCACACAAGCGCGCGGCGCGCATCACACTGCCGGCCCGTAGTCGAAGAACCTCATAACCCGGCCCCAGAAAGTTCTAGAAGGTTTCTATCGCGAGTGTCGGAAATGATGAGCGATACAGACGATCGTCAAGGGTTAGGAGGCGGCAACCGTTCGTTAATGCATGAGCTCCTATAAGGAAGTCCGCGAGAATGCGGCGCGCACCCGCATCGCGTTGCTTACGACGACGTTCTGCATAGGCTTGAAAAGCCCTTCCTGCCAACCGCCATACTTGCTCTGGCAACTCCCCATCAATCCCAATCCCCGTCTCCTCGAAAAAGGAGTTGACGAACGCTTCGCTGCGGCCAGGAGCCGCGATTAACTCTGCAAAGACGGGAGCGGCAGCGACCAGAGTCCCGCGATTGAATGCCGTATCCAGCGCGGTTTGTGCGGCCAAGCTCAATGCCGAGTCTTTGTCCCACAATGCGATCACCACATTTGTGTCGACAGCGGTCGTCATTGTCCCCTCATCCCGCGCAACCATTTCGTAATACTTTTTCTACTGGATGGAATTTCGGGGTTACCAATGCCGCGATACTTTGAAAACGCACTCTTGCTTCGAACCGGCCGGACCCGTATGCCCTTGCCATCGCTCTCAAATAGCAGTTTATCTCCGCTTCGAACCCCTAGCACCCGGCGAACTTCACGAGGCACTGTAATCTGTCCCTTGCTGGTGATCGTTGCCTGCTTTTGCATAGTCTCGCTCCATATTCCTTACTTTACCACATATTCCTTACTTGGCTACACCGGGCGACCGGAACAGCTTCACAGTGTGCATCATGACGGCTGATAGCCGTGAGCGATAGCGGCGATGGGATTGGGAATTGAAATCCTGCAGATCTGGCACACCGTTGGCACGCAGTCAGCCCAGCGGTGGACGGCTAACTGCTTTTGAATGGGTTGAAGATCCTGACATCGAGCCGCTTGAAGTCACCTTCATTCCTGGTAGCAACAATGAGATGATGCACACGTGCGGTGGCGGCGATCATCGCGTCCTCCAACAGTTCATCAGGTTTTCGGTCGATGATGCGTCCCCACTCTCGAAAACACACTGCGTCCATCGGCAGGATCTGATAGGAAGCGGCTAACTGATCCGCCCACAATTCTATCTCGCTTGCTTTCGCCGGATCCTGGCGCCGGGTCCTCTCGATTCCTGCCTGCAATTCGCCAAGTGTCACGGCTGACAGAAACAATTGCTCATCTTGCTGATCGTTGGCCCAAGCAACGACCCCGCCGTGTGGACGCGGCTTTCGAAGTTCAGAAACAACATTCGTATCCAGTAGATACCTATTCATTTCAACTCCAGGACATGCCGCCGGCGAAGCTTGCGGCGGTCTAAGATCAGGTTCTCGGAGCGAGCATCGGGAGCTAGCAATAAGGCCTTGAGACTGGGGCGGGCAGCTCTTTGCAGACGATTCCATTCCTCGATCGGTACGAGGACAGCCGTTTCGATTCCGCGGCGCGTGACTACCTGTGGTCCCTTCTTGATCGTCGCGTCCAGAAGTTCGCTAAACCGCGCTTTCGCATCTTGCACTTGCCAGGAATTCATGCCTACCTCCCTCACTTTCAGCCTCTCCAATTATATGACTAGTCATATGACTAGTCAACTGTTTACGAACGAGGCCGGACGAAGGGCTGACTAGCCGTCAGTCGGATCGATCGAGGTCGCCGCCTTGTTGAAATCTGAGGATCTTACCGTATACAAGATCATCTACTGCCAGATTTAATGACCGCTCCAGAACAGCTACATCTATTGAAAACATCGGTAGGGAGTAAGGATTTTTCATTCTATTGAACCTTGCATAATTTTGGGCAGTCCCTAATCGATTGGCATTGAACGCGTTGCGAGCTGCCGCTGAAATCCCATTGAGCTTTGACGTAATTATGCGAAGATGTTCCGGCAACTCCACCGGAAGCTACTCATTCCGCGGAAGGCAGGACGTCCATGCGCTTCTTGCCCATCAGCCGAGTGGCGCGTCTGTCCCCGCTGATCGCGCCGATCCTTCTCTGTGCGGTTGCATTGGTTCAGCTTTATGCCACTCGCACGACCTTGTTGACGTGTCGAACACCAAACGACGCTCCTCGTGGCCAATCGTCGATTAACGAGCGCGCGGCGAGGGATGACTGTCCGACTGTCAAGACCGCGCCATTGCCCGCTGGTTCACAGTTCTTGAACGTGATTGAGTCTGTATTTAGCGGCATGGCACGAGCCATCATTCATAACAGCGACTACCCTTCGTTGGCGGAGGCGAAACACGCGATTGACCGCTACTTCAAAGAACGAAACGAACACTTTACGGAATTTCCGAAGCGGGCAGGGGGCAAGATCTGGGGTCTAGAACGAGTACCCAGCGAGTTCTCGGAAGGACACAACTGTAAGGACCCTCGGTATTGAACTCCGGTTCATACAAGCCTTGCCAGAACCGGTCCAATGCGACACTGGCGAAATATCGCGATTGCGCTCAAAACGTGTAATCGCTGCCTGTTAACGACAGTCAACTTCCGGTTTGCCTGTCAGAACGAAGCCGCTGGCGCGGCGGACGCTGCCGCGTAGGTAGGGCCGAGGTTCGTTGGTTTTGCCCTCAGATAAATTGTGGGTCACAAGGAGGTCCCTGTGACCCAGCTACGCAGAATCATGCTGGAAGAACTCCAGCGTCGTCATTACTCGCAGGCTACCACACAACGCTACATCCGCTTCCTCGAAAGATTCGCACAACACTTCCACTGTTCTCCGGACCGCCTGGGTCGGCAGCACATTCGGGAGTACCAGGCCCAACTCTTCACGGTGCAGAAGCTGTCGCCCGGTACGGTGACCAACCATCTGTGCGCCCTGCGGTTTTTCTACATCCAGACACTCAAGAAACCGTGGAGTATTGCCG
This sequence comes from Acidobacteriota bacterium, assembly GCA_003224905.1. Lineage (GTDB taxonomy): Bacteria > Acidobacteriota > Terriglobia > Terriglobales > Acidobacteriaceae > QIAA01. Next base: position 6,946 of record QIAA01000101.1, read on the forward strand.
ACACTCCCTATCCCAAGAAACGCCACTGTCTGCCCACCATTCTCAGTCAGGAAGAGGTAGCACAACTCATCGACGCCGCTCCGACTGCTTTTTATCGCACCGTGCTCATGACTCTCTACGCGACGGGCGTTCGCAACGCGGAGTTGACTCGCCTGAAGATCAGCGACGTGGACAGCCAACGCATGGTTCTCCACATCCAAGGCGGCAAAGGTCGCCAAGATCGCGACGTCATGCTCAGCCCGGTACTGCTCGAAGAACTCCGCGCACACTGGCGGCGGTTGCGCAAAAGATCCAGTGTCTGGCTGTTTCCCGGAAATCGCTGGCACAGCGGCGATCAGCCCATGCATACCAAAACTCCGCGCCACGCTTGCCAGCATGCCGCCCGCCGTGCCGGGATTAAGAAGAAGGTGTATCCCCACGTGCTCCGGCACTGCTTTGCCACGCACCTGCTGGAAGCCGGTGCCGACCTGCACACCATTCAGATCTTGTTAGGCCATCACGATCTGAAAGAGACCGCCATCTATCTCCACCTTTCGCAACGTCACTTGCACGCCACCGCCAGTCCTCTGGACGCGCTCGTGTTGAAAGGCAGATCACTATCGGAGGGATAGATGAGTCGGCCACCCTTTGAGGTGGCCGATTTAGTTCGCACTGCAGGAAGTGCTTTCATCGAGCGCAATCGAGCGTGGATCCGCTGGAGCCATATCAAGGTCCTGCTTGCGATCGTGCGCTGTCGCACCGCCGCTCTCGGCGGTCACATCGATGAGTGCGTCCGTTGCGGACATCGTGCCGCCATCTCGTACAACAGTTGCCGCAATCGCCATTGCCCGAAGTGTCAGACGGGCGCCCGCGAACGCTGGATCCAAGCCCGGCGCAGCGAACTGCTTCCCGTGCCCTACGTCCATGTCGTCTTTACTCTGCCGCCCCAATTGGCTGCGCTGGCCCTGCAGAACAAAAAAGTGATCTATGGTTTGCTACTTCGTGCCAGTGCAGAAACTCTTCTCCAAGTCGCTCGCAACCCCAGACATCTCGGGGCCGAGATCGGCTTCTTCAGCGTGCTCCACACCTGGAACCAGAAGCTCCAGCTTCATCCCCATGTCCACTGTGTTGTCCCTGCCGGCGGGCTCTCGCTCGATCACACCCGCTGGATTCGATCTCGCCCTCACTTCTTTCTCCCCATCCAAGTACTCCGACGTGTGTTTCGCGGCAAGTTCGTCGCCGGTCTCAAGTCGGCTTTTCAGCATGACCAGTTGCACCTCTCCGGCGATCTGCCTCTGCTCGCGCAACCCAAGATCTTCGCTGCCTGGCTCCGACCGCTATTCCGAAAAGACTGGATCGTCTACTCCAAACCACCCTTCGGCGGCCCCGACTATGTGCTCCAATATCTCGGTCGTTACACCCATCGCGTGGCCATCTCCAACCATCGACTGGTCTCGTTGGCCTATGGTCAAGTCACCTTTCGCTGGCGTGACTCCGCACACAACAATGAACCGACACGGATGAGCTTATCGCTGGATGAGTTCCTGCGCCGCTTCCTGTTGCATCTGCTCCCCAAGGGCTTCGTTCGCATTCGCAACTTCGGCTTCCTTGCCAACCGCCGACGCTCCGCGCTGCTGCCACTATGCTTCGCAGCACTGGGCACAGTTCCATCGCAGATCGAACTAGAAACCTCCCCCACCCAGGAATCGGACCCTCTTTGGCGTTGCCCCCAGTGTGGCGGACCGATGGCGGTCATCGAACGACTTAGCGCTGCTCAACTCCAACTCCGTTCTCCACCACTGTTGGTCACTGATGCTGCATGAAATCGCTCGCCCACAACTCGAAAACTCCGCACGGTTCACCGCGCTCCGGCCGCGTCCGCCCTGCCCCTGACCCGATTCCAACTTCGCGCCCTCTGTCACACCGTTTTCCACCATCCATTCTCCCTCCCACACGCTCCCGGACCTCCCCTTCCGCTGCCGTGCCCACTCCTGCCAACTTCAACACCTCTCCTTCGCTCCATTCAATTTGCATAACGACCGCGTCCACCGCGCCAGCGGCTTCCTTCTGACGGCTTTTCCGAACGCGCGCCCCAACCCTCTGTTCTGCTCCACTCAGCTCACCCAGGGCGCGCCTCCGAAAAAGCACTAGCGTGACTCGTCCAGTGTCAGCAGAGGAGGCAGGTGCGGATTCGGAGTTGACAATGCCTTTCGCCATTGCTATTTTGCAAATTGGGCGAAACAGGGCGCAACCCCGTCCGCGGAAAGGGATTATCCCACCTGAGTTTCTGAGAATTCTCAGTATCAGCCTCTCTTCTGCCCGTCACAGCGGACGCCGGGCGACAAAGGAGGAGGCGTATGCCAACCAAACTACCCCTGCACCCTAATCTCCAACATTTGAAGAAACAAGCGAAGGCCTTGCTGCGTGACTTCCATCAGGGAAGGCCCGACGCTATCGAGAAGTTCACCGCCTTGCGGTTGAACGTACTGCCAAAGCTTTCCGACGCGCAACATCTGGTTGCGCACGACTACGGTTTCGACAGCTGGTCGAAGCTGAAGGAGCGAGTAGAGTCACTCGCGGAGAAAGCGGAGGACCCGCTTGAGCTCGCAAAAAAGGCGTTTCGGGAAGATGACGCGGCGACGGTGCGCCAGCTGCTCAAGCGTTATCCCCAACTCAGGGCCATGATCAACGAGCCCATGGCCGACTTTGACTCGCAAGCAATTACTCACGTGCGAAGCCGCGCTATGTTGGATGTTCTTCTCGAAACGGGTGCCGACATCAATGCCAAGAGCCGGTGGTGGGCGGGAGGATTTGGTTTGCTCGATTGTGCGAGTCCCGAGTTAGCGGCTTACGCCATCAAGCGCGGCGCAAAACTGACCGTTCACGCGGCGGCTCGACTCGGCATGCTCGACAAACTCAAGCAGCTAGTCACGGCAAATCCAGAGCTGGTTCATGCCAAGGGCGGAGACGGACAAACTCCGCTCCACTTTGCATTCACCATTGAGATCGCGGAGTACTTGCTCGATCAGGGCGCAGATATCGACGCACGCGACGTGGATCATGAGTCTACTCCTGCGCAATACATGGTGCACTCCCGACCCGAGATCGCCCGCTATTTGATTCGACGCGGCTGCAAGACAGACATCCTGATGGCCGCTGCCCTCGGCGATGCCGACCTTGTCGGCAAACATCTCGGTGCCGACCCCAAATCGATCCGTATGCGAGTCAGCGATGAGTATTTCCCCATGGTTGGCGGCGAGAAAGGCGGCACAATCTATCAATGGGAGTTGGGATGGTATGTCTCAGCATGTCAGGTCGCGAAATCGTTTGCTCATTCGGATGTGTTCCGGCTATTGATGGAGCGAAGCCCTGCTGATGAGAAACTGGTCAACGCCTGCTGGTTGCATGACCAGAAAATGGTGGAGTCACTGCTTGCCCAAAGCCCAGCTTTGGTCGCCAGCCTACCCCCCGCTGGCCGGCGCCATTTAGCCCACGCCGCGCGCAATAATGACCTGGCCGCTGTCCGCCTGATGCTCAAGGCTGGTCTTCCTGTCGATGCCGTGAGTCAGCACCACTCGACCGCGCTTCACTGGGCAGCCTGGCACGGCAACGTGGAGATGGTTCAACTCATCTTGCAACATCAACCCGAGCTTGAAAACACCGACAACGATTTCAAGGCTACCCCTCTGGGATGGGCCACTCATGGTTCGGAGAACGGATGGCATAAGGAAAACGGGAACTACGCTTCTACAGTGGAGGCGCTGATCAAAGCGGGCGCGAAGGCTCCCAGTACGATCGAAGGAACCGAGGCAGTAAGAAAGGTCCTCCAAAAATATAGGACAGGGTAAGTCTCAAAAGCAGACCGAGGCGCGTTCTGTATTAGAGCCGACGGTCCCAGTCTCATACGAAGTCAGGGAAGGTGGCGAATTCCGCTTCCGTCGAGTCTTGGTGAAGTCAGGTTCGAGTGGAGGTTGCTTTCGCTCCGCAACTCCAAGGGACTTCAGTACCAGGTTCGGCCAAATCCTAGTTAGTCGGCAAACTTACCTTGGGATTACTTCCCGCCTGCTCGTGATGCAGGTTTAATCTGCAGTCACCGGTTCAGTGCTTGCGCCCTTGCTCCCGTGCAAGTGCTAGTCTGACGCAGTGACCGATGAAGAACCGCGACATCCAAGCGACTTGGAAGTATCATGATGGCACGAAGCACTCCTACTGGAGTATCCGTAACAACCCCCACTTCCTAGACTGGGCAAATCGGCCGCTGCCTTTCAAAATCTATCCGAAGATAGAGCCGTTTTCGCTGCCGCAGGACGCGCCGCAAACAGGGGTGGCCGCGCTCGCCGCGATCTCAGCGCCTGTGTCCTGGGCGGGTGGCGATTCGGTTCCTGACCTCCAGGATCTGGCGCGTATCCTCTATTTCTCGGCGGGAATTACCAAACAGCGCAAATATCCGGACGGAGAAACCTTCTTTCGCGCTGCAGCCTGCACCGGTGCTCTCTACGAGATCGAGTTGTACGTCGTGACTGGCGACATCAAGGGCCTGGACGCCGGCGTGTATCACTTTAATCCAGCGGATGTATCGCTACGGCTTCTGCGAAAAGGGGATTTTCGCGGAAACTTGGCTCAGGCGACCGTGATGGAACCCGCGGTAGCTCGTGCGCCTGCGACGATAGTCTGCACTGGGATCTACTGGCGAAATGCCTGGAAGTATCAGGCGCGCACCTATCGCCATTTCGGTTGGGATAATGGCACCCTGCTGGCGAACATGCTGGCTGTCTCTGCAGCTTCTGGGCTGCCGGCCGAAATTGTGCTCGGGTTCGTGGACGCCGAGATGAACCTGCTGCTTGATCTCGATATGCGGCATGAGGTTTCCTTGTGCCTGGTACCGATCGGGCGCACATCGGAGAGTTCGCTGCCACCTCTGAGAGAGGTCGCCGCGCTCGGTCTGGAGACCATCCCGCTGTCGCGGCGCGA
>QIAA01000164.1 GCA_003224905.1 Acidobacteriota bacterium
AATCGTCTCCTCACAACATAAGACGCACGCGGATTGATAAAGGTTGTTAGTTGTGACGCACTACACTAGAATGCGTTAGTCGAGTCAATTGCTCGCCGAGCTTGATCGCAAAACATGCGGAACCAATTCATACCGCCTGGCACCACACAGCAGCGATGGCATACCATTTCTCATAGGCGGTCCTCCTTTTCCGCAGGCTCAGCTTAATCCTTGTACCTACCCTTTGACCTATAGAGTCAATCGGAATTTTCAGAGTGGCGTTTCCTTGTTTTTCAAAATGCACGGGTGCGGGGTCGCGTACCTCAGCAAGTGTCGAATCCCGTCATTCACAATCGATCAGAATCACGAACCTGCTGGGGCAGCGTATGCCCGCTCGGCTGTTGCTTTTCCATTTTGCGGGAAGGAGAGAGCCTTAAGTGTCTTCGCCAGAACAATACAATCGAGCCATACGGTCCAGTTGCGGACATACCATGCTTCGAGCTGGACGCGCTCATCAATCGTCACATGATTGCGCCCGTTCACCTGCCAGAAACCCGTCACACCCGGTCGAGAAGACAGTATGGTGGATAAATTCACACCGATGCGTGAGCGCTCTTGCAGCAGGTAGGGACGTGGTCCGATCAAGCTCATTTCACCTTTTAGCACATTGAAAAGCTGGGGTAATTCGTCCAGACTCCAATGGCGCAAGAACCGTCCCACCCGTGTAAGGCGTGGGTCGTACTCCCGCAGCTTGGCGTATCGTTGCCATTCGTCAGCGGCATGCGGGTTGTCTTGGAGATACTCGGTTAGTTTTTCGTCACTGTCAACGAGCATCGTCCTGAACTTAATACATCTGAAAGTGCGGCCCCGGTAGCCAAGTCTCTCCTGTACAAAGAGCGCTGGCCCCGCCGAATCTATTTTGATCAAGACTGCAATCACCAGCCCTAAGGGAAGGGCTAGGATTGTGAGCACCCCTCCCAGGAAAAGGTCCAAGCTCCGTTTCAACCACCTGTTCCACGGTTTGGCAAGATTGTTCGAAAGCTTGAACATCATGACTCGCTGCCGCAGGAAGCCTTCTATTTGAAGATGCATCATGGGTAAACCCCACAACTGGGGAACGACATAGATGCTCTCACAATAGGACTGCAGCCTGTGCACGAGCGTTACCAGTTTTCCCTCAGACATCCCCGGGATAGCGATGAGAATGTCCTTGGCTTGCGTTCGCCGCATTTGTTCTCGAGTCTCTGCCAGAGTCCCGAGCACATAGGCATGCTTTCCTCCACACAGACCAATGCGCGTGCCCCTTTTGCGGGGATCGTCATCGAGTAAACCAACAACTTCATAACCCAGAAACGGATCGGAAGTCAGTCCTTCCGTTGCCAGTCTGGCCGTCTTCGCTGCTCCGATGATCAGGATTCGTTTTCGCCACAGGCCCAGCTTTCCAAGACCCCACTTTGCCCAGTAACGGATCAGCGGCAAAAGCACGAGCAGGTTGACCGCGGTCAGGAGAATGATGCCTCGAGAAACACCCGGACTCAACTGCGCCAGGGCCGCGGCTGCTAAAACGGCCGTCACACCGAGCCCAATCGCCTTCACCACATGTCCGACCTCATTCCACATGGAACGGCGCTGCGTGTAGAGTCCCTCGACACAAAAAAACACCAGTAGCACCAACCACATCCATCCGAAAGCAGTTGCATGATTCCAGAACGAAAAGGCAGGCAGCGAAAGATCGCTATCCAACGTTGGCAGCAAATAAATTCTCGAGACAAGGGCGATCGCGAGAGATAGAGCAATCGCCATCATATCCGTCAGAATCAGCAGGATTGCACAAGCTACTTGGGGAGACCAAAAATGCCCCGTCGGCTGCTGCTCTTCGATTTCCTCATCCAATGGCAACTGCTGGCGGCCGGGTACCATGATTCCAATCGACATGGAACTCCTCTAAGAACCGTGGGTAAAGAGTGATTGACCCGCCGATATTAATACGGCCACACGGGCGGGCGACAGCTAGTGGACCACTATATTTTTGGGATGATGCTGGCCCGTTAACACACAGAGGGCACGAAATTCAGATCAGTCATCGCCGGCCTTTCCGGGAATAACTGCGAGCTCGTTTATAGATGGTGATTGCCGGCGCTGAAGTGCTGCCTGCTCCATCACTCGCGGAAGCTCGCCGCAGGCGATCAGCATGGACCGTTCGAAGCGGCCCAAAATCTGCTCATGATCCAAGTGTTCGATCGCGTATTCTCTGGCTGCTTTGCCCATCCTTAGCCTCAGATTGCGATCCTCTGCTAAATCGACGAGAGCTCTCACGAACTCATCTACATCTCCCGGAGCGGTGACCACTCCTCGCCCTTCGACCACGGTAGCCACTTGCGTGCTGGCACGGGCAGTGGCAATGATCGCGCGACCACTCGCCATCATTCCCGTCAGCTTGGAAGGCATCACTAGATCGGCTGCATCGGCGAGTTGCGGCAGCAGGTGAATATCTGCCAGATTAAGCAATTCGTTCAGTCGGGCGTTCGGCTGCAGGGGCAGCAGCATGATTCGTCCAGTCCGTTGCGCCATCTTTGCGAACGTCTCGCGATCGGGTCCATCCCCGGAAAATACAAACTGAATGTCAGAACGGAAGGCCAGTCGGCGGCTTGCCTCAATAACTAGTTCCAAGCCCTGTTTCTTCCCCATGCTTCCGGAATATAGCGCCACGATGGAGTGTTCCGGAATTCCTAGCTCTCCTCGCAACGGGCTCGGAGTTTGCATAGGATAAATAACTGAAGTATTTACCCAGTTTGGAAAGACGATGCTTCGGCTGGCATCAACTCCTTTTGCGCACAGCCCTTCCAGCATACGTTCCGAGACAGCAGACGTCCGATCGAATCTTCTTATCAGGCTGCGTTCGAGCGTCTCCACGCAACGGCGCAGAAAAGGAGAAGAGAAATCTTTCAACTCAAAAGCGGCATCCACTTCGAAGTCCTGCACATGGAGCCACCCTACAGCGCCAGTTAGTCGAGTCGTACACAGAGCCTGGGGCGAACAGAAGAGCGTAGGCGCGATCAGCAAAACGATATCGGGAAGCCACGAGATCTGTCGCAGCATGGCTGGTGTGCTTCCGAGCGAGAAGCTGAGAAGATGCAGCACTCGTTTCCAACCGCGCGGAACCCTCGGTACCCACACTGGACAACGAAACACTTCCATTGTTCCGTCGGATGCCTTGGCCGGAACCATTTGCCGGCTCGAACGCCATGCGGAATGAAGTGGGAAAACGCGCCACCCGGGGTAGAATGGCGGCGCTGTCACTACTCGAACCTGATGACCGTGTCCTGCAAGCCAGTCAGCCAACTCTCCTGTGTACTTGCCAACACCAGTCAGCTCGGGCCAGAAATTTACAGAGTGTATTAGTATTCTCACTTTAGTATTAACGTTCTATTGTTCCAATTTCCTGAGTCGGACGTTTCTGTGATTCGCGAACAGAAATCCGCATAAGTCTTCCGCAGGCCTTCAACTAACCTTGTTCGAGATCTCCATCCTAAAGCATTTAAACGGCTCGTATCCATCAGTTTGCGTTGTGTCCCGTCGGGTCTTGCAGAGTCATATGCCAGCTTGTGCTCGAAGCCGACCACTTGAGCGATAAGGTCCGCGATTTCTCGAATCGGCATTTCCACTCCCGATCCGACGTTTACCAAAGGCGGAAATTCACCAGTATTGACCAGCGTCGTGAACTGCTCCTCGGGCAAATTCATTAGAAAAATGCAGGCATCGGCCGCATCGTCACTGTAGAGTAGTTCACGCCATGGACTACCACTTCCCCATACCACGACTTCGTGCGCACCGCTGAGTTTCGCTTCATGCATTCTGCGGATAAGTGCCGGAATCAGATGCGAGTCGGTAGGATGATAGTTATCACCGGGGCCGTAAAGGTTAGTCAGCATCGCCACCAGAAAACTCGACTTGTACTGGCGGTTATAAGCCCAACACATTTCTATGCCCGCAATCTTCGCTACTGCATAGGGCCGATTCGTGAACTCCAAGGGACCCGTAAGTAGAGAGTCCTCCCTCAAGGGCTGGCGTCCCAATTTTGGATAGATGCAACTGGAGCCTGTGAACACTAAGCGCTCCACCGCGCTACGACTAGATTCGTGGATCACGTTGGTCTGGATGCGCAGGTTCTCAAAGATGAAATCCGCCGGAAAGGAACAATTGGCCAGAATGCCACCAACTTTGGCAGCCGCCAGGAAAACGTATCGCGGGCGCTCGCGCGCAAAAAAACCATGCACAGCTGCTGCGTCGGAGAGATCTAGATCTCGATGAAGTGGAAGGAGAAGGTTGCTATACCCCATCGCCTGCAAGCGTCGAACCAGTGCCGAACCAAGCAGACCAGTGTGGCCTGCCACGTAAATGGCATCGGAAAGACGCATGCTCAGTCGTGATACTCGTACACGTGGTAGCCTGACGCCTTGACGAGCTGGTCGCGTTCGGCTGCCTGAAGATCGGAGATCACCATTTCGCGGACCAATTCCTGGAAACTGACCCGGGGATGCCAGCCGAGCTTCGTCCGTGCCTTGGTCGCATCTCCTACTAATGAATCCACCTCCGCCGGCCGAAAGTAGCGAGGGTCGACCTGCACGACGCAATTCCCCTGCGCATCGTAGGCTTTTTCCTCGACTCCAGAACCTTCCCATTCCAGCGGCATGGCAAGTTCATTGGCCGCGATGTTCACGAAGTCACGTACAGAGTGGTCGAAGCCAGTGGCAATTACAAAGTCATCTGGCTTGTCTTGCTGCAGCATAAGCCATTGCATTTCGACGTAATCTTTGGCGTGCCCCCAGTCCCTCCGAGCGTCGAGGTTGCCGAGATACAGGCAATCTTGCAGGCCAACCTTGATGCGAGCCAAGTCACGCGTAATCTTACGGCTGACAAATGTTTCGCCACGTACCGGCGATTCATGGTTGAAGAGGATCCCATTGCATGCGTACATGCCGTAAGCCTCGCGGTAGTTCACCGTTATCCAGTAAGCGTACAGCTTGGCAACACCGTATGGTGAACGCGGCTGAAAAGCCGTCCGTTCGTTTTGAGGAGTCTCACTGGCCAGTCCAAACAGTTCGGAACTGGACGCCTGATAGAACCGCACTTGCTCTTGCAGGCGCAAGATGCGGATTCCCTCTAGGAGACGAAGGGTACCTAGCGCATCGGCGTTGGCAGTGTATTCAGGTTGTTCAAACGATACCGCCACATGACTCTGGGCCGCCAAGTTATAGAGCTCCTCCGGGCGTACTTCTTGCAGAACTCGGATAAGGCTGTTGGAATCCGTCATATCGCCATAATGCAGCACGAATCGGCGATCGGGGACGTGCGGATCCTCATAGAGGTGATCTACACGCTCCGTGTTTAACAGAGAGGTACGGCGCTTAATCCCATGAACCTCATATCCTTTGCCGAGGAGGAATTCGGCGAGGTAAGCGCCGTCTTGCCCGGTAATTCCTGTGACCAGTGCTCTTTTCATGGCAGATTAGGCTACTCGTTTCTGAAAAGGATTGTTACAAGGAAGCTGTGCTGTCGCCAAAAGGCAGTCTCCACGACCTGACCGGTTGCCAATGTAAAGAAGCGGGGACAACACGGTCCGGCCCAAAATTAACAACGCTGCAACCAGCAGAGGATTCCGCAACTGCCGGGTCGCTCGACCTCTGCGAGCGAATAGCCGCGCAATGATGGAAGAGGCCACCCACAACGCAGGCGTGACCTGACGAATTTCGATACCTGCAAAACCAGTGCTTTCCAACAAACTTCGTAATGTCGACGTCGAGAAATGAACTATGTGAAACGGCACGTGCCAGTTAATCCAGGCATGGCCGAACACCGTCCGCAACCAGCTTTGGTTATTGGGGCAGCTTATCCACACCTGACCGCCCGGTTTCAGAATGCCGGCGACATCGTGGAGCATCCGTTTCGGATCCAGAGAGTGCTCCAGCACGTTCGAAAGCACAACCACGTCATAGGGGACTGTCGGGCGAAAGTCTTCCAAATCTGTTTCGTAAACTCTGAACCCGGCCTCTCGAGCCACCCCCGCGGCCTTGGCGTTCAGCTCCAATCCCTCTGGGAGGAAGCCATTACGCTCGTAAATCTGTAAGCCCCGGCCCTCGTTGCATCCAATGTCGAGCAGCGTGCCGCTGCCCTTCCGGCTATGAAACGATCCATCTCCGTCCAGCACAAGCCACACGCGATACAGCCAGGATGCGAAAAATTTCTCCCGCAAACGGCCATAGACGGTTCCTCGCTGACCTCCGAAGTTGTAATAACTTTCATACAACTTCTTTAAATCATCCCGTCGCGGACGCGGATCGATCTGCTCAAGCCCACAGGCTGCGCACTCGTGGACTGCGTAAGTACCCGGCACGCCGAAACGGTTATCCTCGACTCCGGAGAGCACTTCGTGGGTTACTCCGCCACATAGGATGCACCCTCGTTCACTGATTTGGGACATCGACTCCGTTACAATGGCGGCGATTTCTTCGGTCTGGTAGGGCATCTCAGTACGAACTTACTCCGTCTGCATGCGAGTAAGAGCAGGCTGGTCGTCGAGGGCAAAACTCATCCAAAAGACTTTCAAGACTGTCCCCGTGTTTCTCACGTTGCCGGTTGAACTGCTTCGCAGCGGCTTTCGAGACTTCGGTGAAAACTGCAGGATCACGTTGCCAAGCCAACAATTGCTCTACAGCAACGGCAACAAAGTCCTCCTCACGACTCACCAGAATTCCCGCAGTCGGCGACATCATATCGCATAAGCACCCGCGCTCCCAGGCAATTACTGGTACACCGTGGGCCATCGCTTCATAGACCACCAAGGGCGCTGTCTCATTTGAATACTTCGACGGAAACAGGAGCACATCAATGAGCTCCCAAAAAGACTCTTTTTCCATGCCGTAACGTGGGCCTAAATACTTTGTCGTGTCCAAGCGTGCCACTGCGTTCTGGACCGCCTTTTCGACACTAACATTTTCAAACGGACCGGCAATGTACAATTCGATACCGGTCCCCTGGCGTGCGAGTCGTTCAGCAACTGCCATGACTTCATTAATGCCTTTTTCGCGCGAGATGTTTCCAAGAAATCCAATTCTCTCGACGCGCGATCGCGTCCGATTCCCCGTACCAACAACCGCCATAATTGCCGCGTTTGACACGACTCTCGTTCGGGAGACTCCGTAGCATCGTCGAAGGCGCTGACGCTGGCTTTCACAAAGCACAACGTGTGTGGCCGAAGAGCCCCCTAATCTCATTAGCAATCGAGCCGGCATACTCCTTCGATCCAGGTACGCAAAGCTGTGATGGTGCAGGAAAATGCGGGCGCTTCGGACGCGAGCAATGGCTACAAACAAAGCCTCATACAATTGCCCCCATCCGCCAGAAAGTCCAACGTAGACAGTGGTTCCACGTCCGGCGAGGACTTCGCGCAAGTACTGCAGGAGTGCCTTTGCAACACTGCGACAGCGGCCCAGGCGGGTCAACAAGCTCCTACTGAGGGAAGCAGGCGCCAGGTTCAGTACAACCGGGGCAATCCCCCGACCACAGATTTGCTCATACAAGCCTGCATTGATCACGGACATACCATGGACTGGAGGCGGAAAGGCGCCGACCATGCAGATGCCAGACCCACTCTTGCTGATGGCTTCCTGTATCACGGAGGGACCCCGCCAGCGGACTGGAGCATATCATTCAGCACTCGCAGTGCATAGTAACGCCGCATGATACGTGAAGAGGACGCAAGCCAATCCTGGTGCCGCCGAAAGAAGGTATTCCTTAATGAAATATTTGAGGATGCCTTTGCGGCCGTACTGGTACTCGTACGTCTCCCGCGAAGGATTTGTCGTAACTTGAGACAAGACCTGAAATCCGCATGTTTGAACCAGACGCCTGATCGTCTTCCAGGTATAAAAGTTGATGTGTCCCACTGAATCGAAACGATAATCCGGCTTCATCCCGATGTTGTCCTCCAGTGGAACTTCAACGAACACGTAATTGGCTATCCGCCCAGCCTCATAAAGCAACTTTCGTGGGTATTCCACATGTTCCAGAACATGGCTCAAAATCGCCAGATCGAACCGGCCAGACTCATAAGGAAGGTTGTACCCATCGAACAGCCGACATTCCTGGAGCCGCGCAATGCCTCTTCGAAGTATGGTCTCGACCGCACTCTGGGAAATCTCTACCGAATGTACTTCTTCCCCGAAGCCCAAATCGGACAGGCGCCTCACGACGGAACCCTCACCGGAGCCAATATCGAGAATTCTCTGGTGAGGGATAGAACTGCAGAGGTCCACAATATTCTGGGCTTTGCTGATGGCTCCCAATGCTCGCCAACTGGATTCCCCATCATAGTACGAATCGTAGTTCTCCTTGATCTTTGGGCCGACAGCGATGTCACCGGTAATCTCCGGCGTCAATTGTGTTCTTGTGAAAAACATGGGATTGAAAATCCTGGTGCTTGGCCCAGATGGTCGTACTAGTGCGCGTTCGTGCTGGCATCCGAGGCGTGAAGCCTCTTGGATGCGAATAACGCCGCTCTTTTGTCGAGGCAGCCGATACCAGGTATCATCTCGTTACAGTTGTCGTGGCGAGCACGCGAAAATTTCCGCTCGGCCTTCCGAAGTCTGTGCAATTGGTTTGATATCGAACTTCCAGCAGCGGAGAAGATCGCAGCATCTTCGGTGTACTTCCTCATCGTGAGTGGCAAGAAACAACGTCGGTTTGTATTTTTCGAAGCACGTCTTGGCGCCCATCAAGGCTCTGAACTCCGTGCCTTCGATATCTATCTTTATATAGGTCGGCGGAGGAATCTTTCCTTCGTGCAGTAGAGAGTCCAAAGTAGTCGTAGGCACCTGGATGTCACCGCAGGTCTCCAAACGACCCATCGCGCCGGTTCGTTCCGTTCGGAAAGACAACACGCCTACCTGATCACAAACTGCCAGCTCCAATACTTCAACGTTCTCAGCTGAATTCAGGACCAGATGCTGCCGGAGATATGCCACATTGGCGGGCAGCGGTTCGAAGGCGAATACCTTTCCCGGACCGACCAGGACGGACGCGAGCAGTGAATAGAAACCTACATTCGCCCCCACGTCATAGAAGATTTCCCCTGGCTTGACTTCTCGGGCGATCAAGCGTTGCAAATGCGGTTCGTAACCACCCAGCCAGAAAGCATGTCGTTGGCTGCCTACGATCCATTTCTTTCCCCTCAATGGACCTTGCAGGATCGGAACCGTCATAGTCTTTGGTACGATCCTCAGCGGATACCGACAGATCCTCCCTATTAATGTGGTACTCGGCAGAACCGATAGATTGATCAATGGTCGATAGCCCTCACGAAAACATCAAAACCGTAGTGACGAGGTGACTTATACATTTCTCCGGGCAGCTACTCTTTGGAAGGTGATCAGCCCAGTAAAGGACCTCGAGTCCGGTATCTGATCGCTAATCGAGTCCGCCGTACGACTCCACCACAGCCTTCGGCTTTACCGAAGTCTTGGTCCGAAGAGCTGATTCGTAGTCCGCCAGCCTTCGCTTGGCGACGGCGTGCCAGCTGAATTTGCGCGCCACTTTCTGCGCGCCAAAAGTGCCCAGGTGCTGCCTGGTATGCTGGTCGCGAAGTCCAAGCAATACCCGAATCAGGTCCTCTCGGTCATTCAATCTGTAGAAAGAGCCGTTTCCCTCAGTGCGTTCCTGTGCCGTCATGGTGTGGTTGGCAACAATAGGAAGGCCGCACGCGGCCGCATCTAACATAGACAAGGATTCCTGCGCAGGCCAAACCGCAATATCAGCAGCTCGGAAAATATCAGGCAATTGATGCACCGGCACGAATGGATGCGTCACGCATCCAACGCAAGATTCAATCGCTTTGCCTTGTATTCCGTTCCCCACAAAAAGCCCACGATAGGGTTGTCCCGCGCTGGCAAGGCGCGCTACAGCCTCCGCCAGCAGCAAAGGGTTCTTGTCTTCACTAAAACGTCCGGTGTATATGCACAAAATGTCAGACTCCACAAGGCCGAGCCGCTCCCGGAACTGAAGTCTCGCCTGTCGATCCTTTTCACTCGAGATTGGCGCAAAAAGTTCAGTATCGACCCCGAGAGGGCAGATCTCGACTTTGCCTCGTGGAACCCCGAAAAACCGGATCGCCACGTCCGCACAGTCGGGTGCGATTGCATAACACTTCTCGGTGACAAGACCTACCAACCTGCCGGGTAGAGTTCGCGTCAGCATACAGTGCAAGCGCTGGCCACTCCACCAGGGTGCCGGTTGCGTCGCTAAAGGGAAAACAGAAGCGTGGTAGTGGTTGCCTGTAAACAGCTTGTAACCAATCGCTCCCTTGTACAACGCAGCGTCGAGGGCAATCCAGCCAATGCAAACCGAAGCTTGCACAATATCAGGCCTTATTGAGGACAACTTGTCCCCGACGCCCACCATCCGCGCATAACCAGCAATCTTCTTATGACCGACAATGTGTAGCGTATAACCGTCCGGGTTCTCGACCGTACCTGGGTGGGACTGGCTCACAAAATTTCCATAGGTTTCCGGAAAGTCCCGCAACCAGTAATACGGCGGGAGATCCGTAGCCACGATATGCGTCTCGACCCCGAGCCGAGCAAGATACTTGGGGAGCATGTTCTCCAAATATCCCATCCCTTTGCAATACGTTCCTGCAAGCAGCGCCACTCGCATTGGTATGCGCCTCTTTAATTCCCCCTTCATTCTCCTTTAGTGTGTTCTGGCAGCCGACTATCGCTCACGGCACATATCTGTCCGCAGCCGGCCACCGCCACAGGCTGAAGCTCTGGAGAAGCCACGCACGCTGTTATCAAAAATTCGATTACTGTCGCTGTACATCGGCACGGTTAAACCGTTTGCATCACCAACGTCGATAGCTGTGCTCTTGCCGGTTGCTCCTTTGCAGGTGTTCTGAGTAACGGTCATTCGGTAGCCACCTCGAGAAAGAATGCAACTTGCGGCGCTGCCAAATGTTACTAAGTCACAAATATTTCCTTTGACTACGGTGTCGTGAACGCCAGGCGAGACCAGTATACAGACTTGCCGGACTGGGCCCATAGAGTTGTCAGTAACATTGCTAAAAGCTGTTCCAAAATCAATTTCCAGACCACCACTCGTGGCTGGCGTCAACAGACTGAGAGCCGTTCCAACCTCGTTTACTCGATTGCCAGTGATGTCGGCATCGACTTCCGACGCGAATTCAGGATAAAGCGCTCCGTTGACTTCGTTGTTTTGAAACTTCAGGCCCTGATCCATATAGCCGGCAAAGCAATTTCCCGAAGCATCTTGACATTTGACATTCGAAATTACTGTTCCACGCGTATCTCGGGTTGCAATAGCCACCGCGACATGGCTGTCCTTGACTTTTGGAACAATAATCGTAATGTCACGAACCGTAACGTTCGAGGTTAGCGGCGCTACCTTGCGGAAACCCAAGCCCCAGTATCGTGGTGGACCGGCCCACGGGCGTTTGTTGGGAAACGCCGTGCGGAACGGCGTGGTTGTCTTCACTGCAGCATTCATTACCTCTGACACTTGCGCCCAGTCGGCGTACACGTTGTCGCGCGCCATCGGTGCAGAATCTCTTTCTGTAATGACCACCCAGTCGCCTGGTGAGAGCAAGGAGGCATCGGAGACATTCTGTGCAGTGAAAGAGCTTGCGCCCCTGTCAATCGGGCCAGAAATCGGCATGGGATTGGTTTCCTGAGATGAGATATAAAAAAATCTGTCATTTGTCCCTGCAGTAAGCGGTTCTTGTGGGGCAAAGATAATGGTTCCATGGCCGTCGAGAGTGAACTTGGAAACCGGATTATGTCCTGCAGCAAACGTGGCGATTGTGCTCTTGCTGTTGCTCACCATAAAGGTAACGCCATCACTAATTGTGCAGCTCCCGCTTGCGGCGATCCCTTGATATATGCAGGAACGAATCGCCGACGTATCGTCCGAACCATAGTAAGTGAGCGCCTCCGTGACGCTCGTGCTCGCGCTTGCGGCTAGTGTCACCTGCTTCGCGGCAACAAATGCTTGAATCTTGGTCACCAACGCATTACCCCCTGCGCCAGCTCCGCTGACGACGATCGCCTTTCCCACATCTTTCGACGTGAATACTGCGGATGCCGAGCGAAAAGAGAGTGAACCTCCATCGATCGTCCCATCATGGACCGTCACTACGTCACCTTTGCCCCCGAACTCTTGCGGCGTCGCTGCAGTCACATAAGCACAGCCGGAAATCACACCCGCAATGATCACAACAATCCTTAGAAGCATGGCCACCTCGACTCCCCCTTCCTTCTTCTTCGACCTCTGCTGCAAGTGGAACCTAATAGCTGAGCTTGAAGCTGTATTCCTCGCCGCTGGCTGACACATTGAATATCCAATAGCCAGCTTGATTCAGTTCCCGCACGGCCCTGCGCGTTCGCCCAACTCCCAATTCTGGCCAGCGGTGATGAAACTCTACCAGTATCTGTCTTGGGCGAATCCCGGAGGCGAGCAAGTCAAAAAGTACCTCATACTCGGCTCCTTCAATGTCCATCTTCAAGACATCTATGGCCGTGTTGCCTAGCATTTTCATGATCGTAGCCAGGCGATATACGGGGAGCTCGACTGCAGGCCACGGGGTTGAACGCGGTAGCAGAGTGTGCGAAACATACGCAGGATCACTCGCGGGTGAAAACAGACAAGTACCATCAAAGCCCGCCACTCCGTACGAATGAAATACGAATTCCTCAGGCAGGACCTGTGACTGCACCCAGCCAATCGAGCGCGGTGTTGGGTCGAAAGCATGGACGCGTAGCCGATATCGTTGAATGAGGTCCAAATCAAAAGAAATATCTTCCCCCACTCCCACACTGTATACGACACTGCTCTCCGATATTCCTTCAGGAGACACACACCAACATGCGCCTTCATTTCCCAGCGAGACTTTGCTAACCCTGTGTTGTACCCCTTGCCAAAGCTCTTGACCTCGAAGAGCTAATGCGAATCGCTTGATGTGGCGGTAAGACCGTCGCAGGCCTTTCATTGCGAGACTGCGCTTCGCATTAGGTACTGTCATCTCGTCACGCGAGACGAGGCGTTCGGGAGAGTTGCGCTTGCGCGTGCTGCTGAGTGTAATGAAGTTCTTCCATCCCTTCCTTTGGTTGCAAAAGATACAGAAACACAGTCAGCAATCCCAGGCCACCGGACAACAAGCTGGTGAACAGTGAAATATTCGCCAGGTTATAAGTCGCGTAGGTGAGGACTAACGCTGCCAGACGAGGGTCATGCCGTTTTGCCGCTGAGTCAACCACCCAAAAAACGAGCCCGCAAACCACCGAGATAACTAGCAGTCCTGGAAGTCCGAGTGCCTCTAACCCGTCCATGGCCCAGAAGTGAGCAGTGGCGTCAAGGTCGGCACCAGGCTGGTAGTGCGAACCTACTTCTAGACCTATAGCCTTCGCGTACGGATAATTCACAAACCAACTCACACCTTTCAGATGGGAGTAGTAAGTAAGCGGATTCTGTTGAAAAAAATTATGGTACCAGGCCGTAACCAAACCTCCCATAGGGAGGAGCCGCATTAGAACCACGAACAATGTGACGAAAAGAAGTGGACCTGGGTCATAACCGGACGAGATGTAGGAGAGGCATAAGCCGGCCAGTAGAGTGAGGCATGCAAAAGTGATTTTCAGACCCAAAGGACTCCGGCCAACCCTTAGTAGAGCGTACACGCCGGGAATGAACAATATGGAAAGGATTGCACCCTTCGTTCCGAGAACGCTAAACACCAGGATCTGTCCCACGATCCCGGCGAGTAAAAACCATCTGCGTCGGTAATAAAGACCGTAGGCCATCAGAAAAGGACTGATGGCTCCAGTCAGGCCCATCAGCGGATAGTTCACTAACGTCCCTTCCGCTATATCACTGGAGGTATTTCGCTGCTCATAGATGTCGGCGAAGGAGACGATCTGGAGATGGTTGTGGAAGACAATTAGCGTCCAGCCTGCCAATCCGACAGCGATGCACGTGAACGCAGTCCAGAACACCTTAGGAGAAATGCTCACGGGACGAAGCTGAGCCAAAGGAAGCAGGTAGCTCAGCCCCGTCAATGCAAAGCCCAAAAAAAAGACAATCATGAGCAAAGCGATTTGAGGCGGTGGATCGAGGTTCGCATAGAGGGGGACGAACATCGAAGGGATGAACACGACGAAATAGAGAATCCAGTAGGCGAACTGGGAAGGGCGGGTCAGGTGGATTGGCATCCACAGGCTCGGGAGCAAACTCAAAGTCCAGGCCAGCACGAGGTATTTTGGATCTGGTGGGTTGTAGTCGAACCCAAAGTAGGCCCAGTTGGGATAAAGATAATGGATATACATCCACTGAAAGCAGGCGATATACGCAGCAATACCCCCTACGAGCAGCCTTCTCTCGTAAGCCGCACTTACCGCTTGTTTCCTCATTGCCCTCGACACGAAAGGCACCTGTTCTGGTTAGACCCTCTCACCTGGGTAGCTCCTCGGAGTCACTCTCAAGACGCACCCACCCCGACCACTTCCAGCGCGCTTTGTTGCCGCGTGAACCCCAGCCAAAGCGCGAGCAGGGTAACCGAATAGACCGAGGCGGACAGCAACATTCCATAAACCGCACCGCGGAGGCCGAGGCGAATTACAAGTGGTATCCCAGCGAGGAGAGTCACCGAAGCGCTTGCTACGTACGCGTAGAACACTGCCCTGGGACGCTCGATGGCTTTGAGCGAAGCATTGGTGACATTGCCGGGCGCCATCAGGACGGGTGCTAGCACAAGCAGGCCCAGCAATCCGGAGAGCTCATCGAACTTTCCTCCGTAAATCCAATGCAGCAGCGGCCGACGAAAGACATGAACCGAGATCGCAAACAGCCCCGTAATCACAAGGAACAGAACACAATACTTTTTCCAAAAGGAGATCAGAGCCTCACGTCGTCCCGTAGCATACCGAAGTGACATCGCAGGCAGCACCAGCAAGGTAAATGCGATGAATAGTTGATCAATCGGGATAACCAGCAGATGCATGGCGCGAAGCCCTGCCAAGTCGCTAACTGACACAAGTCCGGCCACCAGCCAGTAGTATCCCTGCGTCATGAACTGAAATACCAAGGCGGTGGCCAGCACCCATTTTGCGTACTTCCAGTGCTCGCGCCAGTATCCCGGTTCGAATTGGCGGAAGTTCTCCCTCCCACGCAACCCTGGGATCGACCGTGCCTCTGCCAGGGCGGCAATCGTCCAAGCGCCCGCTGCAATGGCGAACGTAGTAAATCCCGTAAGCCAATGGCCGCGCGCGGCGACAAATAACATGGCCAGCAAAGCTGTGAAGAACACGAGCGAGAAACGCGCGGCCCGATGTGGTGCCCTTTGAATGTAAAAGGCGCGTCTGACGTAGCTACCTGTCATCAGCACCCCGCAAGTCAACGCCATTCCCAGCAGCGCCGGAGTCGCTATGCTGCGCGCTATCCAGTGAAGGATCACCCATACCAGTAATAAGAGAGCTGATAGTGCCCCGCACATCAGTGCATTGCTTTTCCACATCAAGCGAGCGTACGCCGAAAACAGGTGGTGATATCTGCCCGAGCCAAAAACGGTGTAGGGCTCCAGGACCATAGCGTTGTGGAGCCCCAGAAAGAAGACATATATGGAATAAGAAACGGCGAAAATACCGTACTCGTCCTTGCTGACCACCCGTGCCAGAACAACATTTGCGGCGAACATTCCCCCTACCGCCAATGCCTGGTCGGCGATGCTGAAACTCGCCTTGTTCAATTGGGCCCAGGGACGTGAGGAGAGTGCTGGTGAATTCAACCAGCGATTGAGTCGGCTCATTTTCCGAGTTGCTTTCTCAGGATCATCCCTCAACGCGGGTCATCCGCTTGAGGACGGCGAGCGAGTCGAACCCATGCCGTATGTACCATCGCATGCAAGCGCGAGCCGTTGGGTGTGCTCCACGGCATGTGGGCGTTGACGGTTTGAAAGACTTCTAGCGCCAGGATCTTGCCTGGATGGCCGGACTCGGTTCGTTCCCAGCGCGCGCGAACCTGAACCCAGAATACGCCTCCAACTAGAGTGAGGCATGTGGTCAGGAAAATGATAAGCAGGCGCGGCGGAAAAGATTTCGTTTCCGGTACATTCGCTTTATCCAGCACCTTCACGCTCGGTGTTTCTTTAGCCTCCTGAACCTTCGCCATCTCGAATTGTTGTGTCAGCGCCTCGTACACTGCCTCCTGTATCTTGGCTTCGCGATAAAGGTCAAAATATGTGACACCGAGGAGCGGTAATTGACGGATTGAGGGGTAGAGGGAGTCCCCCTGCGGCGATGCCCCTTGTCCTCCCTCCGCGGGCGGCGCTCCGCCAAGCTTTAACAACTGAGCCTGAAGCTCTGCAATTCGACCCTTGAGGGCACGTATTCGCACATTGTTGTGCGTATAGATCTGCTCAAACCCCTTCAATTCGGACTCCGCTGCAATCAGTTCTCCCTGGACCGTTGCGGCAGCCTCGACCATAGCCTTTGCCTGCGCGTCTATGTCGATCGTCGTATTCTTGCTGGCGAATACGCTGAATTTTGTTGCAGCTGTATTCAGGTCGCGTTTGACTTCTCGCAAGCGCTCTTCGAGAAAAACTCGCTCCCGGTGGGCAGCGGAGGTAGAGACCTCGGCTGCCAGTCGGTTCAATTCCTCGATGTAGGCTCCAGCAATGGCCGCAGCGCGGTTGGGATCCCTGTCGGTAACTTCAATGCTGATGATCCCACTCTTGCGGTCCTCCGAGAGACCGGTGTTATCCTCCAGTTCCTTGCACGCATCTTCCTTGAACTTCCGCCCGTACACCTTCTGCAGATCGAAACGATCCACAAGCCGTTCTTGCACGGTATAGCTGCGCATAATACCAACAAATACGGCACTCGAATTCTTCAGCCCCAGGAGGTTACTTGCCAAGGCGGCCAGCCCACCTCCCGACCCTCCGGATACCAGTGCTCCAACCATGGCCATCGCAGGAGAAGAATCGCTAGAATCAGGAGGCATCAGTTGTGCTGTCGATTGGAAGTGCTTTGGAAGTAAGAACGCTATGACGACACCGAGCACCACGCCTGCCGCAAGAGTCTTTCGGAGAAAGCGCCGTTCACTCCAAAGAAGGCGCAAACGCTCAACTGTCCTGTCGGGAGCCTCAATCGTCCCCAACTCCTCCATCTCTGGGACCACGTGTCCGTTCACGTCTTCGACTTGCCGCTCTGGCGCGAGTTCCCTCATTTGCTAATCCGCCAATTGGGATATAGGGTCAACTGGACTGACGCAGTGACGTTCGACTGACCCGTCGCCGACAACACTGGGAACTTCCACTGCTCATACTGCATCGACCCGGAAAGGGCCAAGTCCTTTCGCACCATCCAATCAATACCGCCGCGAAAATCATTGAGGCGACCGCCACCGATGAATGCCTTGTCTACTTCTGCATGGCGGTAAGCAACTTCAAACTTGCTTCGCGGCGAAAACCAATACGTAGCCCAGCCTTGTCCTCCTCGGCCCTGGCGCCCAATCCAGCTGGCCAGCAACTGGCCATCATTAGTGTAGCCGGAACGATACCGGCCGTTGGCGTAGATAAAACCTGTATTCTTTTGCCCCGGCACATCGGTATAAACCCCTTCGAGGCGGAGATCCAGGTTCGCAATCTTAGGTATCTTTGGGAAGTACATGCCTAAACGCATCGAGGGACGCGTGGATCCAAGCGGTGAGTACTCATCCTCTACTAATGAATCCGCGTAGATGGTCAGCCAATCCCTCAGGCGAGGAACTCGGTAGCTGAAATCGAATGTGGACCGCCTATCCCCAGCATCACTCGCCGTCCCAGGGACAGCATTAGCGTAGAACGTGCGTAGGAAGTTATGCCAAGTGAAGGGGAGATCCGGACCGCCAAAGAGTATCGTTGCGCCCATACCGAACTCGAGATTAGCGGTCGGCTTAAAGCTCAACTTTGTTCCATGAATATAGGGTTGAGTGCCGAGGTTAGGGCCAAATAGTTTGCCGTCGGAGAAGACCCAATGTTGACCCGATAACTGCCCAAGGAAAAATTGAGTGCGTACCGGTCCCAGGATCCGTGAGATGCCCGGAATGCGCATTGGTGAGACCTGATCGATGCGAAGCATCAGCAAAGGCTCGGCGTTGCGGCTCAGCAAGAGTGACCCGCCGTCGCCAGGACCTAATTCAAGACTCTGTTTGCCAAAAGAAATCTGAAGATTCTTGAGTGTGACACCAACTGCGATATCTAGCAAACGAAAGTGGTCGATGGTAGAAAAGCCATTCGGCAATGGAAGGGCGCCGTCTTGACGAGCGGTAGCTTGTAAAACGTCTGGAGGGTCTGATGCAACAGCCGGCGCATGCTGGTACTCGCCTCGAAAGGAAAATGAAAGTGGGCCGGCTACAGCATGCCCACTAATTCCGGAAACATTGTTATAGCCCTCGCCATATGGCCGTCCGTAGTCGTTGATGATGGTTTGTCCGAAATGATAGCCATCACGCAAGGGCGTACCAGAAATACCGGTTACACGCGTGTAAATGGAATCAACACTGGCGCTGAGATTGGCAGCTCCATCCAGGCGATGGAGCTCTTCAGAAAACTCCTGCACTAGTTCGTCATAAAGCGATTGGGCTTCATGCGCTTTTGGTTCGGAACCAAGACGCTCATCAGCCTCATCCAGAAGCCGAGCGCACTCCATGCGAGTCCAGGGACGCTGCCCAACAAAAGCACTCTTGATATAGCCGAGCGCAGTCAGGCGATCGAAGGCTGGGTAGACCCAGTTGTCTATCGGCACGTACGGAGAGCCCATGTTGTCTGGATTCCGGGGACCTTCACCATAGTTTTGCCTGAGATCTCCCCAAGGTCCGCCACCCAAACCGGGATCGTGATGAGCGCGGTAGACTTGCCGGCCGATGTACCAGCCCAAAGCACTTCCTACAAAAGCATCAGAAGCAAAATGCTGATTGCTGGTGACGCGAGTAAGTGTCACAGCGGAAGCCAGGCCGTACGCAAACAGCTTGGTGAGCGGCCCCGGATACTCGTGCGCGAACACGCCGGCAGCAGACCAGGCGAGAATAGAGTGCTCGGATGGAAAGGAATTTCCGCCACGAAAAAACGCGCCGTGACCGTTGCCCTCAAACGGACGCTCGCGCTGCGAGATTCCTTTCAATGCGAAAGCAACCGCTGTGCTGTCGACCATGGCCTCGCCCGCGAGAAATCCTGTCTCACTCAAATGATCGTTGCCTCTCAGGTGCCCCCATAAATATGAAGCTCCAGCAGCGCCCGCCAAAGAATAAGTCGTCCAGCTTGAAAAGTCATTGCTACCTTTCAACTGGCCGGGTCTATTCGGCACCTGCTTTGCCAGCCAACTGTCGCTTGCAATCAATGCGCCGGTGAAAGCCGCAAACGGCGCAAATGAAACTGCAATGCTGGACTTGCGCAGTTCCTTAGGACTTGTCCAGAATGCGGTCTGGTCCAAAGCCAGGTGTTTCACGAGTGGCCAGCCCAACTTATTCTCAGGATCGGCGCCGGGCGCAAGCCAACCAGGATTCTGCTCACCCGAGTTGGAAGACGAAACAATAGGACTAGACCCGGCACTGCTCCCAGGGCTCAAAGCAGAGCAAGTGTTGCACTTTTGGGAGAGAGCAGTAATCGATGTCGCGAACCACAGACCTGCCAACAATCCTGCCAGGCGCGACACGCAACTCCACTTCACCGGAAAGATCGGCCCACTTGTATGGCTATGCCCACCGCGTACGCCAATTGCGCCGCTTGCAGCGTGGTCCTCCAGCGCGTATTAGCTGTGAAGCCCTTCTCCGGCACCATTACCATATCGCCCGGCCGCATATCTGCGCCTTCTGCGCCGCCGCTAAACAACCCGCCACGTCCGCCCACCACCGATCCATCCGCGCGGATTACAAAAATCGCTTTCTTGTTGGCGACGTTCGTGGGTCCACCCGCCTGCTGCAGATACCAGCCCGCACTGCGTCCAGGTTTGTACGTAACCGCCGTCGGGTTGTAGACCTCACCGCTCACCATCACGGAATTCGGCCTTTTCGGTATATAAAGCACGTCTTTGGCGCGAACTTGTATATCAGCGGGACTGTTCACCCAGTGCTTCACGTTTGCCGAGATGTGAATTACTTGCCTCCCGGCCGGAGGCGTATTTTGAAGCTTCTCCAAGGCATCTTGCCATTGAATCAATGCGGCCTCTTTGGCAATTTTTTGCTCCGGTTCAGCTTCGGGTATCAATTTCAAGCTGGCGCCTTGGGTTTGAAGCTGATTGATCAAGTCGGCGCGACTTTTCGCCTCCAGTTCCTTGACCTGCGCTCGTTCGAAAACGGCCCCGTAAGGATACGCGTCATCCCGGAAACCGCCCGCGCGCTCAATGATTGAGCTGAGGCGTTCCCCGTTGCGGATCCCGTACACACCTGGATGTAGTACTTCGCCACGGACCTCAATAGTTGCCCCAATGTCTTGCCATCCGGTCAATTCTCGAATAGTCAGCACATCGCCATCGCGGAGACGCATATCTGTATCAGCGTCGCCCGACATGGCCTTCGCAATCGGAACACTGACGTGTTCAGCTTCGATCTTCTTGCCATCTTCCACTGTGTAGCGCGTAAGATCCGCCGAATCCGTGAAGGCACCGCGTTTGAAGCCTCCAGCCAACCGGACCAAATCAGTGGCATTCATTTCTCGCCCCAGGGGATACTTGCCTGGTCGAACCACTGGTCCGGCAATGACAACCGTTGGTGGATCGGCCTTGCTCAAGTTACGCTGAACGAATAGCCGATCCTTGGGTTCCAGCAGAATGTTGTCCGCTTCCGATCCTGAAAGCGCCTTTGCCAGGTTGACGCTGATGACCTTGACGCTTCCATCTTCAGTTTGGCGGAAAACCTGTGCATCGCTGAGAAGTGCATCAGGAGTTGCTCCTCCGGCCAGATAGACGGCGTCGCGGAGATTCGTAGCTCCATTGGTGACGTGATCTCCCGGGTCTCTAACCTCGCCAGTAACGGTGATTTTGGGTGGATCCTCGAAGTCGTAACGCCCGAAAACCCGTACTGTGTCAAACGGTTTGAGAACAAGATCTGGACTCTTGCCCGCCATCGCGTCGCCTAAATTGAAGGCCATGACCGTGGGACTGTAATCCGGCGCATTCAAGCGAATAATTTCCGCGTGCCGGTTATACGGTTCGGGAAGCAGGTCTTTATAAGACCGGATCAGGTCTGTGACCTTCATTCCGTCCCGGTACGCGTACTTCCCAGGGCGGAATACATGACCATCGAGAAATACCGCTTTGTCGGCGAAGGAGACGATCGGGGAAATCTTCACCTTATCGCCATCCTGAATCTTGAAATCCTGCAATGCCTGGTTCACGCTTTCCTGGTTATTGGTTTCCGGAACGTCAAGCGCCAGCATCGTGCGACTCTCATGCGCCTCCAGACGTTCCACATCGATGTGCCGCAATGTACCGGAGGGCAAAACTCCGCCGGCCAATTCAAGCACCTCCGCCAGAGTCTTCTCGCCTTTCAACTCATACATCGCAGGCCGCTGTACCATGCCCTCGATCTTGATTTGTGGCCCGAGCGGCGGAGCCAAAACCGTGTCCCCTGGTTGCAGTCTTTGAACATCAGACCTGATGCCGTGGAGCAAGAGGTCATAGACATCCACTTCCTGCACGATGTCCTTTCCTCGATAGTGCTTAAGTGTGCGCAATGATCCCTGCGAGGTGGGCCCGCCAGCAGCGTATAGCGCATTAAGTGGCGTTGAGAGCGAACTGATGTCGTAAGCTCCAGGACGTTGAACATCGCCTACTACATACACTCGAACTGTGCGCACGCGGCCCAGGGACACGTCGGCTTCCACATCGCGAAATTGGGTGCGCAGGACAGTCTGAACTAGGTGCTGAACTTCTCCCAGATTGCGCCCCGCGACCTGCACGTTTCCCGCTTCCGGCAGCATGACCCTGCCCTCGCGGTCCACAACTCGTCGTAGCCGTTGCGAAACCGCGCCCCACAAATCAATATTCAGCCCATCGCCTGGACCAACTACGTAGTCCGGTCCGGCTGGCAAGTCCATCGGCAGTTGTTCCACATTCCCGGTACCGTTGGTGAAGACTTCTTCACCGAAGCGTGCCAATATCGGAGAACGTCGCGAATACTGGGTGTAGAGGTCATAAAGCGAGGGGATATCAGCATAGGGATTTGGCCGATGATGAAGAAACGGTTGTTGAGGGAACCGTGTCTCCCTGGATGTTTGTGTCTGCGGTTTTTCCAACTTCGCCTGCTGGGGAGGCTCGAACTCGTCATTTTGGTTCTGTAGTAAATCTGTTAATCCTGCTGCACCGAGCACGGACGAACTGAAACTGCTTCCCGCTCCAGTTCCTCCTCCGTTGATCGAGCCTCCTTTATTTCCCGTAGACGACGCTGTACTGGACAAACTTTGCATGCCACTCGCGTTCAGCAGCGCCGGCAACTGATCAGGAGAGATCTTCGCCATCAACGCTGCCTGCGACTGCATTCCGCCGCCATTATTTGGAGATTGCATTTGCGCAAGCTGCAGCTGTCGTCGGATATCGTCAATCGACGGAGTCTGAGGATTAGGTTGAGATGGTGTTGAGGGCGACGATTGAGACGGCGGTTGGGTCAACTGCAATTGCGGGGAAGTGGGCTGCAATTGATTATCGTGAGTGGACCAGTACGCATCTTCCTGGCTTTGGCCTACCGGCATTTGTCCCGCATTCATCAGCTTCGAATCAAGCGATGCGGTTTGATCCTCCGTTACCTGCGCAAGCCCATTTGCGTTGTTGCGCGCCAGTTCTTCCCGGGTCGGCTTGGCACGAACATAGGCACGATCTTCAATTTCCTGTGTGATCAACACTCTGATCTTCTGGTCATCCCGGACCAATTGAAAGAGAGCTTCATCGGTGAGGTCCTCTGGGTCCAAAATGCGCCCCTGCTCGAATGCCCTTCGGACCAGCAACTTTTTCACTTCCAGCATTAGCCCCGTTTCCTCTCGTAGCAACGAGATGATCTTCTCCGGGGACAGTGACACCAGTTGTGCCGCTTCACGCTCGGCTCTTGAGTGGACTTGATCGAGAGCCGTACTATGGTCAGACACAACACGACTCTGGCCAACTGCAGAAGCAATTAGTGCAAAGCCAAGCACCAGTGTAAATATCACTCTGATTCGGCAAGACCGGTTTTGGGACAAATCGCTCATACTCTCTCCAAATCTAAGCAGAATTTCGTCAGTCGAATTGTGACAGACATCAATTCAGCAGATCCACTCGGGTGCTTCGCCATTCACAGCTTCGCCCTCTCACTTACAGGGTGTTTGTGAGCTAACCAGCTGAATACGATTGTCTTATATCACTGCTGCGCTTGTCCGAAGTTGGCTTCAGGCAGACTCGTGCCTCCTGCTTAACGCCCGAACCCAAGCTAATGCCTCGGTGTTCCCGCAATTCTGTCGATGTGATCGAACCTTGAGATGTGAGATGCGGCAATGTCTGACCGGGTGTCTCCACCACATTGCGTATCTCGCGTGACGCTGAATGGGCGATGAGCAAGCGGCAACGCGGAGGCATTTCCCCCCGTTTTCAGTCATTCCTCTAGTTCCTAGCCCGCCCCATCTTCGGCCTTTGCCGCCAAATTCGTTCTCAATTATGAACGGCTTCGCGGACAAAAAGCTCACCCATCTGCAATGGAAAACAAACCTTCTCGTGTACGTTCTTATTCAAGATCACGCAATTCTCAGACCATCACTTGCTGGTCAAAAAGGCGGCATTGATGTAACAGATATCCAATTGATGTAACAGATATCCAATGGAGGCGGCACAGGCGACGAACAGGCCTGATTGGGCGGAGGCACTTTACCCCTGCTCTCAATACAGCTCGAGAACGTGTGCTGTGAACTCTCCCATCGCGTCCTTCTGATGACCCGCCGAGGTGAAAAGTTAATAAACGATAACTTGGCGAGTTTTTACTAAATGATACCCGGGAGTTGAGGGGCACAAATTTAACCTCCTGACGAATTTAAGCAGCTCCCCCTCAAGAGCTTTATTGAGTCAAGCGTAGCTTACCACAACTCCTCTCCCAAACTGCCGCGAATGCGGTGCAATTATTGGCTATTTCGGCATTTGCGCATTCAGGATAACGGCTGAGGCTTCCGTGCTCCTCGCGGTTTACGTAACTTTACTGGTGGTGACCAGAGCTTTACCCCTTAGCCCACTCATCTAATGTTGAATAGTATTTGGGAGCTGCCATCGGTTTCGTGAAATTGTGAACTGGTTTAGCCCGTATTCATAGCCGAACAGCATTGCCCTTCGGGGCACCATGGATTTCCCTTCGTGCGCGGGGCGGAATCGCATTCTGTGTTTCCCTGCTGCAGAAACTGCGTTCAATGCCACAGCTCCGCGACGTCAACACCGACCAGCAAGATAAAGGTCTGGAAGCAACGGTGATCATTGACCGCGACACCGCCGCCAGATTAGGTGTCGCCGCCGCCGATATCGATATCATGCACGTGATCGATTGGGGCGCGCATTGCGGATCGAAGCGCTTTCGCCCGGGTGGCGCTCGTCGTTTGAGGTGTTATTGCAGAGCCAAACGACTGCCACGGGGAGTGGAACGCAGGGCTCGCTCCGGCAGCAGTTGCGCAACAGCGTTGGGACGAGCTTTCAAGTTGTTAGCGGTTGGTTCGACGGAAGGATTGCTCCTAGGAATTCTCGCAAGCCGGGTGCTGGCTTATATCGTGTACCAGGCAAACGTCCCACGATCCACTGGTATTAGCTGGTGTTGTTCTGGCAATGGCGCTGCTGGGGTTATTGGCTACATGGATTCCAGCACGGTGCGCGCTCTCGGTTGATCCTATGATCCTGCTGCGCGAGGAGTGAACCAAGACCCACTACAGACGGCACAGATTACTCCACCGTGATTCTAGTGTAGTGCGTCACAACTAACAACCTTTATCAATCCGCGTGCGTCTTATGATGAAGGAGACGGTTGCGGATGCGCATTGCCCCTGCCCTAAGGTTGAGTCCGGAACAGCGAACGATCCTGGAATCCCAAACCCGCAGCCGATCCCTCCCCGTGCGGGTGGCGGAGCGCGCTCGCATCGTGTTGTTCGCAGCTTCCGGCCAGCAGGACAAGGAAATCGCCGCCCGCATGGCGATTACACCGAAAAAAGTTTCCCGCTGGCGCAAGCGTTTCCTCACCCTGGGGGTGGCGGGGTTGGAGAAAGATGCGCCCCGGCCCGGCCGCAAGCCCAAGATCGGCCCCCGCTTGAGGAAACGCGTGGTGACCCTCACCACGCGCCATCGGCCGACCAACGCCACCCACTGGAGCACGCGCACCATGGCGGCAGCGGTCGGCATCAGCGAAGCCAGCGTGCGGCGCATCTGGCGGGCCCACGGTCTGAAGCCGCATCGCCTGGAAAGCTTCAAGATCAGTAACGCTCCCGAGTTCGCGGAGAAACTGGAAGACATCGTCGGTCTGTACCTGAATCCGCCCGAGCACGCGCTGGTGCTGTGCGCGGACGAGAAGAGCCAAATTCAGGCCCTGGATCGTACCCAACCCGGTCTGCCGCTGAAGCGTGGGCGCGGCGCCACCATGACGCATGACTACAAACGAAACGGCACCGCCACTTTGTTTGCCGCGCTGAATGCCGCCAACGGCGAAGTCTTTGGCCTGTGCCAAGAGCGGCATCGACATCAGGAATGGCTCCGGTTTCTCCTCCTGATCGACCAGACCATCCCAGCCGATCGTCAGCTCCACTTGATCTGCGACAACTACGCCACCCATAAACATCCCAAAGTGCAGCGCTGGCTGAAGCGACACCCCCGCTTTCATCTGCACTTCACTCCCACCAGCGCTTCCTGGCTGAATATGGTGGAACGTTTCTTTCGCGACCTGACTCAAAACCGGCTCCGCCGTGGCGTCTTCCGTGATCTGGAAGAACTCATCATGGCCATCGGGACCTACATCGACCGTCACAACGAAAGTCCGAAACCGTTCATCTGGACTGCACGCGCCGCCGACATCCTGGAGAAAGTGAAACGCGCTCGCCGTACCCTCAATACACGTCAATCTGCATGACGCAGTACACTAGTTGCCATGGCCGCGAAGACAACGATGAACAAAGCCAGAGGGCACGAGTAGACTTTGTTATGCATCATTCATTTCCCCTAAGAAACAGATTCCACAATGGGCTTTTTCAGGCTAACCGTTGCGTTGGTGATGATTGGCTTGGCCCAGAAACCCACACTCAACACACATCCAAAGGTGACGTAAAGGAAGGCCAAGCCGGTGCGAAGGCCGAAATGATCGCCGATGCGACCGATAATGACCGGGACCACTGCGCCGCCCATGATTCCAGTGCTCAAGATCCCGGCGAACGACCCGTGATGTTCCGACACAGAATTTAGCGCCAACGAAACGAGTACCGGCCACATGATGGAAGCGAAAAGGCCGATGCCCGGAAACGCGTACAAGGCAACTCGCGAAGAGCCGAACAACGCGGCCGTCAGGCATAGCAGGGCGGCTAGGGAAAACCCGATGAGGACTCTTCGGCTATCGAAGATTTTCAGTAAAACCATGCCAATGAAACACCCCGCGGTCAGGAGCCCCCAAAACCAGGAGACGGCCGATGCGCCCGTTGTGTGGGGATCATAGCCGTGGTACCTCGCCAGGAATTCTGAAATCCAGTTGGCCGTGCCTTGTTCCGAACCGACGTAGGCGAATACGCAGAAAAAGAAAAACCATACAATTGGTTTCCGCAGGAGTTCGCCATATATCTGCTGGGAACCTGCCCGTTCGTCTTCCTTGCGATCCACTCTCGGGAAGCGCGTCAAGACTAGGACAATAATCATGAGCACGGTCGATACAGCGAAAATCCAATACATCGAAGCCCAGGGAAGGTTCGGCGGCGTGATTCTCCCGAGAAGGCGTAGGAGAATGTTGTTGTTAGTCGACGGAGAGCCGAGATTTTCGACCAGGTAAGAGTAGATCCTGGGACTGACAAACGATGCAGAGCCAAAAATCAACTGAGCAAATGCCGAGTTGAACGCAAAGTGTTCTTCTCCCCCAGCTACACGCAACAGCGGATTGATCGCCACTTGTAGTGTCGCCATACCGGCTCCCATCACGAATAGCGACGCAATCGCGACCGAGTATGCTGGAGACAGCGCGAAGCTGAGCGATCCGGCCGTTCCGGCCATAAATGCCGCAATCATGACGGGCTTTTCAGAATACTTTTCAACCCAGAATCCGGCGGGAATCGACATTAGCCCGTATGCGATGAAAAAAGAAAAAGGCAGGAGAGCCGCCGCGGTCAGACTGACTTGGAAGCTGCTGATGATGTCGGGCACCATCGGACCCAAAATATTGGTCAAAAGCGACATTACGAAAAATGTCAAGAAGACCAGGCCGACCATATATCGGTTTCGCCTCATGCGGTTGTCTCTTTGACCAATTACTCTGTCGTCGTAACCTTCGTGGCCAGTTCAAACCTGCCAGGCTCACGTCCTGCGCATGCTGCAAGCGCAAGCGTGATCATCTGGACCGGTAATATCTCGACAATCGGTCTGACTGCTGCACCGTGCTCACCGAGCCGAAAGCACTCTGTTGAGGCGTCCTCGCCGAGCAGTTCGGCGCAGCCGCCCTGCTGCTGGATGTCGTCCACCAGGCGGCGATTAAGAGCCCGAGTCCTTGTATCGCCCGAAAAAACCAGTACGAATGTTTCTGGCCCTGACATCTCCAGCGGGCCGTGGCGGAAGGCCGCACTGCTCATACCCTCGGCGTGAAAGTGATCGGCTTCCTTCACGATCAGGGCCCCGGTGCCCACCGCGGCCAGCGAGGGACCACGCCCCACCAGAAACAAGTGCCGGATATCATTCAGCTTGGAAACCAGATTGCCGACGTAGTCGTTCCAGTCAGCAAGATAAGCAGCTACGGCGGGAGCAGCATGCTTCAATTCACGACCCGAATAACGGAGATCGCGTTCACACAGAACGTCACCGAGCCACTTCAGCGCCATGAGCGCTGTGACATACGTTTTACAGGAGACCGAGAACTCTCGTCCTGATTGAGTCAACAGAACGGCGTTCGCGTACTGTGCCAGCGCACTCTCTTCGGTGTTGGTCACGGCGATCACAGCGGACCGCTTCGCATTCATCTCAATCAGCCGCACGATTTCCGCGCTCTGTCCTGACTGCGAAACCGCAATAATCAAGGTCTTGGGTGTAAAGAAATGGTTCTTGTAGTGGACCAACTCCGAGGTCTCCACCATCAGCGCAGTGAAGCCATGACTGATCAGGTCTAAGTTCAATGGATGGAGCGCATGGAAGGAGGACCCCATCCCGGTCAGAACGACCCGATGAAACTTACCATCCTTGAGGCGATCGACCAGCTGCTGCAGTGATTTCGAAGTACCGAGTCCAGCCAGCGTGTTCTCGAGAGCATGGGGCTGATCAAGAATGTCCTGGAGATATTCACCCTCGATCATGGAAAGGCTTTTAAGCACGGGCCACTCTCTCTGGAACAAACCGGTGATGCCATGCTCGTGCCGCCCCAATGAGATTCGTGTCTTCTCCTAATGAGGCCAGTGCCAGCTCGGTTTTCTCAAACGGGACCAAACGGCAACTTTCACGAATGATTTTTCGAACACCATCGAGAAAGAGATGGGCGCTCTTCATAACACTGCCGCCCAGGACAATTGCATCGGGTGCGAACAGAGTCACCAAGTTGGCCAGACCGAGGCCGAGATAACGGGTTTCTCTTTCCACGGCTCGGCTGGCCAACTTGTCCTCCTCAAGCGCGAGCTCGCAGATCCGCTTTGCGCTCAAATTCGCTCGATGCGGGTAGTCCGGCGGAGCTTGACTCAGAAGCCACTCCACCATGGCCGGCCCGGCAGCCAGCGATTCCCAGCAGCCCCGAAAACCGCAGAGACATTGCGGACCCAAAGGATCGATGAGGTGATGGCCAATTTCCGGATGCGACTGGTCTACGCCACGATAGAGTTGCCCGTCGAGGATGATTCCACTTCCGATGCCCGTCCCAATCGTGACGTACACCAAGCGCGCTTTGTCCTTTCCTGCTCCCCAGCCGGCTTCCGCCAGGGCGGCGGCATCCGCGTCATTCTCCATAGCGACCGATACCCGAAACAGTTCCGCCAGGTCGCGGACCGGATTTTGACCCTTCCATGTGGGAAAGAAATTTACGTCCCCGATTTCTCCTGTGAAAGGATCGACAGGGCCCGTCGAGCCGATGCCAATGCCGCTGATATTCACGTCGGTTTCCGTCGTGACTTCGCGCAATAGGCGCTCGGTCCGCACGAGGGCTGCTTCGTAGCCCTGATCGGCAGCGGTCGGACATTGCCGGCGAGCGAGCACGCGGCCCCGGTCATCTACGATTCCCACCGCTATTTTGGTGCCGCCGATATCAACTGCCCCAACCACGGTTGCCTCCGCTAAATACACGACGCCACCCGGCCATCCGAATCTTTCATTCTCTCCATGCAATCACCGCGCCCTCATACGCCCCGAGTTCCATCTTCCACGTCGAACCCTCGAGCTTGAGCAAAACAAGACCAGTCGAGCTCACTCTTTGCACCGAACGAATCGTCAGACTGCTCGAGACGGTCACCGAGCGGGCTTCAGACCCGTGATTCACTAGCACCGCATAGCCGCGATGGTCGGTCTTGAGCGCTGAAACTTCAACTGAAGGCTGGTCCGTCCGGAACAGAGGCTTTACGCCAGCCCAATCCATAACCGCCTGATAGATGCGATGGGTGTTTTCTGGCTTGTCGAAAGCCGCTGGCAGATTCGCAAGATAATGCTCAAGAGGATACGCACTCAAAAGGGTTTTTCCCGAGCTCAGAATGTGGGAGACCAAGGCGGGCCGATTGTCTTGATCCACCGCGATGACTGTTCCGCCTGCCAGTTCGAGCACCGCGCCCCACGAACGCTGGGTTGCGGCGGGTACTGAGTAGTGGAAAGTGTCACCAACCTTCAAGTCCCCGAATGGAGCCACAATCTTAAGCGTTACGTCTTCTTTGGGATTCGTATCGACCAGCCTCGCTCCAAATAGCGACTCCATCTCCGGAATGGCAGCATCAGCCGCTACCGATGCATACAACATTCCCCCTTGTGAGACATACTGTTTTACTTTTTCCCAAAAGTCGGAGTGAACGTGCACCAGGAAACTGTCGGTGCCGGTTAATGGCGAGGGGAGCAACAAGACTCGGCGGCTCTGCCAGTCGTCATACTCTCGTGGGAAATCTGCCTTTATGCCGGCGCGGCGCGCGATCACAAAGGAGGAAAGCCACGAGCCGGTCAGCCAGAGATTTTCGTCACTCAGATTTGGCTGCGATTGTCCCGCGACATTTGCGCCCTCATCGGTCGAGGTGTAAGGGACAACTTCCGGACCAGTCAGGCCAAAACGAGAGAAGTCCCCATGAGGCTTCGACCATTCGTAGGGAACAATGATTCCGGCCTCAGCCGGGGCGGGCTCAATTCCAGTAAGGTCGAGTTGAGCCACGGTGCGTTCGAAATCCTGAAGCATCTTGGCCGAAGGCCGCTCTTTCCCATCCCAGGTCGTAAGACCGAATTGGGTTTCGTGTGGAGAGCGCAGATATGGGACTCTGTGGAACTGCTCCGGCGCTGCATCGGTGTAGCACCAGATAAGAAATCCGTTCGCGCCCGCTCCCAGCCCGGAGTAAAGGCTCGTCCGCAGAAACTTTGCTATCTGCTCCGGATCGTATTGCGCCGAAGAGGCTCCGATTTCCTGCACCATCACAGGCCGGCCCGCACCGCCGGAAAGAGCCGTTTCGAAAGCCGATCCATACGTGCCGCGCTCGGAGAGCATGGCATCGGGGAAAAGTTTAGGCGCATAGATGGAGTACGGGTGAACACTGAAAAAGTCGGCTTCTTCGCGAACGTTGTCGGGCCGGAACGGTCCGTGTCCGACGTCTTCCATGCTGGTTCCAACCACGATGGGATGCAGCGAATCGTGGTGTCGGATCGACCAGGAGAGCAGGCGCGTCCAGTTGACGGCCATCGAATCGGTAGTACTGTCGGCAGCAATCCAGAAGGGAGGTTCGTCGGTTAAGTCCCAGGCAAGAATCGCGGTCTCCTTTCCGTAGCGGCGCGCCAGTTCCGCCACATGATCGGTTTCGATCCGCAGCATGTCGGGATCGGAATGCGGGTGCCGGCCCTGCCGGTAGGGCACATCCCAATAGGCTTCACCGACTTCGCCACCGATCAAAAGGCATGGATGCAGATAAATCTGATAACGGTGAGCAAGCGAGATCAAGAAGTCGAGGGCCCGAAAGGCTTCCGGATTGTAGTCACCAGGACGAGGCTCGATCCATGCCCAAACAAAGTCGAGACGAATCGTATTGATTCCCAGTTCGTGCATCCTTGCAAAGTCGGCTTGGATTGCCTTTGGATCCCACTGTGTGGGCCATTGCATGGCCGCTTTCGCTGGGACCCAGTTAGCGCCAACAGGAAGGAAGCGATGACCAGCGCGAGCAAAATAGTTGCCGTCGAGATGGACTGGCGGAAGCTGTGCCGCCGTAGAACCTGGTACTGAGGACTCTTGCTGTGGGTTTAAGGCTGCCGTCACTTCGTTGGAGCCGCCCTCGGCGTAGATACACAGGCAAACCAACAGTGCCAGCGGCACCGTCGGTTTGAGATAACGAGGCCCTATGGAATTTCGCGTCGCACTCATGCAGTTTGCCTTTTGTGATTCCTGCCTGCGAATCGATGGCCCATTCTAGAATGTCAGCTTGAACGCCAGTTGAAGCTCGCGCGCCCGACCGGAACTCGTAATCTGTCCAGAGAATCCGGCAACGTCCACTGTGTTGGCGGGAGTCCCAAATTGCGGATGGTTGAACAGGTTGAAGGCTTCGGCACGGAACTGCAGGTTTCGCGTTTCACCGAACTTGAAGTCCTTGAAGACGGAGAAATCCACGTTATAGCTGCCCGGCCCCCGCAGACTGCCCCGTCGCGCGTTGCAGAACAAATGGGCAAATGTTTGTCCGGGAGCTAACGCAGGAACAGCAAACGCACATGGGTTGTACCAGGTGGCGAGTGTATGAACACGATCAGCAGCTCTGCCGCCTTGTGAAATCGTCTGGGCGCAGCTTGAATCCGGGTTGGTGGGCACGGGACCTGCTTTATTAGGATCGCTAATGACGTCCGGACGATAAGCACCGGATCCCGTGTTCGAAAAATCCGCGGAGAGCAACGGAGTCACCGCCTGTCCCGTGTGCGCCGACACAATGCCGTTGAGTTGCCATCCGCCGAACAACCATCGGGCGGGGCCTTCACTGTTCAGGAACTGCTTGCCCGGTCCGAAAGGAAGTTCGTACGACCATGCCGAACTGAACTGATGGCGGTAGTCGGGACTGTTGTCGCCTCTCTCGGCCGCCGGATTGTGAGTGTCTTGCGGTTCGAGAAACTCGTTCTCTTCGGTTTGTCCAATGGTGTGCTGCCAAGTATAGGCGTTCAACATGCTCCAACCGGAAGAGAATCGCTTCTCAAGTTTCACCTGCAGCGCATGGGCGATCGATGCATATTGGTGACTTTCCGTGCGAATGCCTGCCACGTCCGGCACGGTACTGAAATACGGGCGGCCGAAATTACCGGTGCTGTCAGAAAAATTGCTGTCGAGAGGCTGTACCGGCTGGTTCAAATTGCTCAAGAACGCCAACTTCACGCCGTGCGTTCCGACGTAAGCCACCTGCAAGGCCATGTCTTTGACCAGAGCACGCTCGATGTTGAGATTCCATTCCTCAATGTATGGTGCCCGGTTGTTGAACGGAGCCGCGCTGGTTCGCCCCGACGGATCTTGAACAGTCGGATAAACCGGCGTAGGGAATACGCCAGTAGATAGTCGCGTATCGGGAGTGCTGGCCGGATTATTAATGCTCTGGCTAAAGAACAATCCTGTCGGATTGTAAGCAAGCTCCGTGTCGTTCTGGTCCGCCTGCAAACTGTAGAAAATTCCAAAGCCCCCGCGCAGGACAGTCTTGTTGTCATCCCAGGGCGTATAGGCGAAACCGATCCGGGGAGAGAAATTGTTGAGGTCCGTGACCACATTTCCCGAACGGCTCACTCCAGGCATCCCTGGAGCCACAAACAGACCGGTCGCGAAATTGAAATTTGCCAGGCGATCCCGGTCTTCTACCATCGGCGTAAACACGTCATAGCGCAGGCCGAGGTTCAACGTGAGTTTCGAGGAAGCCCTCAAATCGTCCATCGCATAGGCGCTGATTTCCCACCAACTCATCCCGAAGGATTGCTTCTGCTGATCACGACCGGCAGAAATCGGATATCCCAATTCGAAGGTGGCCAGCGCATTACCCGTCTGCTGACTAGAATTGTTCAGATCCGCGGTAAACTGCTGATCAAAATTCATGAACCCAGTGGGATTCAGTGCCTGGAAGAATCCATGCCTGCGCAGCTTGAGATCTCCGCCAACCTTAATCGCGTGGTGCCCTCGAATGTAGGTGAACGCGTCCAAGACCTGGTAGTTGTTCTCCTTCAGGAATTCCGGAAAACAGCAGATGTTCCCCAAAGGGGCCAGGCCGGAGATGTTGATGTTCGTCAGCCCCCCGCTGGCGATCAGATTGTTGGGATCGTTAATTCCCGGAATGCCCAAATTTTCCGATACTGTTTGGTTGGCAAAATTCTGGATGGCGTTCACTTCGTAGCGCATGTATCCGAGCTTGAATTCATTGATCTTTGTGGGAGAGAACGTGTGGACATCGCTCAACCCCGCCGCCTTGGATTTATTCTTGATGTGCCCAGAAAACGATCCTCCTCCGGCGAGACCTGGCAATGGATCCGGATGAATGGAATCAACGTTGCCAAAACTGAAGAACCCGAAAAGACTATCCCTACCCGTCAGTTGGTGATCCACTCGAATGTCAAACGAGTCCTGGTTGTTCTTGGCTACTGGGTTGAATAGGAATTGGTTGACGGTTCCGGCTACGTTGGGCGCTGCGGGAAACAGTCCGAGCACATTGAGTGCCGCCGGATCGAGCATGTTCTGCGGAATTTGGTTGTTGGGGAATGGCAGCCGCGATGCCGCGGCCGTGCACGGAACTCCCGCAACTCCCGTCCCCGGATCGCATGGGTTGTAGATCTGATTGATCACGTTGCCCTGTAGGTCGCGGTCCAGGCAAACACCGGAGCCATCGAAACCGCTGGCGCATAGATCGCCAAAATTGCCGTTGCGCTCCGACTGAGGCGGAATGAAGGAAATATCCGTTTGCGATTGCCGGATCCTGGTTCCCTGATAGTCTCCGAAGAAGAATGTCTTACCTTTCCTGATCGGCCCACCAAACGTTCCTCCAAACTGGTTCTGCTTGAAGGGCGCAATCGGGGCGGTGGGATCGTCAAAATAGTTCTTGGCGTCAAATACCGAATTTCTAACAAATTCGTATAAGCCGCCATGAAACTGATTGCCTCCGGATTTGAGCACCACGTTGACGACCGCGCCGCCTCTCCCAATGTCAGCACCGAAATTGTTGGTTTGGACTTTGAACTCTTGAATCGCATCGATGGCGGGCTGAATGACTTCGAAGCCGATCTGCTGTTCGTTGTTGTCGAATCCATTGAGCAAGAAGTTATTGTTCGTGGCCGTCAGCCCATTCACCTGGATGGCCCCATTGCCTCGCTCGTTCTCGGGAATGCCGCCCTGCTGGACGATCCCCTCCGGCCCGGCGTTCACCCCAGGTGTGAGGTAGGCGAGCTCGAGGAAATTACGGCCGTTCAAGGGGAGATCATTCACTCGAGTCTGTTCGACAACTTGTCCCAATGACGACGTTTCCGATTCGATCAGAGGCTCCACGGCAGTTACTTCAATCTCTTCCAACACCGATCCGACGGAGAGAGTGAGGTCGGCGCGCAACACTTGATTCACATCAAGCTTGAACGAGGTTTGCATCGCCTTCTTGTAACCGGCACGTTCCACGGTCACGGTGTAGATTCCAGGCTTCAGCTCGGGGACGATATATTCGCCGTTGTTGTCCGTTCTGGTCTTGCGCTCAACGTTCGTCTCGGTTTCGGCGACAATCACGTCCGCGTCTGCAATCACTGCTCCAGAAATATCTCGGACCGTCCCGACAATCTTGCCGGACTCAACCTGTGCATGGATAACTACGCTGAGCGCAGCCGAGAGCAAGCTGATGATCGCCAGAGCGCGAATGGAATCAGCTCGGGGAAGACACTTTTGCGTTGTCATTGAGGCCTCGATAAATCTGAATCAAATAAAAGCACTCACATGAGAACGTCATATGCTGCTATGGTGTCAAGACATATTTTCAATCAACGTCTCTTTCTAAACGCGATGGATTCACGTAAACTATTGATTTAAATATCAATTAATAACTAAGTATTCTTCCAACTGCTTTTCTCACGTTAGGCATCATATATACATAGTATAGTATGCAGCATGGAACAGTCGGCCCCCTCCGGAAACTCCAATCCACTCCCTACAGCTGAGCTGAACCTCGTGCTCGATAACCACAGTTTTGTTCCGTACTATCACCAGATCGTCGATCACGTGCGTCTGATGGTGAAGCAAAATAAGCTGAAGGAAGGGCAAATTTTCTGCTCCGAAGGCGAAATCGCACGCGCATTGAGTATCAGCAAAATGCCAGTTCGCCAGGCATTTCAAAAGTTGCGGTCAGAAGGCCTGCTTGTGATTGCGAGAGGCAAG
>QIAA01000268.1 GCA_003224905.1 Acidobacteriota bacterium
TTGAGCTTCCGTTCGCGGCGATTGGATTGCTCTGGAACAGCATCATGAGTTGGTCAGGCGGTTGGTTTTTTCTTATGGCAGCGGAAATTTTTCACGTCGGGGCTCGTGACTTTCGCTTGCACGGGCTCGGAGCATACTTACAAACGGCCGCGAACGAAGGTAACTTAACCGCGGTCCTTTCGGGCGTGATCACGTTGGTGGGCGTTATCGTCTTGCTCGACCAGCTTTTGTGGCGGCCCCTCATCGCATGGACCGACAGATTCAAAATGGACATGGTAGAAGGGGATGAGCCGCCGAGATCATGGTTTCTCGATCTGCTTTCACGGGCATGGCTCGTAGAACAGTTTGGTACGCGCATATGGCGACCGTTCAGTGAATGGGTGGACAGAGGCTTTCAACGGCGCGCGAGTAGGATCATCGCCTCACCGGAACCGTCCGCCGAGGCGGGGCAGTCTCGCTTGGCGATGGGAATCCTAACGGCTTTCTTGCTTGTGGCTTTATACGGGAGCTATCGGGCGGCAAACCTGATGGTTACCCTTCCGGGTTCGGCATGGGCAGAATTGGGAAAGGGGATTGTCGCCACTTTCCTCCGGGTGAGCGTTGCACTGGCGATTACGTTGATCTGGACCATTCCTGCCGGGGTGTTTATTGGAACGAACCGCCGCCTCTCGACCTTTCTCCAACCGATCGTGCAAGTCGTTGCATCCATTCCAGCTACCGCGCTTTTCCCCGTCGTGCTCCTGGCGCTTTTGCAGGTGCCGGGAGGCTTGAATATCGCCGCCGTGCTCCTCATGCTGATGGGAACGCAGTGGTATCTTCTGTTTAATGTGATCGCCGGCGCGGCAGCTATCCCGCAAGATTTGCGTTACACGACCGACTTGCTCCGCCTCTCGTCTCTGGACCGCTGGCGGACTCTGATCTTGCCCGCGTTGTTTCCGTACGTCATCACCGGAGCCATTACGGCGAGCGGCGGCGCATGGAATGCCAGTATTGTGGCCGAGTATGTGGAATTCGGCGGCCAAACCCATGCTACCATAGGAGCGGGCGCGCTCATCGCGAGTGCAACCAGCACAGGCGACTATGGACTGCTGCTGGCGGCCACGTTGGCTCTAGTTCTCACTGTCATTCTTATCAATCGAACCTTCTGGCGCCGTCTCTATAGATTGGCGGAAGAACGTTATCGCATGGAGTAATCTGCACCGGAGGTACCCATGACTACCGCAACAGCCGTCAATGACACTGACAGTTTGTTGGATCTTCAAAGCGTCACCAAAGCCTACCGGCTGGAAACCAGACAATTTCTCGCCGTCAAGGAGATAAATCTCCATATCAAGCCGGCTGAATTTGTCTGCTTGCTCGGCCCATCGGGATGCGGAAAATCGACCTTGCTGCGGATCATTGCAGGATTGAATGCCGCTACTTCCGGCGTGGTCTCATATCACGGGCGGCCGTTGAAGGGCGTCAATCCATACACCACAATTGTTTTTCAAACATTTGCGCTCTACCCCTGGTTGACGGTGCAGGAGAACGTGGAAATTGCCTTGAAGGCGCGTGGGGTGCCGGCCGACGCGCGCACCGAGCGCGCTCTCAAGCTGATTGATATTGTCGGTCTAGACGGATTTGAATCCGCCTACCCACGCGAACTTTCCGGCGGCATGCGGCAGAAAGTAGGGTTTGCCCGCGCAATGGCGGTCGAGCCGGAATTGTTATGTCTGGACGAACCTTTTTCCGCGCTCGACGTGCTTTCTGCCGAGGCTTTGCGTGGCGAGTTGATGGAACTGTGGCTGAACAAGAAAATCCCCACAAAGGCTATTTTGATGGTTACCCATAATATTGAGGAAGCGGTGTTCATGGCTGACCGCATCGTGATCATGGGCAAAGACCCTGGACACATCGTTACCGAGATTGCGGTAACACTGCGCCACCCGCGGCAACGCAAAGATACCGCCTTTCAGAGCCTTGTAGATAAAGTCTATGCGGCCGTTGCCGGTCAATCCAAGCCAAAAGAAGAGGCGCTTGGAACTCAGCCCGGACAGCCTGGGGTGACCCAGCCATTGCCACGCGCCCAGCTCAGTGCCATTGCCGGGCTCTTGGAGAAGGTTGAGGAAGAAGGCGGACGCGTAGACCTCCCCCGTCTGGGTGGCGATCTGGTCCTCGAACTCGACGACCTCTTGCCCATCGTGGAGGCGGGGGACCTGCTGGGTTTCATCACGGTGCGTGAAGGCGATCTGTTGCTTACCCCCCTTGGGCGAGCATATGCCGATGCGACTATTCTGGCGCGCAAAGCAATAATCGCGGGGCGGGTCCTGCGCTTGCCGGTTATCGCCTGGATCTATGAAACGCTCCAGCGCGACGACAATGGGCGGGTGGCTCGGGATTATTTCCACGACAAGCTGGAAGCTGATTTTGGCGACAAGACAGAAGAACAGCTAGACATCGCCATTAGTTGGGGACGGCACGCTGAGCTGTTCGCCTACGACGACGATACTGGGGAATTGTATCTGGAGAGTTATGACGGAAAAATGGCCGAAAAGAGCGTTGCTCTGACCCAACTGTACGAGGCCTGGCCTGTCCTTTCCATGCAGGAGCGAGTCGAGGGCTTTGAGCTACTCCAGCGGGATCACGCGGAAGATTTCTTTTTGCACCTGAGCGCCCGGGACAAGGCCCAACTGATTTTGGCCCTACCGCCAGGAGAACGGAAATTGTGGATGAGGCTGCTTGCTCCTGATGATGCACTGGACGTTATCCAGGAATCCCCTGGAGAAGAACGCAAGGGACTCTTATCGCTGCTCGATGACAAGACCCGCCGGGAAGTCAAAGGGCTTATGGATTACGCGGAGGAACAGGCTGGCGGTCTGATAAACCCGCGGTACGCCCGTTTGCGGCCTCATATGACGGTCGACGAGGCTGTTACCTTTCTTCGCAGAGATGCGCGGGATCGCGCGCAAACCGTCTACTACGCCTACGTGACCGACGCTGAAGAACGCCTGTTGGGGACAGTTACTTTCAGGGACTTGCTGATAACACCCGGCGACAAAACCGTCCAGGAGGTTATGCGCACCGACGTGATCACAGCCCCGGAGCACCTGAATC
>QIAA01000102.1 GCA_003224905.1 Acidobacteriota bacterium
GCCACCGCGATAGGGATATCAAGGTCGTTGATAACTCCGTCGCCATTCATCCTGTATCCCAAGTTGAAAAAGAAGTACGGCGACTCGGTTACATATGAAGAAGACCCGTTGGCGCACGTCAAGACAGGATTTGGGTTTGACGTTCTGGAGATAGCACGGGGTCGTTACGCTCCGGACAGTTATCACGACTTTATCGGCTTCGGGGTTTCAGTTCCGTTGCTGGAAGAAGCCTTTCAGGAGACGTACGGCTTGGGCCTCAAAAGCGTCCTCTCTGACGAAGACAAGGTGCTCGGTTCTTACCGTCATGACGTCAGCCAGGTTCTCCCCAAAGCGACTCGCATTGCCTGGAACCTGAAGAAAGACGAGATCATGAAGGACCAGCCTGGCATGACGAAAAAGAAGTTTCTCTACAACCTTTCGCGCGCGAGTTATCAAAAGAGCTGGGGAAAGAATTACCAGCCACCCACTTCTGGCGAAAGATTTCTCGCTTTTCTTGTTAGGATTATCCCGAAAATCGGTCCGCTAAAGTGCTGCAACTTCGGACGCCCACCCCGGAGACGGAACGCATGTTCGAAGCCAGCTTCAACGCTACTCTGGATCGCTACCGGAAGCTGCTAGTCCATGTAGACACCGGCCAGCCGGACCTGCCAAACAACAATTTTGATACCGGTGCAGTCACAGGCCCGGGAGAATATCGGCTCAACGATGAGACGCACGCGAAGCGTTTCTTCCACCGGATATGGCGGCGTGAGCCCGGCCTGGAGTGAAGCGCTGTCGACGCCAGTGGGCGGCTGCAGCAGAGCATATTGCAACGTATAGGAAGGGGCCGGATCTTCAGGCGTTGCCCGCATGTCGACGTAAACGGTATAGACCTTCTCATCCTCAAACACGCCCACGTCGGGTAAACCGCCGCCGCTGCTCGCCAGCGAGACCACGGTCATTCCGTAAGCTGTCTGCGCCGGCAGTTTGATGCCATCAACGTGCGACTTCACCACCGCGGCGCCGTTTCCATACGCGCCGTTCGTCCCTTGGATCGTCAATCCGGGCAGCGATCCCTTACCGCTGCCGCTACCCGCG
The DNA here is from genome assembly GCA_003224905.1 of Acidobacteriota bacterium. GTDB lineage: Bacteria > Acidobacteriota > Terriglobia > Terriglobales > Acidobacteriaceae > QIAA01. The sequence goes on from QIAA01000102.1 coordinate 1,078, forward strand.
CCCGACCCACTGGCAGATGTGGTTCCCGGCCCTGTTCCCAGTCCCACGCCAGTTCCTGAACCGCGCGCGGGAATCGCTTCCACTTCTTCACGATGGCGACTGGCACGAAGAAGATATTGCGAAGACTCGATGGGCGGTCTTGCATCCGTTTCTGCTTTAGGTCTACGACAGCGTAAAACCCTTTTCCGAGGCGAGTCGGATTGCACCACCAAACGTAGGACGCTTCTCTCTTCCTGTTTCCTTCGCGGAGACACAAGACCCCTTTAGCAGCTGAAGGCCCGTTGAGGCTCGACCCTATTCGGAGCCGGGGTGGATTCGCAAGAAGATCAGATATCCCAGTCCAAAAAGGATGCAAAGGCTTCCCACCACGGCAGTGTGCAGTTGGCGGTTAAAGCAGAAGAGAGCGCCATTTGCTAAGCCTGTCAGAAACGTTGCTACCGCCAAGGCATTAATCAGGGATCTATGTTTAAACGCCATCATTCTTCAGTTGGGCTTAAGGCGCTGGCGTGAAGCGTAATCGCACTGAGGTTCGCAATGCGCAAGGGAGAAGTGAAATTATAGCCGAAACTTACTCTTACCCCATTCAACTCGGCGTCAGCACCGCAAGCCACAGGAGGGCTCTGGCAAGTTGATGTCCCGCACGTCAGCGGAACACCCGTGCAGATTTCTACCCCATTGAGAGTTGTACATGTCGGGGCAGGCGTTGCTACGCAAGTGAATGGTGGAGAATAACTCGTCACATTAGCAACCTTCAGATGATCGTCCTGCAGAGCGGCGTTAACACGTGCGACAATTTGGGCGTTCGTGGGCGTAGTGTTGCCGCATGTCGCGCAAGTTTGATGGTAGGTTAGAACGCCATATTTGGCAGCTCTTTCGACAGTCGAGGCAATGTTGAATGCACGACCGAACCAAAAGATTCCGAGCAGAATAAGGAACAGAATGGGCAGAACGAGGGCAGCTTCTGCGATCTGCTGGCCTGAGTCTTGTTTGAGCTGCCGGAGCTGACCACTTATTCTCATCATCGGAACTCTGCTTAGTTCAAGTTCTGCATGACTGACGAATTGCTGAGATAGCTGACCCCCGCATATACCGCCCCGGGAATCAGGACTCGAATCACTTTGCTAAAACGCCACCGGAAAGGGTAGCTGATCGAGACCTGCGTTGCTTCCACTGTCACTCCGCCAGATACAAATGTGTTTCCACGGTCGATTGTTAAGGTAATCGTCCCAGGGCATCCGGTGCTAGCGGTGTATGTCCAAACTAACCCCGAATTGCTAGGTGTCGCACTCGCAAGGCCGCATGTATTAACCCGATCTCCCACGAGATAGCTATCAACAACGTCACGGATAGCAGTTATCGACTGCGGAGGCGAATTTGAGAGGTCGGAAGTACTTTGTGTGGAAGCAAACCGCGCACCTTCCCGAGCTGCGTTGCTCAACTTGAATTTGACGTTGAATGCGCTGCTAAAGTCCGTTATGCCGATCACTACAGCCGCAAGCAGAGGCAAGGAGACTGCAAATTCCACGATTTGCGATCCTGTTGTGTGATTGCAGCGACGCCAAAGGCCGCGCCAGCGATTGAGTTGTTCTCGAATTGTCCGCTCGACAGGCATCACTGGATAAGGCGTACTGGTATAGGCGAGACTTGCCCGCCGCTGACAGCTGTTCCGCTATTGGCTGGATTACAACCGGCAGCGTTGAGAATCACAGCATGGATTACGCTTGTTCCCGTCTCCATATATTGGATTCCAAGCTGTAGAAAGCCGATGACTCCCAGAGCGTTAGTTTGAGTGCAAGCGCCAGCTGGACACAGATCACTGCCGTTGTACACAGGAACCGTAACAACTGAGTCGCTCCGACTGACGCTAGTGGCACTCGCAAGAGCAGGATTGGGGTTGTTATAACCACCTGCGACGGTAACGGGCGTTCCGACAGCGCTCTGGTTGATTGTGTCCTGCCCGAGTGAAGCGAACCCCGGAGCATCGGCGTGAATCAGGCAGTCAATTCCGCTCCTGGTTCCGGCGTTTACTCCTGAAATTGCATGTACTGTGAGGCCGCCCGCCCCAATTGTCTGGCCGCAACTAAATTGAAAAGTTGAACTGCACGCAATATTTTGCCGGTAGGGAGCATGAGGGCCTCCCGTAAAAAGACTACTACATGAAGCGGCGCTCGTAGAGGGGCAGCTCGGCGTGGGCGGGTCGATCGGGAAGTCTATTGAATAGTACTGACCATTCAACGGCGTGGGGGCCGGCGGGAGAGGCAACGTCAGCGGCGCTGGCGGTGTACCTGGAATAATTCGGGTAAGCAGGATCTCTCTTCCGATAAATGTGCTGCCATTTCCCACCAGGTTGTAACTACTATCGAAAAACAAGCCTCCACTAGCGCAAGGGGGATCGCAGTTCGGGATGAGCCAGGGCTTGACCGAATGCACTTGGATCGGAACGGATTGGCCTGACGGATTGTACGCTTCCGCTTTAGCCGTTCTTGTAACCGTGGCGCTTCCACCACCCCAGATGCGTGCAAAGAAGCTCGGCAAGCCAGTCCTCTGCACAGACACTGTAATTTGGGGATTGCTTGCTGCCCAGGTGCAAGATGTAGTAACGGTCGTCGCGGCCACGCCCGCGATTGGGTTGCGATTAGCGACTGCCTGTGCTTCAAGATCCGCAAAACCCGTGCTTCCGTTGCACGCTAGGCTTTGTGCGCCTCCCGATGTCGGGTCACCGAGCTGTCCTGATGTGAAACCCGAACTGACAAAGGTCTTAGCGCCAGCCAAAGCCGCAGCATCAGCAGTTCTTTGGGCGTCACCCTCCGTGACGTAGAGAGACACAATGTCGATTGCAAGAGCTGACATCGCAAGGATCGCCATGAGAGAGATAGCGACAATCAAGATGGTCACGCCACGCTCGCGCTTGCGCGATTTGAAAGCGCTGCCTTGCTTGGTTCTAGAAGCCATTCGGTGTTCGGAAACGGAGCTTACGGTCTACGGATTCGGGTGATTATACCCCGCATTCGGCAGTCGTTTGAATCTGGTTTTTGGCTAGTGTTGCACAGCATGGGGTAACGAAGGTGAGGAAATGACTCAGCCTGCCATAAGCTCGCCTGGCAGGCTGGGAGTGCTACCGCTTCTAGGTAACAAGCAGATGCCGAACAATGGTGCAAATTCTGGGAACAAACGTGGGAACGGAACCAGTACCCGCCTGCTCTAAACGTGCTCAACCGTTCCCAAAATGATCTATAACTCCCTGATTCGAGGAGCGTTGATTTGCGGGCATCTCTAGACTCCAGCGGTTGGTGTTGGGGGAAACCGACAGGCAAGTTGATTAGAGTATAACCGAGCTCTTTCAGTTTCGAATGAAATGAAAACGGGATTCCGCGTAGCGAATAAAAAGCGAAGCGTGTACTATTGTACTTCATGGACGAGGGCCGCAAGCGGGTGCTGGCAATCGTGGCGGGAATTCTAGTGGCACGTCACCTCAAGAACCCAGAAGACCTGCATAGCAACCCAAGTCCACGAACAGAGGCTCTGGTTGCCAGTACCGTCCAGTGGGCTGAATGAATCATGAGGAAGATTGATAACGTCTTTGAAGGTGACAATCGAAGGGAACTCAGATGAATTTCTTGTCCTACTTCGGATTCTGAATTTTGAGTCAGTCGGTTCTTTTGAAGCACTAAGAAGGAAAAATAACAGCCGGGGCGACACATGTCAGCGCAGCGGCTTGCTACAATCCCGATGATAGAATTCCCGCATGAAGTGGCTTGCCAATGTGAAAGCGATCTGCATGCGCGCGAACGTAGCGGATGGCTGCACGAACATCTTCCAGAATTTTCGTGACAACAGCGCAGCCAGAAACACACCTTAGTGCAATACGAGGTCCGAATATTCTTTGTGTCGTTCCAGAAAGTCTGCGACTGACGGGCAAACCACATCTACCTTCATATGGTTCTCACGTGCCCATTGCAGAGCAGAAGTCGCTAGTTCCGATGCTAATCCCCTGCCACGCAGTTCCTCGGGGACTTCCGTATGAACCAGCGCCAGTATCCTCCCCGCAATGGTGTATTCGAGAAATGCTACATGTCCGTCCTCCTCGATCTCGAATCGTCCTGTCGTGACTTCCTGCTGTGGTTTTTTCTTGTAGGCAAACATTTTAGTTGTTACGCCTCGATCGTTGGATTAGCACTCAAAATCGATGGATACTTTAATTCTGAATCTAGATCGCGCGTTCTCCCATACCGTGCTATCGCAGCCAAGCTCTCTCCACGTGGTTCGTAATATGATTTGGCCCGAGGTAAATACCATGTTGAAGGCTCTCAAGGGACACTTTTCTGCAATCCCTTGTCCTCGTGAGGTGTGGCTCGCGTGCGTTCTGGCGACGCTGTCGTTCTCTGCCCTCTGGCCACAGATCCAAAATCCGCCGGTGCGGGTCATCGCCTTCGGCGCACATCCAGACGACTGCGATCTCGGCGCCGGAGGCCTGGCCGCCAAGTATGCTGCGCTCGGCGACAAAGTAAAGTTCGTGTCGCTAACCAACGGGGACGTCGGGCATCAGTCGCAGCACGGAAAGGAACTCGCCCAGCGCCGCCGTGCAGAAGCAGTGGAAGCTGGGCGACGCATCGGTATCGAATACGAGGTGCTCGATAATCACGACGGTAAGCTCTTGCCTACCCTGGAGGTTCGCGAACAAGTCATCCGCGAAATTCGCCAGTGGAGGGCGGACATTGTCATCGCACCCCGGCCCAATGATTACCATCCTGATCATCGGTATACGCGAGTGCTGGTGCAGGATGCATCTTATATGGTGATCGTGCCCAGTTTGGTGGCGGATACAGCGCCGCTGGCGCGGAATCCTGTGTTCCTCTATTACAGCGACCGGTTCACGCGGCCGCAGCCTTTTCGGGCGGACATTGTGGTGTCGATTGATGACGTTTTCGAAAAGAAGATAATATGCTGGACGCTCACGTGTCGCAGTTCTATGAGTGGCTGCCGTGGACTGCGGGAGAATTGGAACAGGTGCCGAAGGATCCCGCAGAGCGAAAGAAGTGGCTAGGGGAGCGGCCGATGGCGGAGAGAACATTGCAACCTGAGTGGCGGGAGGCCTTGGAGAAGCGCTATGGTGCGCAAGCGGGCCGCATTCAGCGCGGTGAAGCTTTTGAGATCACGGAAAACGGACGTCAGCCGAACGAGGAAGAGATTCGCAGGCTATTCCCGTTCTTTCCCAAGACGGCGTCACGGCCTTGAGTTGCTTGCCGTCGATTGATTGCTGATCCGACTTAAGTGTCCTCGTTGGCGTCTGAACGATCTGCACACCAAAATCGGGTCGTCCGCACAGATTCACGGCAACGAAGTATCGAGTTCTGAAACTATCCGAAAAGCCGCAGCGGTGCTGCTACTCATGGTGGTGCCTTCCCAAGAGCTGCTGATCGAGGCGACCAGCACCGGGTAACACCTCGTCGCAAGAGACGGTATCCTAGTACATCTTCGGGTTCGGCCGAAACACGGCAAAAACGTTGTGTGGAAGATTGCGCCACATCACTTGCTTCCACAGACTCATTCCCATCTTTTCGGCAACCCGGCGGGACGGCAGGTTTTCTGGACGGATTAGCGAGATGAGCCGGTCAACACTGAGCTGCCTGAATCCATAGTCCCGGCAGGCAAGCGCGGCCTCGGGAGCCAGTCCTTGTCCCCACAAATCGCGGCGCACATGATATCCGATTTCGATCTCCCGATTGCCATCAATAACTTGCGCGGTCAGCCCGCAGTCCCCGATTAAGTCATCCGTGAGCTTCAAAACCATTGCCCATAGACCGTGGCCGTCTTTTTTGTAGCGCAGTCTGTTCCGCTCGATCCAATCCACAACGCCGATCTGGTCGAGTGGCGAAGGATAAAATCGCATGGTCTCCGGATCGGAAAGAATGTCCGCCAGCGCCTCCACATCCTCGCTGGTGAATTCGCGCAGCAGAAGACGCTTCGTCTCGATGATCGGCATTGTTTATCAGCCTGCCAATTAATATAAACTTTCGCAATCTTCGCATTAGGGCAAGATAAGAATATGGAAAAATCAGAGTCGCTGCGCGCGAGAAACGCCCGTACGCCGCGATCAGAATGAAAGATTCAAGCCCTTCGACAGATTGCGGCATTAAGACTTGCCAGATTCGAAAAGAAATGACTCCGGCGCCGGTCCCTGGCCGAACGGTTTGTCCCATTTTGCGTTCATGATAAAGTTTTCCGGCCGGCGGGACTCCGCAATTGCCCGCCAAACCGAGATGGAGGCTTGTCATGAAACAAGGCCGTGTGTTTGCCGCAACCGGGTTGCTGGTCGCGCTCGCGGTAGCAGTTCAGGCGGCGCCGAAAGGCGGGTGGCTGCCTCTTTTCAACGGCAAGGACCTCACGGGTTGGAAGAAGAACGGAGATGAAAGATGGGTCGTCGAACGAGGAACGATCCTGTGCGAAAGCACCGCCAATAAATACGGCTATTTGACAACGGAGAAGACCTATCGCGACTTCGATCTGCGCCTGAAGTTCAAGGGCGAAGCGGACGGCAATAGCGGTCTTTTTCTTCACGCGCGGATTACTGGCACCGATCCTGAGCACGGGCCGGATATCGAAGGGATGCAAGTGGAGGTGGATCCGGGCGTCGGCAAACACACCGGCGGGTTGTATGAAAGTGGCGGACGCGGCTGGGTTACAATGCCCACGCCCGAGGGTGAGCGGGCGCTCAAGCCGGGCGAATGGAATGATCTTGAGGCCTCGGTCTCGGGTAATCACATCGTAGTCCATCTGAACGGAGTTCAGGTCACGGACTACAGGGATGCCACGCCGAAATTTAACGATGGCGTCATTGCCCTACAGATTCACACCGGCGGCGGTGTGAAGATGAGATGGAAGGACATCTATATCAAGGAGAAATAGAAATTTTCCATCACACACGAGGCAGATTTCCTCTCGTAAGTCGGCCATGAACAAGCATAACCGTCGCATCTTTCTTCAAAATTCGGCTGGGGCCCTGGCCGCCACCTTAAGCTCGGCGGGTGGCGCCGCCCAGGCAATTGCAGTTACTCCTAATCACTCTGCCGTGGGAGCAGGGCCAGCACAGAAAGCTCAACCCGTGACAGCCGACCAAGGCCGGAAGCCGCTCCGCCTGGGCCTGATCATTGATGTTGGCAAAGATCCCGATGCCGCTATGGCCAAGGTGCATGATTTGGGCCTGCCAACTTGCCAGGCATTCATAGAAGATTTCGAGCGAGTGACGCCGGAGCGATTGCGTCAGGCGCTGGACAGGCATGGAATTGAGGCTACTGCAGTAGTCGTCGGCGGACCGGGAAAAGAGGTATGGGATTTCTACCAGGGGCCACTCACGGTAGGTCTGGTTCCGCGAGAGACGCGCGCGGCGCGTATCGCGCACATCAAGCAGGCCTCGGACTTCGCCAAACGCTGCGGCGTTCCTGCCATCCAGACGCACTGTGGCTTTATTCCTGAAAATCCCAATGACCCCATATACCGCGAAACAATAGCGGCAATGCGCGACGTGGTTGCCTATTGCAAGGGTAATGACCAGAATTTCCGATACGAGACGGGGCAGGAAACTCCCATTACGCTGGTGCGCGCCATTCAGGATGTCGGAATGGACAACCAGGGCGTCAATTTCGATCTCGCCAACCTGATCCTCTACGGCAAGGCGAATCCCGTGGACGCGATCGAACTTCTTGGTGCCTACGTACAGGGCATTCACGCCAAGGACGGACTCTGGCCCACCAACCCGAAAGAGCTGGGGAAAGAAGTGGCCATTGGCGAAGGGAAGGTGGATTTCCCGCGAATCATCGCGCGTTTGAGGGAGCTGAATTATCGAGGTGCGATCACCATTGAGCGCGAGATTTCGGGTCCAAAGCAAGTGGAAGACGTGCGGGCTTCGAAAGCCTACTTAGAAAAACTGATTACTTGATTCGTGGCCTTGCGCGGCATTAAGGAGGAAACATGTCAACGGACGTAAATCAGCAAACGCATTCCTCAGACAAGGTGGATCGCCGCAAATTTATCGGCCTGGCGACCGCCGCCGCAGGCGTGATGTTCATTAAGCCCGAACTGGTCCACGGCACCGCCGCCAACTCCGCGGTCCGCGTGGGTTTGCTGGGTTGCGGCGCGCGCGGCACTGAAGACGCATCGAATCTGGTCGACGCCGGCGCGCGCGTGGTCGCCTTGGGCGACCTGTTTCGCGACCAGCTCGACGCTGCACGCGCGCACTTCGACGAAATCCAGAAAGCCAAGGGGTACGCAGCGATTGACGCCGCGCAACTTTTCGTCGGCTCCAATGCTTACAAGGAAATCGTTGCCTCCAAGGAACTGGACGCCATCGTCATCGCCACTCCGCCGTATTATCATCCCCGGCATCTGGAAGCTGCGGTCGACGCCGGCAAGCACGTCTATCTTGAAAAGCCCGTCGCGGTTGATGTTCCCGGCGCATTGAAAGTGATTGAAATCGGCAAGCGCGCCGAAGGAAAGCTCAGCCTGGATGTCGGGTTCCAGATTCGCGATTGCCCGCCATTCGTCGAAATGGTCCGGCGCATCCATGACGGCGCCCTTGGCAAGATTGTCTGTGGGGAAGCTTATTATCTTACCGGCTACATCGAGCGGCCACCCTGGCCCAACGCGTCTCCTGCCGAACGTCGCTTGCGCAATTGGGTCCACGATCGCACGCTTTCTGGCGACATCATCGTCGAACAAAATATTCACGTGATTGACATCTGCAACTGGATCCTCAAAGCCCATCCGCTGAAGGCGTCCGCCACTGGCGGTCGGCAAGGCCGCCCCCCGGATGACGGGGACGCCTACGGAAATTACAACGTGCTTTTCCATTATCCGGACGGTGTTGACGTGACCTTCAGCTCCACGCAATTTGCCAAAGGCTGGTGGGACGTCACCGAACGCTTCTTCGGCACCAAAGGGACGTCGCAATCTCCCTACACCGGACCACTCGGCATCTGGGGCGATGAACCCTGGCAAGCTACCGCGCTCCCTGGGACAGACAAGTCTGAGCCTCAGGCTTTCTCGGTCACGGGAAAATTTACGTCTAACCTCGAGTTCGCCGATCCGGAAAAGAAGAAGGCCTTCATTGAGAGCATTACAAGCGGCAATTTCCATAACCAGGCAGCCAAGGGCAGCGAGTCTGCGCTTTCCTGCATGATGGCGCGCACTGCGGCGTATAAGGGACACGAAGTCAAGTGGGAAGAAATCAGGAAGTCGAAAGACGAGTGGGATCCGAAGATCAACCTGGATAAACTCACTTAGCTTGCGCTTTGTAAGCTCCATCTAGCACGAAGGCTTCTCGAGAGGTGTGCCAATGAGCCATCCATCACGTCGCGAATTTCTGAAATCTTCGGCCACAGCCGCCTGTGCAGCCGTTTGCGCCGGTGGACCATTGGCCCTCGCCGCGGTGCCTGCGCCGGCCAGTGCGCCTGGCGCGGCCGCACCCTCTGCCACGCCCCTCCCCATCAAAAAGGGTGTTCTGCTTGACATGTTGCCTGAGAAGCTCAGCTACGCGGACCGCCTCAAAATGGCGCGGAACGTCGGTTTTGAAGTTGTGCAGGCGCCCACAGAGCCGGACGAACGCCGGGCCGAGGAAATCAAAAAAGCGGCCGAGGGCGCGAACATCCGCATAGACTCCGTCATGAACATGGACCACTGGAAGTATCCCCTATCGTCCAATGACCCTGCGGCAGTGGAGAAGAGCCTGGCAGGAATGCGCACCTCTCTGCACAATGCCAAGCTCTGGGGCTCAGATGCAGTTTTGCTGGTTCCAGCCGTAGTGAATCCTCAGACTTCTTACCGTGATGCCTGGACGCGCTCGCAAAAACAAATTCGTGGGCTGATTCCCCTCGCTCAGGAATTGAAAGTTGTGATCGCAATCGAGGAAGTCTGGAACAAGTTCCTCTTGAGCCCGCTCGAAATGGTCAAGTACATTGACGAACTTAAGAGTCCCTGGATCAAAGCCTGGTTCGATGTAGGAAACGTTGTGCTTTATGGCTATCCTCAAGACTGGATTCACACTCTCGGCAAGCGCACTGTCAAGGTCCACCTTAAGGACTTCAAACGCAAGGAAGACGGGTATGAATGGGTGAACCTGGGTGATGGAGACGTGGATTGGGCGGCAGTCCGGCAAGCCTTCGCCGATACGGGCTACGCCGGTAGCGCCGTTACTGAGCTCGAGGGTGGCGATGAAGCTTACTTACGCGACGTGAGCCGCCGCGTGGACAGGCTGCTCCTGGGTGCTTCCTAGGCGTGAGAGCAATATCTCTTTTCGAATCCGAAACAACATAATAGCGTTCTCAGAACGAGGTAGATCGCCGTCGTATCCAAGCCTTCAAACTTTCACATCTGGTAGGGGTCGCTATTGATAGGGTCACGAAGAAACTTTC
>QIAA01000103.1 GCA_003224905.1 Acidobacteriota bacterium
TGGAGTAGTTTTCGTCACTATGCATATGGAGAGCGCGGGCCGGTGTTGGTGAATGAGCAAAGACCAAGAGGTGAGATGAAGATACGTGTGGCTTGAGTTGAGAGCAGAGGTCCCCACCCTTCGAAAATCGAGGCTGTTACGAAACTCGAAAAATGTGTCACATATTATTTGCAGTAACGGGCCGTCGCCTTCGACGATAATGTCGTTCTGAACAACAAAGTGGACCGCACGATTCTTGCTTGCAGCTTGCAATTCAGCCATGATTTTCGTTGCAATCTCAGTGAGATCAACCCTCTGAGGACAATAGTCGGATCGTGCAATGCGAGCTAAATGCAGCAGGTCATCAATCAGCTGACGCATTCTCTCGACGCCTGCGCGAATCCGAGTCAAGCAATCAAGGCCCTCCGGCCCCAGATTGGAAGTGTGGTTCTCGATGAGGATGGCACTGAAACCATCGATTCCCCTGAGTGGAGAACGCAGATCATGTGCGATGGAGTAGTTAAAGCTTTCCAGGGCTCTATTTGCTTCCCGCAGCCCGGATTCGATTTCGTGCCTGTGCAGGGCAATTTCAATTGCGCAATTCAATTCGGTAGTTTTGAAAGGCTTAACAACATAGCCGAAGGGGCCCGTATTCCTGGCACGAGCGAGTGTTGGCTCGTCGGAGTGGGCGGTGAGATAAATAATTGGGAGATCGACTTCTTTCCTGATCGCCTCGGCCGCCTGGATGCCGTCGATCTCGCCCGCAAGTCGAATATCCATTAGCACCAGGTTTGGGCGCAGCTTGACGGCATTTTCGATCGCGGCTTCACCGGAACTTACACTAGCAGCGATCGTGTACCCGAGATTATTGAGGGTGGTCGCGAGGTCCAATGCAACAATTCGCTCGTCTTCCACCACCAGGATGCGGGGTGAAGAACCGCTGTTGTCGGGTGTCTTCTTGGGGCTAGGCCTGCCGTCTTCTTCGGCCCCAATACCCAGTTGAGCCACGAGATCTCGGGTTTCGGTCATCGACTCTCTCGTTACTTTGGGCGGCGCAAACGAGGCGTTCGGAAGTGTTGCTCCTTGCGGCGTGATCGCGCGCAACAATTCCTTTTATGGCCCATTGGTATTATCGGCAGGTACTCTTCTAGCCTTAGATATCGTGCTCAGCCTGTGAATAGAAAAATAGCTTGGCCTGCATAAAATCTTCCTCTATTAAACCGCCTTAATCCGGCGGGGCGTGCTCTGGGGGCAGATGGTGGTCACTCCCGAATCGCATACCACGGTTCCGCTGGTCGCGCTTGCCTACGGGTTGGTGGAGCACTGCGGCGAACACTACGGACAGTTAGTGGGGTACTATCGCTCGGCGGGGATGGTGCCTCCGGAATCGCGACCGAAGAAGTAATTTCCAAGCGAGTTCACAAAAAAGAGGCACCCTTTCCAGTCGGCACTAAATTCTTTGTGATCTATGGTTTGAAGGGACAACCCTTTCAGAAGATCTTACTAGCTCTCATGTGAGTCACAGCGGCACGTGTATTCAAAGCTTCACGTTTCTTGAAAACGCTCACGCGCTTACCGCCATCAAACCCACGAACGTGAAAACCTAAGATCGGAGAGACTATGGCGCAACCGATCAAATCAACTCTGCCGGAGCAGCCTGCGGGCAGAAGCCCTGCTCCTGCTGCCACCAGGAGAGCCGCCAATATCGAGCCGACGGGCAGCGCTCGCGTCCTGGAGATCAGGCCCAGAGAAGGCAGCAAGGTGCGCCGGTCACTGGACGCGATATCAAGTCAGACTTTCGATCAGCTCGGGACCGCGCTCTCGGATTCGTATCGGTGGGCAGCTCGGCAGACTACGGAACGCTTACGGCGCGCGAGCAGCAGGGCTCGTCTTCTATGCACTGAGTATCCGCTGCACGTCATCGCCGGGGTGGCCGGGACCGCGTTCGTCATCGGGATCCTGTTGCGGATTGGGAGGTCCAGCCATGAGTAGAACCAACGGCCATTCTGTCGCGGACCATGAACGGCCTCTGGCCAGCATCGTGACGGAAATCAAAGACGAAGTGAAGGAGTTTGCCGCAACCCGGTTTGAAATGCTGAAGGCCGAGCTGCAGGAAGGCGTGGCAACAATCAAGCGCGTGATACCTGCGGCGGCAGCGGCGATGGTCTTGCTGGCCACGGCGTATGTGCTGTTTACGCTGGCTATCGTAGGGTTGGTTGCGGTCGCGTTTTGGAATAATCCCTACCGCTGGTTCTTTGCATTCCTGATCGTTTCGGTGGTGTTGGCGATCGCTGGCGCCCTTACAGCCTGGATGGCCCTTCGCAGGCTCAGAGCGCACGGGCTGTTTCCAAAGAAGACGGTCGAGGTCCTCAAGGCAGATAAGATCTGGCTGCAGAACGAAGCGAGAAGCGCATCATGAACACTCTACCGGCAGAGACTCTTGAATTACGCGCGGCGGATCAGCGTCGGCGTCTGCGTAGCTCGGTACACGAACTGAAAGACCGAGTTCGCGAAAAGCTCGATGTAAAACGAAACATCAGCCAGCACGTGCTGCTAGCCTCGGCGGTGGCTGGAGCTGTCAGTCTGGCCTTTGGTTTCGGTTTCGCTGGAATGTTCACGCGAAAGTAGGGAGGAAACAATGCCCGTTTCTACTGGATTGGCCAACGCAGCCACTCGATACCTGCCCAAAATGATCTCGCCCAAGGGGCACGCTCTGGCTGACTACGTCGGTGCCGGGTCGTTTCTGTTGATGAGCGCGCTGTTCTGGCGCAGAAACAAGCGAGCCTCATTCGGAGCACTGGTATGTGGTGGCGCGGAGTTGGCGAACAATCTCCTGACCGACTACCCGGGGGGCGTCAGCAAAAGCATTTCATTTCCCGTGCATGGAAAAATCGATGTTGGACTTGCCGGCATGACCGCGCTGATGCCCGAGTTCATGGCATTTAATCACGAACCGGAAAAAAGGTTTTTCCTTGGACAAGCTGCCCTGATGACGGCGGTCGCAAACCTCACTGACTTCAGCCGCTATCGCGTCCGAGCCTATCGCGCGCGACGCTACAGAAACGCGGCGTAATAAAATCGATGCCTCAAGGTCGAATCCGTTCCCGCCGATAGTAAGAAAGGTGAGAACTCCACACTGTTGTATTGTTTTGCTCATATTCAGCCTCGGATGCGGCATTGCTCCGAATAACTTCAACACCTCCCAGCGTTTTTACAACGGCACTGCATCGGTCGGCGATTTTTTCACCATCACATTAGATCCAAATGCACACTCGCTCACCTACAAGAATCTTTCAAACGGCGACAGCGGGACAACCGTATATACCGTCAACGAGGATGGCACTTACACGCTCAGCGATCCTGCTGGGAACCTGGTGTCTGCGTATGAAGTGCCTGGTTATGCGCTGCTGATTGAAGCGGCTAAGTCTGGCCCGAATCACAATCAGCCAGCACTGATCACGGCGGTAAAGAAATCCAGCGTTCCCGTGTCAAGCTGGGCGAGCCGCTCGTACAACTACATGCAGTTTCGCACGTCATTCGGAGGAATCGAGATTGGCTCGGCTGACGTGGATAGCCAGGGAAATGTGAGCGCAACCGGATACTGGCCCTTCGGATCGGTTGGTCAGGTGAGCGCCTTCAATCTAAATAGTTTCGATACAAGTACTGTTCAAGCTGATGTTTCTGAGAGTTTCCTGTTGTTGCCCGATCGGGGAGGAGCGCGTGATTATATCTTTGGCGCGCTGGATGGGTTCTTCGCCGTGGACACCCCGAATGGAGCCTTATTGGCGCTGAGGAAGGCAGCGACAAAAGCGTTCGATCCCTCTTTTGCGGGTAGTTATAGAGCAATGTTCTATCAGAAGATCGGCGCAAACATGGGGCCAAATAACTATGAGGGTGGCGCGCCAAGGCTGGGCACGGCAGCTCTATCCATCAGCTCCACGGGTCACATAACGATGAGAAGCAACGTGGGCACGATTCTGCTATCCGCAACTCTTCAGCCTGTAGCCGACGCCTCATATCTGTACGGTCCGGCGGAGCTGGAAGACCCGTGCTATGGAAGCTTTACCTTCCGCACTATCACCTCAAATTTTCAGCAGGAGGTTTTCGTAACGTTCCAGGATCGGGCGGCGCTTTTCTCGGTATTTCGCGCAAAGTTGCCCTGGGGCTTTGGCAATACATACGACTACATGTATGGAGTCGGGCTGAAATAACCGATAGCCCTAGGTGATGTGCGCCAGCCAAAGCAGGTAACTGACAGCTTCCCTCAACACCGCCGTCGCGCGCTGCAAGTGAGTGCGCGGTCGTGAATCGAGGCGAGGGGCAACGTACACCTTGACTCCCTCGTGCTCCAACAGGCGACGAACGCGGAACACATGGTATTCATCGCTAACAGCAACACAATCGTGCATATGGTTAGCGTGCATGATAACGGCAACTCGCTGGGCGGATTGCGCTGTATCTGTGCCCTGAGTTTCGGCAATCAGATTGCCCTCGGGTATGCCGCGCCGAATCAGGTAATCGTGACCAACGCCGCCTTCGCTGTAATCGGGATCACCGGCTGCGCCTCCCGTTGTGATCACAACGGGCGCTATTCCAAGTTTGAAGAGGTCGAACGCATGATCCAAACGTGCACGATAGACAGGGGAAGGCCGGCCTGCGTACTCAGCCGCGCCGAACACCACGATGGCATCCGCCGGGTGGGATTCTTGTAGCCCGGCGTCACGCACTATCGCGGCGCAGGTGATAACAAGAATGACGGCAGCTCCTGCTGGCACTGCCAGGAGCCAGGGCAGAGAACGCCTCAGGACACCTCGCTCGGCTGCTGCCTTCATCCTTGCGCGAAGAATTCGGAGATTTCCTGCGCGGGAATTGCACCTTCCCGCATTACCCGCCAGCGGGCGTCCTCGTCAGTGAGGTCAACGATTGTTGAGGGAATCTCTCGCGGCGACGTGCCGCCGTCCACAATAATTGAGACTCGGCCTTGAAGCTGGTCTCGAACCGCGAGGGCAGTAGTACATTCTGCTTCTCCGCTGAGATTTGCCGAAGTGGCGGTTATGGGTATCTGCGCCGCCTGAACCACAGCCAGCGGAATTTTCGCATTGGGCACCCGAAGCGCCACATTGCCGGTATTCGCGGTGACTTTTAAAGGCAGCTTTGAGGAAGCCTTGACGATAATTGTGAGTGGTCCCGGCCAGAACCGCCGTGCGAGAGCATAGAACTCTTGCGGCAGTGGATGCGTCAATTCCTCGGCTTGATCCGTACTCTCTATCAATAAAGAAAGTGGCTTGTGCCGTGAACGCGACTTGATGTCATACACGCGATCGACGGCGCGCAGATTGAATGGATCCGCGGCCAGGCCATAGAAGGTATCGGTCGGCATGCCCAACACTTCGCCTGAGCGAATCTGGTCAGCGGCGTAACGAATGAGCGAGGATTCCGGATTGTCGCTGTTGATCTTAAGGATTTCCGCGTGCACTCGGTCCTCTCTGTGCCAATGTCTCGGAGACCGCGAAACTTAGCATAACATCAGGAACTCTCGCAAGCAGATTGGCTTAAATCGCGTATGATTCGGTGAAATGCTGCTTGAAACGGGCAAGAGTCGCACCCGCGGTGAAAACAACGATGCGCGGCTTCGCCTTGTTCAGGGCCGGCATAACCCCCTGATCAAGGACCTGCGTCGCGCCTTTGCTCGGGGCGAAGCTACGGATGACGGATTTTGCGGCATCGAGGGGCTCCGGATACTGGAAGAGGCAATACGAAGCGGCGTGAAATTTCGTGCAGTATTCTTCAGCGAATCAGCGCAGGTCAAAGCGCGGCGTTTGTTGTCGCAACTCGGAGCTCGCACAGAAACGCTACTCCTGCCAGACAAGCTGTTCTCAAGCATTGTACCCAGCGACACCCCTCAAGGCGTTGCCGCCCTGGCACGGTGGCCGCAATTCTCTTTGGATGACGTCTTGGGCAAAGCAAGCTTCGGGCCGCTGTTGGTGGTTGCCGGGGTACAAGACCCAGGCAATCTGGGTACGATTATGCGCTCAGCCGAGGCCTTCGGAGCCATTGGCTTGATACTCGGCGAAGGCACTGTGAGTCCGTTCAATCCCAAAGTTGTGCGCGCCTCTGCGGGCTCGATTTTTCGCCTCCCGGTCGTGCGGGCAAAGCTCTCTGGAACCATTCCCCGAATGCGCGAGTCCGGCCTGCACCTGATGGCGACTTCCTCGCATAAAGGGACACCGCTTCAAAAGGCAAGATTTGAGCTACCCCTCGCCCTGTTCCTCGGTGCTGAGGGCGCAGGTCTGATGCGCGAATTGCTGGCAGAAATGGATGAAATCATCGCGATTCCGCACGCCCCGAAGGTTGAATCGTTAAACGCGGGTGTAGCTGCAAGCATTGTGCTGTATGAAATGGCGCGACAGTCAGATCGGCTGGGTGGGTCCGGAAATAATCTTCCATGAGCCTGTTCCCTTCCATTCCGGGTCCCGAGAAGCCGGGCGACCGCACCAGGCCGCTGGCGGATCGCATGCGCCCGCGCACATTGGAACAATTTGTTGGTCAGGAACATCTCATCGGGCCGGGGAAGCCGCTACAGACGCAAATCCAACGAGATGATATCGGCTCCCTGATTTTCTGGGGACCTCCCGGCACGGGAAAGACCACGCTCGCCAAGATCATTGCCAACATGACGAAAGCGGAGTTCATTGAGTTCTCGGCGGTTCTGGCCGGGATCAAGGAAATCAAAGCAGTCATGGCAGACGCGGAGCGGGCAAGACAATACGGCACGCGGACGATTGTGTTCATCGACGAAATTCACCGTTTCAACAAGGCCCAGCAGGATGCATTTCTTCCTCATGTGGAGAAAGGCAATATCCGGCTGATAGGCGCCACGACTGAGAATCCCTCATTCGAGATTATTTCTGCGCTGCTCTCGCGCTCCCGTGTGTATGTGCTCAAGCCTTTAACCGAAGAGCAAATCGTTCTGCTGCTTGAGCGCGCCCTGAACGATGAAGAGCGCGGACTGGGAGCAATGAAGCTGCGCGCCGCCGATGATGTACTCAAGAAAATCGCAGCTTACTCCAGCGGAGACGCGCGTAGTGCCTACAACGTGCTCGAGGTTGCCGCATCGCTTGCGCTCGGACGCGAGAAGACGGACACCGGGGCTGAGCTCACCGACGACATCATTCGCGATGCTTTACAGAAACGGGTCCTGCTCTACGATAAAGCGGGTGAGGAACACTACAACCTCATTTCCGCTCTCCACAAGTCGGTGCGCAACAGCGATCCTGACGCCGCTCTCTACTGGCTGGGCAGGATGCTGGAAGCCGGCGAAGATCCGCTGTATATCGCGCGGCGGGTTGTACGAATGGCAGTTGAAGACATCGGACTAGCAGATCCTACAGCTCTTTCACTTTGTATGGCGGCGCGTGATGCCGTCGATTTCATCGGCATGCCGGAAGGCAATCTGGCTCTCGCGCAGGCCGTTGTGTATCTGGCAGTTGCTCCGAAATCGAACGCCTTGTACACCGCCTATAGCGAAGTTCAGCACGATGTGGAGCGCACGGCAGCAGAACCTGTGCCACTGCACCTGCGCAATGCGCCCACAGGCCTTATGAAGGGCTTAGGCTACGGTGAGGGGTACCAGTACGCGCACGATCTTGAAGACAAAGTAGCTGACATGGAGTGTCTTCCCGAGAACCTGCGCACCCGAGTCTATTACGAACCGACTAATGAGGGCATCGAGAAACGAATTCGCGAGCGGCTGGAAGAAATACGGCAGCGCCGTGCCAAAGGCGCACAAAAGCTGGTTGCAAAACAGGAACGTCAGAACAAGAAAACAGAATCCGCTCAGTAGGGCGGGGCATCCATATAGTTGAAACCTTCCTTTGATTTCGGCAAGGAGCCGTTTATGGCCGCCAGTTCCGGAACCACTTTCCCAGCAATTGGCGATGCCCGCCCCGTATATTCCGACCAAGTAGAACACCTCCTCAAAGTGCAGAAATGGTCGCAGAAGATCAGTTCCATCCTTGATCTCGACCAGCTGATCGATCAGATCGTCAATAACATGGCGTGCGCGTTTGGATGCCTGGAGGCCAACATTTATTTGCACGATGCGGAGCATGGCGAGTTGGAGATGGCCGCCGTCCACGGTTGCACGCAGCACTCCAAGGGGTCGCGCCTGAAGGTTGGCAAGGACGGCATGGTGGGATTCGTAGCGGCCACTGGCAAGATGCGTTACGCACCCGATGTCAGACTGGACCCTTATTACATCGCTTGCGAGGCAGAAACTCGTTCGGAAGTGGCAATTCCACTGCTGGCTAACGGAAAATTGGTCGGCGTCTTTACAGCGTCACATCACGAACTGGACGCCTTTCCCGACGATCAACTCCGGTTGCTGCAGGCAATGTGCAATCACATCGCGGTGGCAATAAACAATGCGCGCCGCTTTCAGTACGAAAGACAAGAGCGCGAGCGCATGGCGCGTGAGGCCCGTGAAGCTCGGTCGATCCAGCAAGCACTTCTGCCAAAGAGTTCGCCCTATATTCCGGGCTTTGCCATTTCCGGGTTGTCAGTTCCCGCCGGAGACGTAGGTGGCGACTGGTACGATTTCATTCCATTTGAAGATGGGCGGTGGGGTTTAGTTCTTGCGGATGTTTCCGGAAAAGGCATGGCTGCGGCGCTGCTCATGTCAGCAACGCGAGCTACCCTGCGCTCGCTTGCTCAAGCGAACTGCAGCCCCGCTGAAGTGCTTCGCAAGCTCAACGATCTGCTGGTGAATGATATTCCATCCGGCCGGTTCGTAACTCTGGTGTATGCAGTGCTTAATCCCGTAACGCGCAGTCTTACGTTCGCTAACGCCGGACATTTGCGCCCATTGATGGTGGACGGCCAAAACGCACGTTTTCTCGACAGCGAGCGTGGCACGCCTCTCGGACTTATCTCAGGAGATTTTTCCGAGTGCACAGTTACGCTGCCTCAGGGTGCGCGAGTGGTGATGTACAGCGATGGAATTACCGAAGCGGCCGGACCGGATGAAAACGAATACGGTCCCGAGCGTTTGCGCGATCATGTCCTGGAGGCGGAGGTTACAGCTGACAGCATCCTTGCGGACGTACGCAGTTTTGTAAACGGTGCGGGGTTGCGGGATGACGCGACGGTCATCTTTCTGCGGGCATAAACTTCATAGCTACGTCAGATGACATCCCCGAGATTCTTCGTCAGCGACGGGGAATGTACCAGGACATGGGTTATGAGGATGAAGCGGCACTGGGCAAAATGGTTTCGGTGTGTGAACCGTGTCGTTTCGTGGCTGGCTGGCTCTCAGCGAGACGCGAATCGTTGGCGGTGGAGGAGTCATCTTCAGTCCGTGGCTGAGTCATCCGTATGATCTCCAGTGCCGACGCGCGACGATTCTGAACGTATATGTTTATCCACAATACCGGCGGTGCGGCATTGGGCGTCGCTTAATCGAAACCATGATCGAGTGGTGCAGAGCAGAGGGATTTGCCGCTGTTTATCTGCACGCCAGCAAAGACGGACGCCGGCTTTTATGAATCGCTGGGTTTCGAGCCCACGACTGAGATGCAGCTGAAATTGCAGCCCTGAGTTGCGGAACTAATCCTTCTTGGGAATGGCGTAGTAGCCCGTGCGCGCCTGAATCTTATAGCCACTCTTTGAACGAATCTCGACTTTACGAAACGTGCCATCCAGAGCTGTGTTGGTAGGGGTGTAACCGACGTTGTACTGAGTGCGGAGTTCGCGCGAGATCTGATCGAATGCGTCTTTCAGCTTGTCCATCTTATTGCCGACCTCGATGACTCGGCCTCCTGTCTCCTGGCTCAGCTTTTTCATGGCGCCGCCGCCGAAGCCGTTCCACATGCCGCGATCCGCGATCAGCAGGACGTAGCACATGGTGTCTGCCTTCTGGGCCGCTTCAATGGCGTCCTGAATCTTCAGCTTGCTTCCTTCGTCTTCACCGTCGGTGAGAAGAATCATTGCTTTCCGTCCGACTTGCTGGGCGAGTTCGTCGTGAGAAGCGAGATAAACCGCGTCGTACAGCTTGGTGCAGCACGGAGTGCTGAGAGTAGGTACCGGGCCTCCACCCAGACCGGGAATCCCGCCTCCTCCACTGCTGCCGCCGTTCACGTGAGCGGAGTTCATGGCATCCTTGAGCCGCCGCGCTGAAGCAGTAAAATCCTGCAGCAGATCTACGTCGACATCAAAGCTGATCACAAATGCCAGGTCCTTCTCACTGAGAATGCTGCTGAGAAATGCGCCACCAACTTCCTTCTCCATCTCCAGAACGCGTTCCTGGCTGGGGCTGGAATCTATCAAAATACCGAGGGTGAGAGGCAGGTTGGTCTCGGCAGTGAAATACTTGATGGTCTGAGGCTTGCCATCTTCGAAGACCTGGAAATCATCTTTGCCCAGGTTCGGGATCGGGGCACCTTTCTTATCTTTGACATTGAAAAATAACTGTACGACGTTGACATTTACTTTAAGCGTGCTGACGGATTTGTCCTGATCCTGGTCATTCGCCTGATCCTGCTGGTCGGGGGTGGCCAGCCGCGGCAACTCCTGCGCCGCCAGAACGGGCAACAGCAAGAGCACTGTAACCGCAACTGCTTTAACGATGCAGGATTTAGGCATACCCATATTCATGTCGAGTTTTTGTTAGTCTAGTCTACGAGATTAGATGCACGAAAGCGCACGGCATCGCATCCGATCTGATTAGGAGCTATCCGGAAATTGGAGGCCAAATCCCGTGTTTCGAGCAGTTCAGCAGCTTCGGAAGGGCATGATTGCAGGCGCTATCTTTCTGGCGAGTGTTTCTGCCGCGAAACAGCAACAACAGCAAGACATTCCTGATGCCCCGTCCGCTGCACAGCCTCCACAAAACTTTCCCAAGGCGGAGCCGAATCCGAGACCTGGCACCATGCCGTCAAACCCTCCCCCTGAGAGCGCGCCCGTTCCAGAATCCCAGCCGCAGCCTCGTTCGGACTCTGCCCCTCCCGCGCCAGCCAACACGGCCAATACACCCACCACCAACGCCAGCCCAGGTGCCAGCACTGCGAACGAGCAACTCTACACGTTGACAAGAAATGTGAACCAGGTCCTGGTACCTGTAATGGTCAAGGATACATCCGGCCGGCTCGTCAGCGGTTTGCTGCCGAGAGACTTCGCAGTTTATGAGGACGGCAAGAAACAGACTCTGAACTTTTTCACCACGGACCCATTCGCCTTATCTGCAGCCGTGATCTTCGATTTGGGGATGCCGGATACAGCCGTCCAGAAGGTAATCCAGACTCTGCCGGCATTGGAAGGCGCATTCAGCCAATTCGACGAGGTTTCCGTCTACACGTATAGCAGCAGCGTCTCCAAGCTTACAGACTTCGCAGCGGTAGGCAGGAGACTTGAGGCTGCGCTGAACGAAATGAAAACCGTGCGTGGCCGAAACAATGGCCCTCCTGTGACCAGCGGGCCTATGGGTCCGCAAGGAGCAACTGTAAACGGCGTCCCGATCGACCCGAGCACGCCGATTGTCATTACCCCCGCGAAGGAATCGCATGTCTTGAATGATGCGCTCGTGCAGGCAACGCTCGACCTGAGCAAACGCGATCGCACGCGCCGCAAGGTCATCTTTATCATCAGCGATGGCCGCGAGTACCGCAGCAATGCGAGCTACAGCGACACGCTCAAGCTGCTGCTATCACATGGAGTCATGGTGTATGCCGGGGCAGTAGATTCGGCAGCGATTCCGGTTTACGGCAAGCTGCAAAGGTTGCACCTGCCGAAGCTTGGCTATAGCGACATTCTTCCCAAATACGCGAGCGCAACTGGGGGGGAGGTCTTCACGGGTTTCTCCCGGGAGGCGATTGAGAGCACCTATGCCCGAGCTCTGGGGGATGCTCGCAATCAATACACTTTGGGTTATATGACACGTGCCACCCCCAGCAGTGCGCATCGCGAGATTGAGGTCAAGGTAGCTCGCCCTGATCTGGCGGTTACCGCCAAAGAAGGTTATTACCCCGTAGGGCTTGCGAGATAGCGGGTCTGCTCTTGGGCTTCATTCCGGACTCTTCTCCGGTAACTTGAGTAACCTGCCGGTAATTCCGACCTGTGATATAAAACCTGCAGGTTCAATCAAAACTCTGAAATGCGGTGGCACCCACTTGGGCGTCCGCCGTGGAGCTCTGGGGAAGTCTTGAGTTTCATCAATTTTGCAGCCCGCGAGATCAACTGCAAGATCGTTTACTATGGCGCCGGTCTAGGCGGCAAAACGACGAACCTGCAGCAGATCTATCAGAAGACAGCCGAACAGCAGAAAGGCAAGATGATCTCTCTTGCCACCGAGACGGAGCGCACACTGTTCTTTGACTTCCTGCCTCTGGATCTTGGTTCGGTGCGCGGATTCAAGACCCGTATCCACCTTTACACCGTCCCAGGACAGGTCTTCTATGACGCGAGCCGCAAGCTGATTCTGCGCGGCGTGGACGGCATTGTGTTTGTCGCCGATTCCCAGCAGGAGCGCATGGACGCCAACGTGGAAGCTCTGGACAACCTGATGGACAACCTCAAGGAACACGGGTACGACTTCAAAAAGATTCCTTACGTCCTGCAGCTGAACAAACGCGACCTTCCTAATGTCTTGCCTGTGGACAATCTCTCGAAAGAGCTTCGCCGCAAGAATGAGCCAGTACTCGAAGCCGTCGCCTTCCAGGGAAACGGAGTATTTGAAACCCTCAAGGAAATTGCACGGCAGGTCCTGCTGGAGCTGAAGCAGGGCGGATAGCTCCAGCTTCACGAACGTTCTGCCGACTCAATCCCGAAGCCTCAGCGAGCGCAGCATATCTTCAAACGTCGGACGCAGCGAACCGAAATCCCGGTCCGGCGCAATAAACACCAGATACAGCAACGATCCCTCGTGCTGTCTGGCAGTGACGACCCAATCGCGTTCCTGTAACGCACGCCCATTCTGCTGAAGCGGTGACTTGCCGATCATGTCCACTGATTTTCCCGGCAGGCCATTGACCCGTATGTTCTCATCGTGACCAATTACCCGCAGATCAGGATTAGACTGCCGCAATGTGGCCAGCAGATCGTGCGTGGCCTCGTCGAGACTGTCCTTCTGCTCCTCCGGCTGAAAGCTGCCGATCATCACCCCGTAGGCAACTGCATTCTGTGATACTCCGCTCTGCGGCGCAATTGTGATTGCCGAATCACGGTCACCGAACACCTGCCAATTCTCCGGGTAGGAGATCTGAAAATCATTGTGGTTGAACTCCCGCATATTGCCGCTCGGACGAATGCCTGAGAGGGACCCGTATTCTGGACCTTCTCCTGGCTGTTGCGCGATTTGTTGGCCACTGAGCGGCCTCATTCCTGCCACACGTTGTTTCACCTCTCGAAATTCCTCACTGTCGGTGCGATAGCTGGTTTTGGGCGGCAATGTCGAGAGTTCCCGCGAGACCGCCTCGGCGCGATTACCGGGATCAGGATGGTCGCTCAGAAACTGTGGGCCTCGCGAACCGCCTTCCTTCTCCAGTTTCGTGAAGAACTGTGCGAGGGCGTGCGGATCGAATCCCGTGTCATACATGATGTCAGTGCCAAGAAGATCAGCTTCCGATTCTGCTTGCCGGCTGTAGTGCAGAAACACGGTCTGCACACCGAGAGCACCGACCATGGTGGTGAGCTGACCGAGTGCGCCGCCTCCCAAGAGACTGCCCAGAACACCCAGGGGGAGTTGCGCCATCATCTGCTTGCTGGCCTGGCGAGTGCCATGTCGTTGGACGATGTGAGAAATTTCGTGCGCCATCACGCCGGCCAGCTCGGCTTCGTTGTCTGCGGCCTGGATAGAACCCACATTCACATAGACCGGTCCTCCCGGGAGAGCGAAGGCATTGATATCTTTTTGATTTACCACGTGAAAGCTATAGGGCCATTTCTCGCCCGGCGCATGGGAGGCGAGTTCGTAGCCAAGACGCTGGATGTATTTCGACACAGGATCAGAATCCGTGAGAATGGGCAATTGACGGCTTACCTCAGTTTCGGCCTGCCGCCCGGCCTGGGCTTCCTCCTGGGCCGAGAACATATCGAAACCATGCGTCGGCTGGACGCGAGCCTGAAGCGCCTGCAGTGGGAATAGACAAAGAATGAGCACCGCGAAGCAGCGGACAAGGAGTGGCTGTGCGTTCATTAGGTCCTCCACAGGTAGCCGTCGGAACCGAAACTTATAACGGGTTCTACAGTTTAGATGAAATTGAAGATTGGCTTCACCTCCGGCGCGATAGTCCCGAGGGCAACGAATCGGCTTTCCTGTCGGGAGCGCTTTGATTAGAAATAAAAAAGGCGCCCGGAAGACCGGGCGCCTTGCCAGCCTATTTTCACTTGGAGGAGAACTTATTTGTCTAATGTTCCAGTCGCGCCTAACTCGCGCCGCGAAGCCACTGTTCGCGCAGCACGGGCCATCGGAGGCACTCCGGCGGCAGCGCCGTAACGTTCCAGGAGCATTGGCACCATGGCGTTTTCGGCCTCCTTGGCAAAGATCAAGCGGCCCTCA
>QIAA01000165.1 GCA_003224905.1 Acidobacteriota bacterium
AAAGAGCACAATCAACGCCGGACGTACGGGGCTCGCGAGTTCATCCTGCAATCGAAGAAGAGCAACATCGGTCATATCTATATTTGGGCTGTATTGCTGCTTCAGTTGGTGAGCGATGGAAGCAAGCTCGGCGTGGGCCTGGGTTGGAGTTACTTCATTCCTCAAGCGCCCGATTACCTGCCAATTGTGAGCGGTACGGGAGGGATACCTTTCCCACAGTTCCCGCGGAAGCCAAACTTGAGCGTGATCTGGAAAATCGAAGCCGGGCGGCAGCACACCAATGACGGAAACGGAATGTTTGAGAATGGTCAACCGGATTTGAGAAAGATCGCTCTTCCCGCCGAGAAACTGTTTCCAGTATCCGTAACCAACCAGGGCCGTGGGAGCGCCGCCGAACTGATGCTCCTGGGGCGCGAAACCTCTGCCCAAGACCGGCTGTACACGCAGACCGGAAAAGAAATCCTTCGAGGCGAAGGCGATTGGAACGCGCGTCGCAGTTGCCCCGGCGAGAACTGACTCGGTCCCGGCAGAGAACTCTGCCAATGCCTGAAACGAATGACTCTGGGCGCGGATGTCCTCGAAGTTCGGATCAGCAAAGTTCATCCGCTGCCAATTCGAGTTCGCTTCCCACAGACGGACGATCTGATCAGGGTTCTCGTAAGGAAGGGGCCGCAACAGCACGCCATAAACCACGCTGAAAATCGCCGTACTCGCGCCAATTCCCAAGGCCAGCGTAATCAGCGCCACAGCCGCGAAGCCGATGTTCTTCCGTAACAGGCGAAGTGCATGCCGCAGGTTCTGAATTAAGCCATTCATGAATCTCACTCGTACCGTAAAGCCACCAGCGGATCGACTGCCATCGCTCGTCGCGCGGGGATGTAGCAGGCGAGCATCGTGACGATCGCCATCACCAAAGCGACACTACCGAAGGTGAGCGGGTCTAGCGCGCTTACGCCGTAGAGTTCGCTGGACATCCAGCGCGTCACGATTAGTGCACCGGTCAGTCCAAGGGGGATGCCGATGGCGGCGAACTTCGCACCTTCTTTCAGCACCAGCCAGAGCACATCGCGTCGTTGTGCGCCCATCGCGATTCGGATGCCGATTTCGCGCGTGCGTCGGGAGACCAGAAACGCGAGCACGCCGTAAATGCCGATCAAACCCAGGACCAGCGCTAGCACGGCGAAGGTGACAAACAGAGATGCAGTCGAGGCAGGCGTGGCCACGGCGTCTGAGATCACGGTTCTCATCGTCTTCACATTGGTGACGGGCACTTCGGGGTTGAGGGCGTTTACCAGGCCTCGTAGTGTGGTCCCGATTTGTGTGTCATCGGCGGCGGTTTGCAATACCAGGGTCATCTCTGCTGGAATGCGTTCGTCTTCCATCGTTGCCTTGGGACTGTAGGGAACGTAGACGGCGCCATTCATCCAGTCGGGAACATTTCGTTGCAGATCGTAGGCGCGAACATCGGCAATGATTCCGACCACCGTGCGCCATTCGTCTTCGCGCGCAAAGCGGATGTGTCTTCCGATCGAATTTTTGCCAGGCCAGTATTTCTGCGCGGTCGAAGCCGTGAGAATCGCAACTGGCGGAGTGCCCGATTCGTCGGCGGGCGTGAACGGCCTGCCTGCAACAACGGGGACGTTCATCACGCGGAAGTAGTCAGGAGTAACTATTTGAAGCCAAAGCAGAGGCAAGAGGCCCGCGGTAGGAGGGGTGTAATCCTCCATATGGACGGCCCGCTTGGTAATGCCTCCTTCGAGTGGGAGATCGTTCACCAGCGCTGCGCTTTTCACGCCGGGAGAGCTTTGTAGTTTGTCCAGCAATACGCGATAGAACCCGAGGCATCTGCCCGGATCATTGCAGAAGGATTGATTCGGGGTGATGCGCGCCGTGACCACGCGCTCTGACTGAAAGCCGGGATTGACGTGGGACAACGCCCAGAAGCTGCGGATGAGAAGCCCGGCGGCGACCACCAGAAGCATGGCGAATGCGACTTCGCCGATGGCTAAGGCGCCGCGCAGGCGCTGCGAGACGGACATTGCGGTACCTCGTCCGCCAGATTTGAGCGACTCTGTCAGGCTCGTGCGCGAAGACTGCAACGCAGGAGCGAGGCCGAAGATGATTCCGGTGAGAAAAGTGAGCCCCGCCGAAAAAGCGAGCACACGCCAATCCATCTGCACGTCTGCCAAACGCGGTGTGTCCGCGGGCAGCGTCGCTTTCAGCAGAGAAAGTCCTCCACTGGCGAAGAGCAAACCGAGCAGGCCACCGAACGCAGCGAGCATTACACTCTCAGTCAAGAGTTGACGAATAATGCGCTGTCGTCCCGCCCCCAGAGCTGTGCGAATACCAATCTCTTTTTCACGTGTGACGGAGCGCGAAAGCATGAGATTGGCAACGTTGGCGCAAGCGATCAGGAGAACGAGCGCCACTGCTCCCAAAAGCAGAAGCAGACGCGTGCGCACATCGGCGACCAGGCCGTTCTGCAGTGGAACGACGCTAACATCGGCGTTCCAGTCCGAAGGCATCGGCCAGGGGAATAGCTCGCGCACGTGCGACTGGAACATTCGGATTTCAGCGTGCGCCTGTTGAATCGTTGCTCCCGGACGAAGGCGGCCGATCACGGGCATGTAGTCGCCGCCCCAGTAGGCGTGCAAGCGCGGATCGTTGTGGAGAGGCACCCAGATTTGGGTTTTCGTCGACGGGAAGCGGAACTCCGCAGGCATCACGCCAACTACCTGGTGGTTTACACCATCCAGATTTATGGAGCGGCCGATGATGGTTGCGTCGCGTCCGAACCGCTGCTCCCAAAGAGCATGGCTCAGGATCACATAGTTGTCCTGGCCGGCGGAGTCCTCGCCGGGATAAAAGGTTCTGCCGAATTCCGGTCGCACGCCCAATACCGAAAACAATTCTGCGGAAACGAGTGTTGCCGCAAGACGAACCGGCTCTCCGTTGCCGGTGAGATTGAATTCGTGGCCCTCGGCGTAGGCGGCAACGTCCATGGTGCGAACTTGCTGACGCAAGGCGACGAATGCGCCTTTCGGATAAGACCCCGTCACGTTGACCAGTTGTTCAGGTTTCGCATATGGAAGCGGGGCGAGCAGAATTCCGTCCACCAGGCTGAAAATAGCGCTGTTCGCGCCGATGCCGAGAGCCAGGGTGAGCACGGCGACGGCAGTGAAGCCTGGCGATTTTGAGAGGACGCGTAATCCGTAGCGAATGTCTTGGAGTGTGCTCTTCATGTCGTTTTCACTCGTAGCGCAAGGCGACCATGGGATCGACGTTGGCGGCACGGCGCGCCGGGACCCAGGCCGCCAACAGGGCGACTGCCAAAAGCGCAACGGCTGCTCCCGCCAATGTCAGCGGATCGTTGGGCCTGATTCCGAATAGCAGTGCTCTTACCCAACGGGCCGCAAGAAGAGAGCTGAAGATTCCGCAGAGCGCGCCGAGAGCAATATATGCGGCCACCTGGACGACCATCATGCGCATCACACTGCCGGGCGCCGCGCCGAGGGCCATGCGGATGGCGATCTCCTGCGTGCGCTGAGCGACCAGCAGGGAAACCACGCCGTAAATGCCGGCGGCGGCGAGAAGCAGCCCGACAATGGCGAACAACGTTAAGAGGGCCGCGCTGAAACGGGGCCGGGCCGCCAGTGTGGAGACAGTCTGGGTGAGTGTTGCTGATTGAATCGGGAGCGTCGGATCAAGCTGGGCGACAGCATCTCGAGTCTCCTGCGCTACAGTTTGCGGATCGAGCATGCTCCGCACTGCAATGCTGATGCGCTGAGAATCCGGGCCATAGCGGAAGATAACGTCGTCCGGGGTGTGACGGCGCACCACGTAGTATTCGGGACCGGGCTTGCCGCCGAGGCCCTGGTTTTGGGTGTCGCTCGTCACTCCGACTACGGTGAACGTCACAGGGTCCAATCTTGGTTCGTCCGAGCCTCCAATGCGGATGGTCTTTCCTAAGGGGTTTTCTCCTGGGAAGAGCCGCTGTGCGAGCGCCTGATTAAGGATGGTGGCTTTCGGTTCCGCTCTACGATCTTCTTCCGTGAATGCACGTCCGCGGACAAGTGGAATTCCGAGTACTGAAAAGTAATCCGGGGTAACGGATCTCCATCCCACCATGCCGCCCATGCCCTGCTCCGGCGTGAGGGGCGCCTGGCCTTCCGCCTGCAAAGCGATTAATGGCATATTGCGCGCGGGTTCGCCCGGTGGAAGTGAGTCGCTTAAAGCGACCGCCGCAATACCGGGCAGTTGGTTCAGCCTGCGTTCCAATTCCTCGAAGAACGCCAGTCTTTGCACCGCTTGAGGATACTTTTGTTGGCCCAGGGTCAAATGCGCACTAACTACGTGTTGCGTGTTCATCCCCAGGGGCTGGGTTTGGAGGTTGCGCAGGCTGCGCAAGAACAGAAACGCGCCGGAGAGCAGGATGACCGTCATCCAGACTTGGACAAGGATGAGGACCTGGCGAAGCCGGGCGCGCCGCGTCTCAGCCGCTGTTGTGGCGACGAGCATTTGCATCGACGGCTTCTCGAGGGCTGGTATTGTCCCGGACGCCAGACCCGCAATGATGGAAAGCAAGACCGCGACCAGCAGCGCCCTTTCATCGACACGCGCTTCGAGCAATCGCGGGATGACGCCCGGGGCGAGTGAGACGAGACCACTGACGAGCATGTAGGCCAGTCCGCAGCCAGCGGCGCAACCAAGCAAAGCCAGCACTGAGCTTTCAGTCAGCCTCTGCTGAAACAGCCGAAGACGTCCGGCGCCGAGGGCAGAGCGTACCGCCAATTCGTGACGCCGCCCCGTGCTGTGGGCAAATGCGAGATTGGCAGTATTAGCGCAGGCGACCAGCAGAAGCGCCAGAGCCGAAATCAGCAGCAACCACGCCGCAAGGCGCGAATCGTGGATTTGCAGGTCGCGGATGGAACGTACCTGCAGGCGCAGCACCTTGCGGAAAGGTGGCGGCGCGGATTCTACGAAGCTGCGAAACAGCGGTTGGAGCTGCGCCGCCGCGGTCTCGATATTCAACCCGGGCTTGATTCGTCCATAGACTCGAACCACCGGGCCTAGCTGGTTCCGCTGCACAATAGATTCATCGAGCGCCTGAGGCACGACGAGGCCCACGTGAGCCAGCGTGGGGAATTCGAAATCCGGGGGCAGCACGCCGACAATGCGGGTCGCGTTGCCGTCGAGTGACACTGTTCGGCCAACCACGCCTCGATCTGCAGCGAAGCGGCTTTGCCAAAGGCCGTAAGAAAGCAGAGCTACTTTTGGAGCATCCGGACGGTCCTCTTCTGAAGCAAAATTCCGTCCCAGCATCGGCTGGACACCGAAAGTAGGCAGAAATGTCGACTCGACTGCGGCGCAGGTCAGGCGGACGGGGCGGTCGTCAGTAAGATCACAGTCATTCACTCCGCTGGAAGAAGTAAAGCCGGAGAACGGAGTCTGTTGGCGACGCCACGCCAGATAGTTTCCGGCAAAGAGAAATTCGCCATCGATGATGGGAGCGAGCACCCCGACAGAAACCAGTTCTTCCGGATGGGGATAATGCAAGGCGCGGAACAGAGCGCCATCTACCAGGCTGAACATGGCCGTGGTCGCGCCGATGCCGAGGGCCAATGTCAGCACTGCAATGCCAGTGAATCCTGGGCTCTTGCGCAACTGGCGCAGCGCGTAATGAATATCTAGAAGTAATGCGTTCATGATTCCTCACTCATATCGCAGCGCCACCATGGGATCCACGTTAGCAGCACGGCGGGCGGGCAGGGCAGCAGCCAACAACATTACGAGCAGCAATAAGGCTCCCGCGCTTCCGAACAGCCAGAGTGGGGTGTGCGCTAGATTGGCGTCTCGGTTGGCGAGCAGATGAACGCCGGCCCATGCCAGGAATGCACCTGCAGTTAGTCCTGCCGCGAGGATCCACACGACTTGCTTCCCAACCAGTCCTGCAATGTGCTCACGATCCGCGCCCAATGCCATGCGGATTCCGATTTCGCGTGTGCGCTGAGTCACCACAAACGCCAGAACGCCATACAGCCCAATCGCGGCAAGTACGAGCGCGAGACCCCCCATCACAACCGAGAGCGCGCTCGCCATCCGCGTTTCATAGGTGACCTCATTCAGGTGTTGCTCCATCGTTTTCAGGCGGGTTACTGGAAGATTGCGGTCGATGCTATGAATCAGCGCTGGGATCGTAGCTGCCAACGGGGCGGCATCGCTCCGGACGCTGATGTAGAAGCTTGCCGGATGAACCCGTCTCTCAGCCCCTGTTGAACTGTAGGTCTGGTCGTACGGCAGGTAAATGAAAGGAACTTTTGGGAGAGCCGCGAGACTGGTCGCGTGAATCGTCTGAACCACTCCGACGATCTGCCTGTCGGGCTTGACGTTGGTGCCCCCGCCGAAGGCAAAGCGTCCCTGAAGAGCCTTCTGCACATCGCCGCCGAAGTAAGACTTCACGAAGGCGTGGTCCACAATTGCGACTTTCTGCGATGTGGCGGTGTCCTGATCTGAAAATTCCCGCCCTGCAATCAGCGGGATGCTCATTGTCGAGAAGAACCCTTGACTGATCCAGTTCTGATCTGGATGCTGATCCTCTGAATAGGGATACCCCCCTAGAGTGATGGTGTCGCCGGTTTCACTGCCTTCGATCAAACCTTCGGACGCATACGCAACGCTGCGAACGCTTGGCTGCTGGCGGAGTCGGTCCAGAATACTGCCGTACTCATTTCTGACCTGGGCATCGGACTTGCCCAGGATCGACGCGTCCACACGAAACGTGAGCATGTGGCGGCTGGCGTCATACCTGGGGTCGGTATTGCGAAGCTCATGAAGCCTCCAGCTGAGAACCGTGGCGCCGGTGAGCAGGAATAAGCTGAGGGCAATTTCGGCGGCGACCAGCAGGTTTCGTAATCTCGCTCCGCCGCCAAATGCAGAATCGCGTTGCCGGGGCAACGTGCCAAGAAGGTCGATTCGAGTACTCAGAACCGCGGGCACTGAACTGAAGACGATGGCGGTTGTCACTCCAGCACACGCACAGAAGATCAGCGCACTCCATTCCAGATGGACCGAGAGCATGTCGCGGAGCGCATTTGCGGATGGCAGCATGCCGAGCAGCAGCTTCAGAGTCATCGGTCCCAGCAACAGACCCAAACCTGCTCCCATTAGTCCAAGCAGCAGACCCTCGCAGATTACCTTTTGGAAAATTCGCCGGCGACTACCGCCTAAGGCTGCGTGCAAGGCAAGCTCGCTGCGTTTGCCAATGGCTTTTGCCAGCAGCAGATTCGCCATGTTCCCGCAGGCGATCAGCAGAACGACGAACGCCATCGCCTCCAGAATCTTCAGTGGCTCGCCAAGCGTGCCTTCAAGCACCGTAAGACCACGCGCTCCATCGGCGAACGAGAGATGTGTCTGCAGCCAGCCCTTTTCGTCGCTGATGTTTTCTTTTCTTGCTTTCAGCACATCGCGCCGCCAGTTCCACCAGATCGTATTGAGCTGGGCCTCAGCCTCTTGTCGAGACACAGCGGCCGGCAGGCGACCGATAATGTTCAATATCCGGTGCAGGGGATCGGTAGTAACGTCTTGCCGGCCGGGGACGACAGCCTGCCCGACGGAAATAGGAAGGAATATCGCAGGTGGCGCTGAATCCATCAGCCCGTCATGGCGCACTACGCCAACTATCGTGAACGGTGAACCGTTGATCTGGAGTTGCTGGTTGAGAATCGAACTGTCCCCACCGAAATGGGCATGCCAATAGCTTTCGCTTAGGACAGCAACAGCTGTACCTGCGTGCTGCACGTCATCGGACGGGTTCAGTAAGCGTCCGAGAACCGGTTGCACGCCAAGCAGGTTGAAGTAGTTGCCGGTTACCCATTGCATCATCACCTTGTCAGCATCTTTGGCTGAAACAATGGTGGCCGGAGCAACGGTCGACGCTGCGAGTCCCTCAAGTAGCGTGTTGCCATCGCGGAGCGCTTGATATGCGGGATAGGCGAAATACATTTGTTCGTCGCCATCCCACATATCGACTCTGCCAGTCTCAAACCGTGAATATTCTTTGAGCAATACCAGTTCATTGGCTCTTCGCACCGGTAAAGAGCGCAACAACACCTGATAAGAAACTGCAACGATGGCGGTGTTGACACCAATTCCGAGGCCGAGAATCAGCGTAGCCGCCAAAGTGATGCCTGGCGATCTCCGCAGTTGCCGAAGCGCGTAGTGAAGATCCTGGCCTAGTCCGGTCATTTTTGTCCTCACTCGTACCGCAAGGCCACCATGGGATCGACGTTGGCCGCACGGCGCGCGGGGATGTAGCATGCGCCCAGGCCAACTGCTGTCAGCACGATGGCCACGGCCACGAACGTCAGCGGATCGGTAGAGCGGATTCCATAAAGAAGGCTGTTCATCAGCCTCGTGAGCCAAACCGCCGCGCCGAGGCCTACGCCGACTCCGATCAGGGTGAGTTTTCCGCCACGCGCGAGGATTAGCCGCAGCACGTCTCCGCGTTGCGCGCCCAGGGCCATGCGGATTCCGATCTCTTGCGTGCGCTGGCCGACTACGTAGGCAATCACGCCGTAGATGCCGACACCGGCGAGGACCAGAGCAAGGGCAGCGAAGACCGCCAACAGGATCATGGCGAAACGGCGACCGGCCAGCGTGATCGAAACTACTTCGTTCATGGTCTGAACGCTGTAGATGACCTGATGGCTGCTCATCTCGCGGTTGGCTCGCTGGATCGAATTAAGCAGGCCAGATACGTTGCCGGTGGACCGCAGCACGACGCCCAGGCCGCTTGCTGATGTTGCCATTGCTCGATCCGGCAACTGCATGAACGGGAAATACAGCTGGGCGCGGAGCGACTGAGTATCGTCGGAATCGAGACCCCACTGTTTCACGTGCGGGACTACGCCGATGATCTGCGCCAGTTTTCCGTCGGCGTTATCCAGGTAGATGCGCCGGCCGACGGGATCCTGGTTGGGAAAGAACTTGTGGGCGAATACTTCATCGATCACGACGACTAACGGCGAGTGCTCATTGTCGTCAGGAGTGAAGAGGCGGCCGCGGTTGAGAGGAATGCGCATGGCTTTGAAGTAGTCGGGTTCAACGACGTAATCGAGCGTCCACCCCATGTCGTTCTGATTTGCGGGCCTGGGCTGGCCTTCGAGCCAGAAGAGCCATTCGTCGTCGTAGGCCAGCGGAGAAGCGCCCCATGACATCGAGACAGTTTCGACGCCGGGAACTGCCTTGAACTTCTCATCGACGGCGCGAAATGCAGCGCGGATCGCAGCGGCGCTCGCGCCGTTCATGGTGGGCGGGAGCGAGATTCCGAAGGTAAGGACGTTATTGGGATCGAATCCCGGATTCACTCGCCAGAGCTGCGCGAGGGCGCGAATCATCAGGCCGGCTCCGGCCAGCAGGATCAGAGCCATCGCGGTTTCCAGCACCACGAAGGCACTCAGACCGCGATGGCGTACGCCGGCGCCCGTGCCGCGGCCAGCTTCCTGCAAATTTTCGTGCAAGTTCGACCGTGACGTCTTGAGTGCCGGCGCCAGGCCGGAGAAAATGCCGGCGATCAGCGAAACGCCGACGGTGAAGATCAGGACGCGGGCGTCGAGTCCAATTTCTTCGGCGCGCGGCAGGGCGCTGGGGAGAACTCCAAGGGCGGCACGCGTGCCCCAGGAAGCCAGAAGCAGACCCAGCCCTGCACCCACGACGGCGAGTAGAACGCTTTCAGTGAGGAGCTGGCGCATCAGGCGCGCCCGTTCTGCTCCCAGGGCGACGCGGATGATGAACTCGCGCATGCGGCCGGTGGAGCGTGCCAGCATGAGATTCGCGACGTTCACGCAACCGATCAAGAGCACGCATCCTACAGCTCCAAAAAGCACCAGCAGAAGAGGGCGCACCTCGCCAACGATCTGCTGCTTCAGTGGAACCAGGGCGGCGCCAATGCCGTTGTCGGCATCGGGATAGGCAGCGGCGAGATTGCGGCTGACGCGCTCCATGTCAGCCCGCGCCTGCTCGATGGTGACTCCTGGCTTCAGCCGCCCGATGCCATGAAACCCCAGGCCAGCACCACGGCTGCGCAGCAAAGGATTGTCCCACTGGCCCAACGGCACAAACAGTTCGACGTTACCGAGCAGACGAAAATTCGCGGGAATCACGCCCACGATTGTGTAAGGCCTGCCGTTCAGGGTGAGGCCCTTGCCCGGCACATCGAGGGAAGCGGCAAACTTGCGCTGCCACAGGCCGGCGCTGATCAGCGCGATGGGAGCGGCTCCGATCTCGTCTTCGCCAGCTGCGAAGTCGCGGCCAATCTGCGGACTCACGCCGAGGGTGGAGAAAAAATCCGAGGAGATGAACTGAGCGCTGACTTGCTCGGCATCACCCATACTGGTCAGGCTGAAAGAGTACGGGCGCGAAACCGCGATCTTGGAAAATGTGCGGTTCTCAGCTTGCCAATCACGAAAATTGGGGTAGGAGATCGATCCCCGGTCGAAGTTGGGTTTGCTTTCGTGGATGCCGACCAGCTGGTCAGGCTCAGGAAAAGGCAGCGGGTTCAGAAGCACGCCGTTGATGACCGAAAACAGCGCCGTGTTCGCGCCAATGCCGAGAGCAAGCGTGATGATCGCGATCGTCGTGAAGCCGGGGCTCTTCCGCAGCACCCGCAAGCCAAAACGCACATCTTGCAGCAGAGTTTCCATAGACTCACTCGTAGCGCAGGGCCACCATGGGATCGACTTTCGTGGCGCGGCGCGCCGGGATGTAGCAGGCCAGCAGAGCCACTACAGCCAGAAGCACAGAGACAGCGGCGAAGATCGCCGGATCTGCCGGATGCACATCAAACAGCAAGAGCCAACGCGCCTGGAAAGGCAGGCTCGAAAGAAAGCGGGTTAATCCGAATGCGCCGATCAGACCTGAGGCGAGTCCAGTTGACGTGAGCACCATTCCTTGTCTCACGACTAATCGCGAAACATTGCCGCGAGTTGCTCCCAGAGCTATCCGTATGCCGATCTCATGTGTTCTCTGTGAAACTGCATAGGAGATCACGCCGTAGATTCCGATTGCGGACAAAATCAGCGCCAGCGAAGCGAATCCGCCGAGCAACCACATGAGTGTTCGCCCCTGCCGCACCGGACCGGCGACGATCTCTTTCATAGAGCTGATTTCAGAAATTGGGACGTCTTTGTCGAGGGCGGCGATCTCCCGCCGAATAGCCGGGACAATGCCCAGGGGTTCTCCAGCAGTGCGAACTAAAATGTCGTGAGGCCAAAGAACCCACGGATATTGTGTGTAGGGCACATAGAGTTCGGGTACGAAAGGCGCGTATTGGCCTTCGCTGCGAACATTTCCCACAACTCCAACCACCAAGCGCCAGGCCTCGGTTTTATCGTTGGCATCGGAGCTGACTTTCAGGCGTTTGCCGATCGGATCTTGCCCAGGCCAATATTTGCGCGCCAGCGACTCGCTCACCAGAACCACCGGCTGCGAACTCGGCGTATCGGCGTCGCTGAATGGCCTGCCCTGGCGCATCGGAATCTGCATGGTGCGGAAATAATCAGGCGCGACGACTACATAGTTGGCATCGGGTACTTCGCCCGCTGAAGGGTGGGGATTGTCGGCAGTCACGAAGTTCCAGCCCGCCCAGCCGCGCATCGGTACTCCTCGGGATAAGGTTGCCGCTTCCACCCCGGGCAGCGCTTCAATTCGGCTCAAGAGCTCCCGAAAAAACTCGACGTGGCGCCGGGGGTCTCGATATTGGGGACCTTGCAGCGGAACGCTTGCTGTCAACAGGTTATTCGGGTTGAAACCGAGATCTACGCCTTGAAGATGCGTCAGGGCCTTGATCATAAGGCCCGCTCCAACCAGGAGAGCCAATGCCAATCCGCATTCACAAACGACGAGAACATCCCGCAGCCTGCGGCTCTTCACATTGCCCGTAGAACTCCGTCCCGTCTCCTTCAGTGATTGCTGCACGTCCGTTTTGGAAGCTCCCAGGGCGGGAGCGAGGCCAAAGATGATTCCGGTTCCCAGCGACACAATGAACGTAAAGAGAAGCACGAGCGCGCTGATGCCGGCTTCTTCCACTCGCGCGGTTTCCGGAGGCGCCAGCCGAACCAGGATTTCCGAGCCCCAGACTGCAAGAGCCAAGCCGGCGAGTGCACCGATCATCGCGAGCAGAGTGCTCTCAACCAGGAACTGGCGGGCAATCTGGGCCCGAGTCGCGCCCAATGAGGCGCGGATCGCAATCTCTTTCTCCCGTCCGGTCGCCCGCGTGAGCAGCAGATTCGCGACATTCGCGCAGGCGATCAGCAGGACGAGACCAACGGCTCCGAGCAGGACGAGAAGGGCGGGTCGCGTATACGCAACTACCTGATCATGCAACCTCACCAGCGCTACGCCCCAGCCCCGCGACTCAGGATATTGCTGCTCGATTCCGCGAGCGATAGCGTCCATTTCCGCCTGTGCCTGCGCCAGGCTCGCGGCGCGTTTGAGGCGTGCGATGGCGTGATAGTTATGCATCTCTCTGCCGTCTGCAAAGGGCTCGATGCCTGAAATCCAAAGCTGCGAGTGCGGAGCGAAGGACGCTGAATAGTCGTCAGTGAAAGTGGCCGGTAGGATGCCGACGACCGGATAGCCTTCACCGTTGACTGCGATGTGCTTGCCGACGAGTTCCGGGTCGCCGCCATAGCGCTGCTGCCAAAGCCCGTAGCTCACGATGACGGCAGCCTTGTCGGTTCCTTCTTCTTCGGGCAGGAACAAGCGCCCGCGTAACGGCTGCACGCCCAGAACAGAAAATAAATTGCTGGTAACTCGCTCCCCTGCGGCCACTTCGGGCTTGGCGTCTCCGGTGAGATTGAAGGAGTTCGATTCGAAAGCAGCTATGTCGGCGAATACGTGGTTTTGTTTTTTCCAATCGAGGAAGTTAGCTCCTGAAACAATGTTCTCGAACCAGCCCCGGTGAGGATTCTGTTCCCAGATCATGACCAGTCTGTCCGGCTCCAGATAGGGCAGAGGTTTCAACAGAACAGCATTGACAACGCTGAAGATGGTGGTATTCGCTCCAATGCCTAATGCCAGTGTCAGCACAGCGACCGCTGTGAAGCCGGGGGTTTTGCGGAGTTGCCGTAGTGCATAGCGAATATCCTGGAGCAACGTGTTCATAAGTAACTTCACTCGTACCGCAGCGCCACCATGGGATCGACCTTCGTCGCCCGCCGTGCCGGGATAGCACATGCCAGCATCGCCACACCTGCAAGCACCAGGGCTGTCGCTATAAACGCAACAGGATCTCTGGGCTTCACTTCATAGAGATAACTCCCGAGCAACCGGGTAAGCGCTAACGCACCAACAGTGCCGATCATGATGCCAACAGCCGTGAGCAGCATGCCCTCGCGGCAGATCATGCCCAGAACGTGGCGACGCTCGGCGCCGAACGCCATGCGCACGCCGATTTCGTGCGTTCTCTGTCTTACGTTGTAGGCCATCACGCCATAAATCCCGATTGCAGCGAGGATGGCCGCGAGTATTGCAAACAACCCCATCAGAACCATGTTGAATTGACGCGCGGCAATCGAGGCGGAACGGACTTGCTCCATGGTTCGAACATGTCCGCTGGCGACCGAGGGATCAGTACGCAACTGCTCTTGCACCGAGCGGGCGAGAAGCAAAGGGTTGTTGGCAGTGCGCACGACGATGCTGGTTGCGAACCAGTTCTCGAAGATCTTCATCATCCCGTAGGGAGCTTGCGCAATCGGGATGAATACGGTCGGCTCTGCCGGCTGATCGAGATATGACCTTACGTCGCCCACAACCCCCACAATTTCCCGAGGGATGTCGTCCCGCCCGACTCTCAGATGTTGCCCAAGAACGTTTTCGTTCCGAAAGAGCTGCCGCGCAAATGATTCGCTCACGACGGTGACTGCAGCACCACGTTGATTGTCACCGGCATCGAAAAACCGGCCGACCTTTAGCGGAATGAGCATGGTGCGGAAATATTCCTGTGTCACCATTCGGAAGCCGTATGCATTCGGCGCCTCCTTGCCGGGTATCTCGACAGGCATATTGCCGCCCCGTTCGAGCGGCAAACCCGCAGCGACGACCGCCGCTGACTGCACGCCCGGCAACCGCTGAATTCCCTGTACAACTTGGTCGTAAAAGTTCGCCGCCGCCTCGGTTGAATCGTATTTCGAGCCGTTGAGCCAGACTTGCAATGAGAGCACGTGGCTGGATCTGAATCCTGGATCGGTGTGCAGAACGCGCCAGAAGGTTTCGGTGAGGAGCGCAGCTCCGGTCAGCACGACCAGCGCCAGACCGATTTCTGTGACGGCGAGAGCGCTGCGCAGAACCGCCGGCCTCTTCCCCGGAGTCATGCGCCCCATTCCCTCCTTGAGGGTTTCATTGAGATCGTGGCTCCACGCACGAAACGCTGGAATCATTCCGAAGACGAATCCAGTAAGCAAAGCCAGCCCAAGCGCAAAACCCAATACGCGGAGATCCAGCCGAATGTCGGTAGCACGAGGAAGATTGGCGGGACTAAGGGCGAGAATCGCCTTCACTCCCCAGCTTGCGAGACCTATCCCGGCCAGCGCGCCACTTAGCGAGAACAACATGCTCTCAGTAATGAGCTGGCGTAATATGCGTGCCTTTGACCCTCCTAGTGCGGTCCGGAGCGCCATTTCCCTGCCGCGTCCGACTGCCCGGCCCAGAAGGAGATTTGCCGCATTCGCGCACGCGATCAGCAGAACGAACGCCACCGTCCCAAATAGGACCACGAGAAACGTTCGGAGGTCACTGGACAGCATCGTCTGATAGCGTTCCAGATACAAGCGGGACGCTGGTCCCAGACCGCCTGCAACTCCGTGAAATCCGTCGCTGAGCATGCTCACTTGCGACCGGGCCTGATCCAGTGAAATGCCGTCTTTCAGCCGGCCGATTACCGCGAGGTTTTCACCGCTGCCAACGGTCCGCCCGACCAGTGCCATTGGCACCCAGACGTCCGTCTCCCCATGTGTCAGCGGTGTGTTCAGTCGCTCGAAGTCGGCCGGCATCACGCCGACGACAGCATAACGGGCACCATTGAGTAGAATCGTCCGGCCAACCACCTCGCGGTCGCCGCCCATGCGCTTCCACAAGCCTTCGCTGAGAATGGCAACTTGTTGGCCATTGCCGCTGTCTTCGTCACTCGAAAACGTGCGCCCAAGGAGCGGCTGAACTCCAAGCAAACGGAAATAATCTGCGGAAACGTGAAGACCGTTTACGCGCTCGGCGGAGTCATGAACTGCGAGATTAAAGCCGACGTTGGTGAAGGCTGCTAATGACTCGAGTGCGTCTGCATGTGTCCGAAGAAACTGCAGCTCGGAATAAGTGACATCTCTTTCGTACTTCTCGTTCTGATACAGCTCGCACAGCTGCACGATGCGCTCGGGATGCGGATACGGGAGCGGCCGCAGCAGGACTCCGTAGACCACGCTGAAGATGGCGGTGTTTGCGCCGATGCCAAGCGCCAGCGTGATGATCGCAATCGCCGTGAAGCCAGGACTCCTGCGGAGCTGCCGTAAGCCAAAGCGCACATCTTGCAGCAGAGTTTCCATAGATTACTCGTAGCGCAGCGCTACCATGGGATCGACTTTGGTGGCGCGGTAGGCCGGGATAATGCACGCGACGAAAGCAATTGCTGTGAGCAGTGATGCCATGACCAGGAAACTGACGGGATCGGTTGCCTTCACGCCGTAGATGAGACTCGACACGACCCGTCCGAGCGCCAGAGCGGCGGCGGTGCCGATCGCCATGCCGAGCAGCGCCGGCTTCATGCCCTCGACCACCACGAGCCGAAGCACGTCTCCGAGCCCTGCTCCCAGAGCCAGGCGAATTCCGATTTCCTGCACGCGGCGTCGAACGCTGTAGGAAAGAACGCTGTAGATCCCGACTGCAGCCAGCAATAGAGCCAACCCGGCGAACGCGCCTAGCAGCAGCATGTTCAATCTTTGTTGGGAGAGAGAATTGGTTAATACATCGTCCAGGGTCGCTATGTCGCGTATGGGAATGTCGTGCTCTATTTCGGTGATGGCATTCGATACCGCAGCCACCATGCTCGCCGGGCTGGTGCTCGTGCGAACCACCAAAGCCAGTGGGAACGAATTCCAGCCTCCACCAAAGCCGGGGGCGGAAATCTGGTCCAACGGTAAATAAATCACTGTTGACGGGCGAGACTGATCAAGTCCGTCGAGCTTCACGTCGCCCACGATGCCGACCACTTCATGGACCGTGTGAGGAAAGAAAGTCAGCGTCACATGTTTGCCGATCGGATTCTCGCCAGGCCAAAAATGCTTAGCCATGGATTCACTGATCAGTACCGTTGCGGGCCGGCCGGCAACATCTTCGTCACCAAAATCACGGCCACGCAGGATAGGGGTACGCATGGCGCGCATATAGCCGGCGCTGATGAGGCGCACGTCCACTTCCGGTTGATCCGACATCGCCACGACCGGTCGGCCTTCGATTGCGATCGGTTGATGAGAACCTCCACTGAGTAGTGGAATGTTGTCGATCACGCCTGCCGCTTCAACGCCGGGCAACGCTCGTACGCGCTGCAGGACTCGTTCGAAAAAGCTGACCCACTGCTCGGGCGTGGGGAATTTCTTTTGCGAGACTGAGGCCGTCATGGTGAGCACGCCGTGAGAATCGAAGCCGGGAGGCACACTCTGCAGGCGCTGGAAGCTGTGAATCATCAAGCCGGCGCCGATGAGCAGAACCAGCGAGAGCGCAACTTCGGCGACGACTAGAATGCTGCGCGTGCGGTGTCCGCCGGAATCGGTATCGGTGCGGCCCAGGCCTTGCTTCAAGGCCTGATTCACGTCCGATCGGGTCAGACGCAGAGCGGGGAGAACTCCGGCGAGGATGCCGGTGACCAGAGAAACGACAGCGGTGAATGCCAGGACTTGACCATCTAATCCGACTTCGACTGATTTAGGTAATTTGTCGGCGAGGAACGCCATGATCAGGCG
Organism: Acidobacteriota bacterium; assembly: GCA_003224905.1. Classification (GTDB taxonomy): domain Bacteria; phylum Acidobacteriota; class Terriglobia; order Terriglobales; family Acidobacteriaceae; genus QIAA01. The sequence continues at coordinate 17,004 of QIAA01000165.1, forward strand.
CACGCCAAAGTGGGCGAAGGCGAGGCCGAGCAGCCCTCCGGCGATTGCGAGAACGACCGTTTCAGTGAGAATCTGGCGGAGCACGCGGCGCGAGCTCGCGCCCAGGGCAGTGCGAATCGCGATCTCCTTCTGGCGGCTGAATGTCTTGGCCAGCGCGAGGTTCGCTACGTTTGAGCAGGCGATGAGCAGCACGAAAGCCACTGCGCCGAGCAGTACCAGCAGGGCGGGACGAACGTCGCTGACAAGATCGTCGTGCAATGGCAGCACGACCGCGCCCCATCCTTTGTCGTCGATCGGATAGAGTTGCTCAAGGCGGCTGGAAATTGTGCTCAGGTCAGCTTGCGCCTGCTTGATATCGGCGCCCGGTTTGAGACGGCCGACCACCATGTAGTGGTGCTCTCCGCGTACAGCGCGTTCCTGGTCGGTCCAGCCCATCGGCTTCCACATCTGGGCGAAGTCGGGAAACCGGAATGCGGGAGGCATTACGCCTGCGACCAGGAATTGGCGCCCGTCCATGGTGATGTTGTGGCCGACGATGTCGCGATTCGAACCGAAGTGCTGCTGCCAGAAGCGGTAGCTCAATACCAGCACGTCGGACCGGCCTTGCTGATCTTCATCCGGAGAAAAGGTGCGGCCCAGCATTGGCGGCACTCCCAGTGTCTCGAAGAAGCCGGATGACGCTGCGCACGTGTCTACCTGTTCCGGCTTGTCGCCGCCGGTCAGAGTCAGTCCCTGATAGGTGTAGATGGCCATACGCTCGAACACCTGGTTTTGTTTTTCCCAGTCCAGGTAGTTCGCCGCAGAAACGGCGAATGTAGTTATTCCGGGAAAGCTCTTGGCGGGGGGAGTGTGCCAGATTCTGACCAGCCGATCGGGATCCTTTAAGGGCAAGGCCCGGAGCAGCACGCCGTTTACAACACTGAAAATCGCGGTGTTGGCGCCGATGCCCAGAGCGAGCGTGATTACGGCAACGGCGGCAAAGCCCGGAGTCTTCCGGAGCTGCCGCAGGGCATAGCGAAGATCTTGAAGGAATCCGTTCATGCGTGGGCGTCCTGCATTAGTTTCTGTAGTTCTTCTTCCGCGACCACTTTGCCGTCGAAGAGGTGGACTTCACGTTGGGCGTGCTTGGCGAAGCGCGGGTCATGCGTCACCATGCAGATCGTCGCGCCTTCCCCATGAAGGTTTTGCAGCAGTTCCATGACGGCTTCGCCATTGCGCGAATCCAGATTTCCGGTGGGCTCATCGGCAAGCAGAATTGAGGGGTGCCCTGCGAGCGCACGCGCGACTGCCACGCGCTGCTGCTGTCCGCCCGAAAGCTGCGAGGGATAGTGACGGATGCGGTGTGCCATGCCGACCCGCTCGAGCGACTCCATCACCCGTTTCTTGCGATCGGCGGAGGGCATCCTCTGCCGGTATGTCAGTGGCAATTCAACATTCTCATAGACGGTGAGGTCGCCGATCAGATTAAAACTCTGGAAGATGAAGCCAATTTCCTGATTGCGAATCCGTGAGCGCGCCGCGAAATCCAGGTTCTCCACCGGCTGGCCGTTCAGCTGATACTTTCCATCCGTCGGAGTGTCGAGCAAACCTATGATCGACAACAGTGTGGATTTGCCGCAGCCCGAAGGCCCCGACATGGCCACGTACTCCCCTTTCGAAACCGTCAAATGCACGCCCGAGAGGGCGTGAGTTTCGATCTCGTCGGTGTAGAAAATCTTGGTTAACTCTTCAATCTGGATCAGCGGCTGCCCTGCTTCCGTCATAAGTTCTGCCTCGTTTGAAATTAATCAAGCCGGATGCGGTCGGTATTGTCGTTGCGCGACATATCGGACAAGATCACCGTATCGCCTTGATGTAGCCCTTCAAGAACCTGGATCGAGTTCACCGAAGCGCGCCCAACTTTGACCGGCACGCGCACGGCGCCCTTGCCGTCCGCATCAAGTTTGAAAAGGCTGATTGTGCTGCTCTCCTGGCCAAATGCTGGGCGTCCGACGTAAAGCACGTCATCCAGTCGCTCGAGATCGACCGTTCCATCAACGCTCAAGTCCGGCCGCGCTCCTTTCGGCAACTCGCCGGTGAGCTTTACGTCGACGGTAACGGTGCCGTTCTGCACCGCGGGATCCACGCGCGTTACGGCACCCGCGACGGTTCCGTTATGTGTGTCAACAAGCGCCGGTTGGCCGATCTGCACGTCGCGGGCTTGCGTTTCTGCAACCTTCAGCGCGGCCATCAGGTGATCCGGCTGAACGACTTTTGCCAACATCGCGCCCGGCAAGACATGCTGCCCAACCTGCAATGGCAGGTCAACCAGAATACCTTCGATACCCGCGCGAACTCTTAATGCATCCAGTTGCTTGGCCTTGAGCTCCGAGAGCGCGCGGATCTGATCAACCCTGGCTTGTTGCTCGGCAATTTGCGATTCGATCGCCTTCTGGTTGATGTCCAGGCGCTCGCCCTCGATGTTGTTCCGGGTTGTGAGCTCGTCGGCTTTGCTCTTGGAGTTTTTGTACGCAAGGCCGGAGATCACTCCGAGATCGTAGAGCGCCTTGTCAGTCTCCGACTGGCGTTGCGCCTGGCTGTAATCTGCGGTCACGGTCGCCGCTCCAGCCTTCTGGTTCATCAGATCGCTTTGCAGCTTCACGTGCTGGCTCTGAAGCGCAGCTTCCGCGGCTTTCAACTGCAGCCTGGCGTCGAGTGCGGCCTGCTCGACTTGCGGGTTGCTCATCTCGAGCAGAATTGTGTCGGCCTGCACTTTCGAACCTGGAAGCATACGAATGCGCACAACTGTGGCCTCTGTCTCCGCGGGTATTTGACGGATGAACTCCTGGCTGGGAATCAGCGTGCCCAAACCGCGCACCTGGCGGAGCATGGAGCCGCGCTTCACGGTATCTGTCCAGACGGTGCTGCGCTCTACTGTTGGAGCAGCAGGTTTGAGCCTTGAAACGCCGATTGTCACCAGGCCCAGGCAAATGATTCCGATCGTGACACCGATGATTTGCTTGCGCCTTTTCTGCCGCTTAAATTCGGGCCGAGCGATGTCCATCGCAAAAGATTAATGCAAACGCGTGGCCAGGCCGGAACTCGCGCCATCTGACTGAGCACGCAAGGACTAGAGGATTGAGAGCCAGGCTCTTGATTTCCGAAAGTGTTCGCGCATGGAATCGACTGTCCGGAAGTGAACAGGTGAGCTGACGATAAATTCGATCAGCCCGGCGTTTACGATGCAGTACTGGACGCTTCGCTCCACAGCGAGCCACAATGCAAGACCTCACATGTGGGCGATGACTTCTAAACACGGATCTTGAACCAAAAACGCTTGATTCCCACTATCATCTACAATGCAATACCTTGCGCTGCATATCTTTGCGGCGCGAATCCCACGCTTTGCATCTATAGAGGCTTCAAGAGGAACCAATAACAGCCTCGAGCGACAAGAAAGACCTGAGTGCGATGAAGCGATGCCGATCGCAGGCGAACCGATTCGCGGCGGTAATTAGCCTGTCTCTCATCATTGCGGAAATCGTAGCCGCACAGACCGGCCCTCCATACCAGGGCGGCTCACAGGCAGCGGAGAGCGCACCGGCTTCGCCCGGCATCACTGCACCTGCAATCTCACAGCAGAATCCTTTCAGCGGCAGTGTTCCGCAGGGTAAAGCGACGGCGGAATCTATTCCTCTCTCATTCAAGGACGTCATCGACCTCGGGCTGAAAAACAATCTCGGCCTGCTTCTGCAATCGGATGCGACGCTCGCAGCTCGCGGGCAGAAGTGGAAAGAACTCAGCGATCTATTGCCCAACCTGAGCGGCGCAATCAGCGAAAACGCATCTCAGGTGAACCTTCAGGCACAAGGGATCAGGATTCCCGGAATACCGCCGGTCATCGGCCCGTTTGGATTTTTTGATGCGCGGCTCTATCTCAAGCAGTCGATTTTGAATCTTAAAGCCCTAGACCGCACCCGCGGCGCCCGGGCCAATGAGAAGGCGGCAGAGTATACATATAAGGATGCGCGCGACATCGTGGTGCTGGCGGTGGGGAATGCGTATCTGCAGGCACTTGCGGGTGCGGCGCGGGTAGACTCCGCGCAGGCGCAATTTGAGACGGCGCAGGCGCTCCATAACAAGGCAGTGGATCAGCTGAATGCAGGAGTCAGTCCGGCGATTGATTCGCTGCGCGCCAAAGTGCAGATGCAGTCGCGAGAGCAGCAGTTGATTGTGGCGAAGAATGATTATGCAAAGCAGAAGTTGGCGCTCGCTCGCGCGATCGGGTTGCCGGTGGCACAGGAATTCACACTGACGGACGAGGCTCCCTACGAACCGCTTACCGCGATGGGACTGGAAGAGAGCCTGCGGCGGGCCTACCTTTCGCGCTCTGACTACCTGGCGGCGGTGCAGCAGGTGCGGGCGGCAGAACACTTTCGCCGCGCAGCCACGGCGGAACATTTTCCCGGTATCGATTTCTCCGGGAATTACGGGGACCTGGGCGTGAATCCCGGCAATTCGCATGGCACCTTTCAGGTGAGCGGCATCCTTACCATCCCCATTTTTGCAGGAGGAAAGACACACGCAGACGTTCTGCAGGCGGAAGCCACGTTACGCCAGAACCGGCAACAGCTGGAGAATCTCCGAGAGCAGATTGAATACGAGATCCGCACCGCGCTGCTCGACCTGGAAGCCGCCAGCGAGCAGGTACGCGTGGCACAAAGCTCCGTAGATCTTGCGAATCAGACTTTGACCCAGGCCCGCGACAGGTTTACGGCGGGAGTCACCGACAACCTGGAAGTCGTGCAGGCACAGGAAAGCGTAGCATCTGCGAATGAGAGCTATATCTCCAGCCTGTATGCTCATAATCTGGCAAAAGTCTCGCTTGCGCGCGCGATAGGATTCGCGGAACAAGGCGTACGGCAGTATTTGCAGAGTCATTAATATGGACCCGACAACTGAAACCCCGGTGCACGAAGCCCCTCCAGCCGAGGAGCACGCGCACGCTCCGCTTCCGGCCTCCGACCGAGATCTGCGCTGGAGAAGAATTCGCTCCCGCGATCCGCGGTTTCGCGTCGCACTGATCATTGGCGCGATTGTGTTGCTTGTCGTCGGGGCCTTTCTGTGGCGCTATTTCACAAGCTACGAATCCACGGATGACGCGCAGATAGACGGACATCTGAATTCCATCAGCCCGCGTGTTAGTGGGCATGTGGTGAAACTGCTCGTGACGGATAACCAATATGTAGATGCGGGGACACCGCTGGTGCAAGTTGATCCGCGCGATTATCAGATCGCCGTAGACCGCGCCCGAGCTGACTACAACGACGCCCTGGCACAGGCGGAGGCAGCCCGCACGAATGTTCCCATAACCACAGTCAGCACGGGAAGCCAGGTGAGCGGCGCGCAAGCCGATGTGGAGGGCGCGAGAGCGGGGGTTTCGGCGGCGCGGCAACAGTTCGACGCAGCCAAGGCGCAACTTCAACAGGCTGTGGCCAACGATATCAAGGCACAAAACGACCTTGGGCGCTACAAGCAACTAGTAGATAAACAGGAAATCTCTCATCAACAGTACGACCAGGTCGTAGCCGCTGCTAAGGCCAGTGCTGCCTCAGTAGACGCGGCACGTGCCGCCGCTGCAGCCGCCGAACAGCAGGTCTCGCAGGCGCAGAGCAAGCTTGCGACAGCGGAAGCCAATTTGCGCGCAGCCGGCACCGGCCCGCAACAGGTGGCTGCAATCGAGGCGCGCGCCAAAGCGGCCGAGGCGCAAGCGATGCGCGCCCGGGCACAACTGGAGCAGGCGAGACTCAATCTGCAATACGCAACCATCGTCGCTCCGGTGAACGGCGTCGTGACCAACCGCACCGTGGAAGTTGGTCACAACGTCCAGATCGGGCAGGAGCTGATGAGGATCATCAACCTCGACGACATCTGGGTCACCGCCAACTTCAAAGAGACGCAGCTCAAGACGATGAAAGTCGGGCAGCCCGTGACCATTCACGTGGACATGAACGACCGCGACTACAAAGGACACGTGCAGAGTGTCGCAGGCGCGAGCGGTTCCATCACCAGCTTGCTGCCTCCTGAGAATGCCACGGGAAATTATGTGAAGGTAGTGCAGCGTATTCCCGTCAAAATCACTTTCGATCAGGGCGAAACGCGGGAACACGTGCTGCGCCCCGGGATGTCGGTCGTACCTAAGGTCTGGATTCGATGAGCTCGGCGGCGCTGACCATGAACGGCGCCGACGAGTGGCGTCCCGCAGTTAATCCGTGGATTATTGCTCTCGCGGTCACTCTGGCGACGTTCATGGAGGTGCTGGATACCAGCATCGCCAACGTCGCTTTGCCGCATATCGCCGGCAGTCTTTCCGCGGGTACGGACGAAAGCACCTGGGTTCTCACTTCCTACCTCGTCTCCAATGCAATTGTTCTGCCGCTGAGTGGCTGGCTCTCTTCCATCGTAGGACGCAAACGCTTTTACATGGGCTGCGTCATGCTGTTCACCATCAGTTCGTTCCTGTGCGGATTGGCTCCAAACCTGCCGATGCTGATCTTTTTTCGCGTGCTGCAAGGGGCCGGTGGAGGCGGACTGCAACCCAGCGAGCAGGCGATCCTCGCCGACACGTTTCCTCCCGCAAAGCGTGGTATGGCGTTTGCGGTTTACGGTGTGGCCGTCGTCATGGCGCCTGCGATCGGTCCAACGTTAGGCGGCTGGATCACAGACAATTACACCTGGCGCTGGATTTTCTTCGTAAACATTCCCGTGGGAATCGTTTCCTTGCTCTTGACTTCCCGCCTGATTCAGGATCCGCCGTACTTCCGTCGCCGGCAGCTCTCGGAATTGAAGATCGACTACGTGGGCCTCGGCTTCGTGGCCGTGGGTCTGGGAACGCTGCAAGTCGTCCTGGATAAGGGGCAGCGTGAGGACTGGTTTGAATCGCACTGGATTCTGGCCCTGTCGCTGATCTCGGTGGCGTCGTTGCTGTTCGTACTCCTCTGGGAGTGGTACCAAAAGGATCCGATTATCGAATTGCACTTATTCAAGGACCGGACCTTCGCCTCGGCAAATTTCATGATGTTCCTGTTGGGTTTTGCTCTGCTTGGCAGCACCCTCTTGCTTCCGCTATTCATGCAGACCCTGCTTGGCTACACAGCCGAACAGGCCGGTATGGGCCTCTCGCCGGGTGGATTCGCAATTATGGTGCTTATGCCATTGGTGGGTTTCCTGCTAGGCCGCTATGACGCTCGCAGGCTGATGATTTTCGGTCTCGTGGTGCTTTCGTTCTCTTTGTTTCACATGACGAACTTCGACTTAGGTGTGGATTTCCGGACAGTGGTGATCGCCCGCATGATTCAAGCGGTCGGCTTGGCATTCTTGTTTGTACCTATCAACACCGCTGCCTACGCCTATCTGCCACGCGAGAAAAATAATGCTGCTTCAGGCTTGATGAACCTGGCGCGAAACATTGGTGGGAGCGTGGGTATTTCGGTCGTGACTACGATGCTGGCGCGCCGGGCCCAGCATCATCAGGTCAATCTTGCCGGCCACCTCTCGCCCGGCAATCCGCGGTTCCAGAGCATGCTCCAGGGCATGACGCAGACGCTGCAGGCGCGAGGGTTCTCTCCCACGGATGCCATGCACAAAGCTTACGGATTGCTGCAAGGCACGCTGTTTCGGCAGGCAAATATGCTGGCCTATATTGACTGTTTCTGGCTGCTCGGAGTCGCGACTTTAGGAATGATTCCACTCGTATTCCTCATGAAGAAGACGGGTCCCGGCAGCAGAATGCCAGTTCACTAGCCACATTGCTCCAGGGATGCGATCGCCGGAAACGTTGGGCTTCCACCCACAAAACGTCACGAATAGTGAATAATATTAATTAGGGCCGATGTACCGGATACTCACCATTGAACGCGAGTTTGGCTGCGGCGCCGGCGACATTGCCGAGGTTCTCGCACGCCGGCTCGGGTGGAAGCTTTGGGATCGGGCTTTGACCCAGGAAATCGCAAAGACGGCGGACGTCGATCCTTCCGCCGTGGCAATCTGCGATGAGCGCTGTGACAGCACGTTTCACAGGCTCGCGAAAGTATTCTGGCGAGGAAGCTATGAACGCAGCATGCCACTTTCGGGCACGGAGCCTTTCGATGCCGATCGCTTCGTCGCGGTCGGAGAGCAGGTCATGGGAAGGATCGCGGAAAGCGGAGAATGCGTCATCGTGGGGCGGGGTGCTCCTTACTTTTTGCGAGAGCGGCACGACGTGTTCAGCGTTTTCCTCTACGCGCCTCGCGCCGAGAAGCTGCGCCGGCTGCGTCGTATCGGTAAGAGTGAAAGCGAAGCCGAAGAGATGGTGGACACGATCGACCGTGAACGCATTGAGTTCGTTAAACACTACTTCAACGCCGATTGGCCGACCCGCTCGCTCTATCACATGATGATCAACACCGCCATTGGAGACGAGAACGTTATCTCCACCATTCTGAAAACCATGAACAGCTTTGAGGCGACGCCCGCCAAGTCGCTTGCCTGACGGATGGGACTGGTGTAGGGCGGCGGGAGGCTGACGGGATCACATCTACTCCCGTGTGAATGGGTATCCTTTTTCGCGCCAGCCGCGGACTCCTCCATCCATTGAGAGCACATTCGTATAACCCATCTTCTGCAAATTGTCGGCCGCCAACGCAGAGCGAAATCCGCCGCCACAATAAAGCACCACGGCCGAGTTAAGATCGGGAACCCGGACCTCGATGTCACGTTCGATGACGCCTTTGCCCAGATGAATTGCGCCGGGAAGATGGTCTTTCGCGTATTCGCTCTCCTCACGCACATCGACGAGCAGAAGTTTCTCGCCGCTATCGAGCTTGTCCTTGACGTCATCAACGCTCACTTCCCGAATCCGCTTGCGGGCGTCATCCACGATTTTTAAAAAACGAGGCGAATGTTGCATGGCTTGCTCCTGAACAATTAATCTCCGTGTCCGTAAATTGTAGCGATCAGGCTTGGGAAAGTTTCAAACCCTCAAATGTCGCTTCAAATCCCTTGCCTTCCGGCGACGCGCACATAATCCCAACCTCGGCCGGACGCCCGGGAACGAAATAGCCCTGGCGCACAGAAATGTATTTCTGGCCATTCAATGAGCAGAGAGTTTCGAGAGAGTCACGCTTTCGCACTGCACGCCACCACACCGCTGAGTCGCCGGAGAGATCATTCATTGTCGACCAATCGGAAAATTCCCTCGTAAAGACGACACTGGCATGGCGCACTCCGTCCACCAACTCGGTACCGCACTTCATCCAGTTCTCGGCGTCCAGACGGACCATGAGCCCGGCCTGGTCGTATAGATCATGGTAGGTTCCGCCGATCCTGGCCTCGAAAGTGAAATCGCCGTTCACAGGTAAGTGAAAAAAGTGACCGTTGTCCGTTACGTAACCATAGAAAGTTTTGCGCCAAAAATCAGTTTTCGATGTAGAGCGTACCGTAATTCGTCCACCCGAAACGTTCGACCACTCGGGCTCGTTCATCCACTTCATGCGACTGATCAAATCTGACTCAGGAGTGGACGATGGGGACTCGGCTAGCAGTGAACTCGCGCTGCACGCGAGCGCCAGTCCTCCCGCACTCGAGAGTTGGGCCATGAATCCGCGACGGGTTGTGCGCATACGGCCTCCGACGCAGATCGTAACTGAGCGTGGTTTTCCGGCGCAAACCGAACCTGGATTGCATCTTGGAGCGCGTTGCCCTCTTCCCCATAATGGGCAACGTGAGGATTGCTCGCGTTGGCTTGTGTGTTTTTCTCGCGCTCGGGCTGCTGCTCGCCCAGGCGTCAGCCCGAAGCAGAACGATTGTCCCTGCTGTTTATGATCCCGATTACATCAGCGCTCTCGCTGCTGCTAACCACTTTCTCCATGCCTGGCAGAACGAAGACCACGAAACCAGCCTCATAATGCTTACCGACACAGCCAAGCAACACACCTCCGAAGAAGGCCTGCAAGAATTTTTCTCTGGTGGCGCCAAGGCGGCGTTTGAAATTGGCCGTGGCAGTAAACTGAAGGCGGGCCGGTACGTATTTCCCATCACTTTGTTCGCGCTCGAACCCGACCTAAGAAAGTCTGTTCATCCACACTACACCCGGATCATCGTGACCAGGGCTGGTAAAGACGACTGGGCGATAGATAAACTTCCCTAAAAGCAAGCTTGGGCGCATACGGAACCGAAGTCGACGTGTGATTACGAACCGCTCTGAAAATGACCCGCATTAACAAAGTCGCAATTCTCGGCGCCGGCACGATGGGCGCGCGCATCGCCGCGCATTTTGCCAATGCCGGGGTGCCCAGCTACCTCCTGGATATTGTTCCTGCTGATGCAAGTGCAACCATGCGGAACAAGATCGCGGCTGCGGGACTCGATGCTGCCAGCAAATCAAGGCCCGCAGCTTTTTTCGAACCTTCTCTTGCCCGGCTGGTTACGATCGGCAATTTTGAAGACGATCTGAAGAAACTTGCAGAGGTGGACTGGATCATCGAGGCCGTAGTCGAAGATCTCGAAATCAAGCGCAGTTTGCTGAAGAAAGTTGAAGCTGTTCGTAAACCGGGCACAGTTGCGACCACGAATACCAGCGGCTTGCCAGTAGCCAAAATTGCCGAAGGCTTTTCGGATGACTTCCGGCGCTGCTGGTTCGGCACGCATTTTTTTAATCCTCCGCGCTACATGCGCCTGCTGGAAATCGTTCCGACCGCGGAAACCGACCGCGCGCTGCTCGCCGCCGTCACCTGGTTTGCCGACGTGCGTTTGGGTAAGGGCGTGGTCTTGGCGAAGGATACGCCAAACTTCATCGCGAACCGCATCGGCACGTTCTCCGTGCTCAACGTAATGCGGCTTATGCAGGAGATGGACCTGAGCATCGAGGAGGTCGACGCACTTACTGGGCAGACTGTCGGCTGGCCCAAGTCGGCAACATTTCGCACCATCGATATGGTCGGCCTGGACATCCTTGGGCACGTAGTAAGGAACATGGAGGAAGGCTCATCCGAAACAAGCAAGCTGCCCGACTTCTTTCGCCAGATGCTCGACCGCAAATGGCTCGGCGAGAAGACTAGAGGTGGCTTCTATAAGAAAGCTGGCGAGGGCAGCGGAGATCGCCTCGCGCTTGATTGGAAGACTCTGGAATATCGCGCTCGACAGAAGCCGAAATTTCCACCACTTGAAATGGCGAAAAACGTGGAAGACACCGGCGCGCGAGTCCGCATGCTGCTCGGCCTTGAAGGCCAGTCGCAGAAAGGAGATAAAGCCGGTGCCTTTCTCTGGTCGGCGCTCTCCGGCCTTTGGACCTACTCGGCCAATCGGGTTCCTGAAATCTCCGACTCAATTGTCGAAATCGACCGCGCCATGCGCCTTGGTTTCAACTGGGAACTCGGTCCGTTTGAACTGTGGGACGCCGCTGGTATTGAAACTACCGTTGAGCGCATGAGAAAAGAAGGCCGTCCCATCGCCCCGAATGTCGAGCGACTCCTCGCGTCGGGTCAGAAGTCCTGGTACAAAGACGACCCGCAAACTCCCTCCGGCCGCGCCTACTGGGAACTGAGAACTGGGGACTGGGAACCGGTTGAAGTCCCGCGGGGCGTTTGGTCGGTGACGGTGGCAAAAAAATCCAACGGCGTGGTTAAGAAGAATTCCGGCGCATCCTTGATTGATCTTGGCGACGGCGTTGCCTGCATCGAGTTCCACTCCAAGATGAACGCCCTCGGCGCGGACATCATTCAGCTCATCTCGCAAACTCTGAAACCGGACGGCCCCGGCGATCAGTTCGAAGCGTTCGTAATTACGAATGACGCCACGAATTTTTCCGTGGGTGCCAATCTCATGCTCCTGCTGATGCTGGCGCAAGAAGAAGAATGGGATGAGATCGACCTTGCCGTTCGCCAGTTTCAAAGCATGACCCATGCCATCAAGTTTTCGCCAAAGCCGGTGGTCATTGCGCCTTTCGGACTCACTCTTGGCGGAGGTTGCGAACTGTCGCTCCATGCGGCTGTGCGCGAACCTCATGCCGAGCTTTACATGGGGCTGGTCGAAATAGGTGTTGGGCTTCTCCCTGGCGGCGGGGGTTGCAAAGAGATGCTGCTTCGGGCAATACACCGTGCTGTTGCCGTCCGCGAGGGCAGCCGAGCTTCCACAGGTCTTGCCGAATCGGTGGAACTCATGGAGGGCATGAAGGCGGCATTCGAGATTATCGCTATGGCCAAAGTCTCGACCTCAGCGCATGAAGCTCGCGAACTCGGACTCCTCTCCGCCGTGGATGGCATTACGCGAAATCGTGACCGTGTACTAGCGAACGCAAAAGCGAAAGCCGAAATGCTTGTCCGCGCGGGCTATGAACGCCCCACTCCACGCACCGACATTCCTGCGCCAGGCGAAAATATACTCGCCGCGCTCAAGATCGGCGTACACCTCATGCGCCAGGGCGAATACATCAGCGACTACGAAGTGAAACTCGCCACAAAAATTGCGGAAGTGCTTTGCGGCGGAAACGTAATCTCAGGTACGCCCATCAGTGAGCAATACGTGCTCGATCTGGAGCGCGAAGTCTTCAAATCGCTGTGCGGCGAACGCAAGACGCAGGAAAGGATCCAGTACACGCTGAAGACGGGGAAAACCCTAAGAAATTGAGAGAGGGAAATTAGTTACTTCCATGCTCGACCTGAACTTTGTGCGCGACAACCTGCCGTTGATTGAGGAGAAGCTGCGCCAAAGGGGTTTGGATCCTTCAGCCGTGTTGCAGGATTTCAGCGAAGTTGATGGTCGGCGCCGTGAGGCCATCACCTTAGCGGAAACAATGAAGGCAGAGCGGAATCGCAAGTCCGAAGAGATTGCTCGCCTGAAGAAGAGCAAGCAGGATGCCGATGCGCTGATCGCAGGAACTAAACAATTGCGCGAGCAGATTCAGGAGAAGGAGAAGACCGCCGAACAGCTTGAGGTTCGGCTCCGTGACATTCTAGCTGGCATTCCAAACCTTCCCCATCAGACAGTCCCGATCGGGCACACGGCCGAGCAGAATCTAGAAGTCCGCCGATGGGGCACGCCTACCAGCTTCGATTTCACCCCCAAGCCCCACTGGGAAATTGGAGAACAGCTAGGCGTGCTCGATCTCCAGCGCGCGGCAAAACTCTCCGGGGCTCGCTTTGCCGTGTATTGGGACCTAGGGGCACGTTTGGAACGCGCCCTAGCGAATTTCATGCTTGACCTGCATACCCGCGAACATGGCTACACGGAAGTTCTTCCGCCGTACATGGTGAACTCCGAATCAATGTACGGCACCGGCCAGCTTCCCAAATTTGCTTCCGATCTTTTCCGAGTCCCTCATGGAGAGAAAGATCTTTGGCTCATACCGACTGCGGAAGTACCCGTCACGAACCTGTACCGGGACGAGATTCTCGAAGCCTCACAACTGCCGGTTTCGCTTACCGCTTACACACCCTGCTTTCGCAGCGAGGCGGGATCTTATGGCAAAGACGTGCGCGGCATCATCCGGCAACATCAGTTTCAGAAGGTTGAATTAGTAAAGTTCTCCCGGCCTGAGGAGTCGTATGAACAACTGGAGCGATTAACGCGTGATGCCGAGGAGGTCCTGCAGAAGCTCGGCTTACACTATCGTGTGGTTGCCCTCTGCACTGGAGATATGGGATTCTCTTCTGCGAAAACGTACGATATTGAAGTCTGGCTGCCAGGACAACAGCTGTTTCGCGAGATTTCTTCGTGTTCTAATTTTGAGGCGTTTCAGGCGCGGCGTGCAAATATCCGGTATCGCCCCGAAGGAAGGAATAAACCCGAGTTCCTGCATACGCTGAATGGAAGCGGGCTGGCGATTGGCAGAACCTGGGTGGCTATTATGGAGTCCTACCAGCAGCTCGACGGAACCGTGGTGATTCCGGAGATTTTGCAGCCCTACATGGGAACAGATCGCATCAAAGCAAAGCAGGTCTGAGATGTGCCATCGGATGTAGCGACGAAAAGGAGCCTAAGCTGAGCAAAGCCGAGGTAGCGACAACAATCGAGAGCGGGCCTGCAGTATCGATGTCGCCCATCTGGCAAACAGTTCGCAGCTACATTTTCTGGTCGCACGACCGGGGAACACTCCATTACGATGTAATGGTCACACTAATTCTGTTTTTTGTCTTTCTTTCGCCTTACTGGATCAACTTCAAAGACAAACCGGTGGAACGCAATCCGCATCGAACCGGAGTAGCGGTCCTTCCCGATGGTAAAGGCGGTCTGATTTATCAGATCGATGCAAGAGCGATACAGGCGAAGAATGAGGCCGCCATCCGCACTGAATTGTTCAGCATCATCGAACCCATTTCCGGTGAAGTCAGCATCTTAAAATATGAGGCCGAGCGTGACAGGTCAGGACGCATACTCACGTACAAAGTCTGGGTGCAAAGATAGCCGGAGCCCTTCACTCCTGAAGCTGTGCCTATTGTTCGCGATCGTGTTGGCGTCGGTGTCACACGCCTTCGCGCAGCAATCCGACCTCGAGCATGTCCTCGGCCAAATGGATAGCGCCGCTGCTAAGTTCCGTAGCGCCGAAGCCAGCTTCGTCTGGGATCATTTTCAGAAAGTGGTCGAGGAAACCGACACTCAAAAGGGAAAAATATATTTCCGCCGCGCAGGCAATCAGACTGAAATGCTCGCAGACATTTCCGAACCTGAGGCCAAATCCGTGTTGTTCACCGACAGCAAGATCAGGCTCTACCAGCCCAAAATCGATCAAGTAACCGTCTACGATACCGGCAAGAATCGTGAGGCGTTCGAGAGTTTTCTGGTTCTCGGCTTCGGCGGAGGCGGGCACGAAATGCTGAAGTCTTTCGACGTGAAATACCTTGCAGCGGAAAATCTGAACGGCGCGGAAACCGCAAAGCTCGAACTGGTCCCCAAATCAGTGAAGGTGCGGAACAATGTCGATCATATTTTGTTGTGGATCGATCCCGCCCGCGGAGTTTCTGCTCAGCAGCAGTTCTTTGAGCCTTCAGGCGACTATCGCCTGACGAAGTACTCCGACTTTAAGTTGAATGAGAAGATTTCGGACTCCGTGTTCAAACTGAAAACAACCGGCAAGACCAAAACCGTGTCCCCTCAGGGATGAGGTGCAGCAGTCGGCACCCGGCGGCTATACCAGGACAGTGTACGGTCGGACATGTCCGATGCAGGTGAACAAAAAGGCTGAAAAACGGTTGTAAGGAAGTTATACTGCTCAGGCAGGCAATTCGCTCCAGCACAGCAGCTAAATACACAATCGAGCATTTTTCATGGCCAAGGTCTTCACCATTCCCGTTGTCCCTAGAGTAGCTCGAAGGAGACGCGAGCGAACCGCCGATTCCCGCTACGTCGATGGCCAGCGTCTGCTAGTTGAGGCCATGAGGTATCTGGCGCAATCGGATCCCGTCGCCAACCGTGGTGCCATTGCACTTCTCTCCGAACACGTACGCACCCGCTTCCGCATGAGCGATTCGCCCCTGGGGTAGCGTTTTTACCTCCAACGGCTGTAAACACTACTCCAGATAACACCACGTTGTTATGAGTGTCTGTCGCAACTGACTCCCAGTCACCGATCCACAGCATCGGTATTTTCGCTGATAATCTTCTTGATAGTCTCACTCCAACCACACTAAACTTTGTTCCCATTCGCGGGTGTAGTGACAGCAAGAGGGGGTCTCATGTCACAGTACCGAGCTTTGTTGGGCGTGTCGGTTCTATTGGTTTTCACCGCGCTGTTCACTAGTGTTGCTGCAAACGCGCAAAAAATTACCGGTGATATCAGCGGCACGGTGCAGGACGCCAGCGGTGCCGTAGTCAAAGATGCCAGAATAACTGCGACCAATACGGCAACCAGCGAAACTCGCTCCGCCACTACGTCCGATGCGGGCTTTTACCGCATTGTGGAGCTTCCTCCAGGCAAGTACCGGGTGGAGGTCACCGCGAAAGGATTCAAGACCGCTAGGCGTGAAGCCGAGGTAGCCATCTCGCTAATCACTCAATCCGATTTCAGCCTTCAGCTCGGGCAGGTTTCGGAAACTGTGGAGGTAGAAAGCGTCGCACCCTTGGTCGAGACCACTGAAGATCGCCTGAGCACGCTTTTCGTCGGCAGGCAGGTGGAGGACCTCCCCAACAACGGTCGTGACTTCAACAACCTGCTCGACGGCATACCTGGAGTTCAGCGCAGCCCTGGAGGCGGCTTCCAGAGCCTCAATATCAACGGTCAGCGGGCTACGTCAACCAATTTTGCAGTTGATGGGATTCCGAACAACGATCGGTATTATGGCGAATCGTCAATGGGGCAAGCCGCGATCGCAGGAACCGCAGCAGCGTTAATTTCCCTCGAAGGAATCTCAGAATTCAATGTGCAATCGAATCCCGGCGCTGAGTATGGTGTTCGGGGGGGATCAGTAATCAATGTGGCGTTGAAAAGCGGCACTAACAACCTTCATGGCAGTGCATTCTGGGATCGTCATACCGATGCATTCGATGCAAGAAACTATTTCGCTACTGCGGTGTCGCCCTTTAGATTGAACCAGTATGGTGCTACGGTGGGGTTTCCCATCGTCAAGAACAAGACCTTCGCGGTTGTTTCCTTTCAAGGATTTCATCTCAAGGACGTGTTTCCGTCTCTCGTCGACGTGCCTACTCCCGCGGAAATTTTTGACGCCACTCAGTGTGTTATTACTGGCAACAACCCTGATACAGCAGGTTCAGGGTTGCCATGTCTCAACACCGGCCCCGGACCCGGTAGCGATCAGACATTCGGTACGGCTGATGACGCCACGGTAAACGAAATAGGCGCCAATCTGCTCTCATTCATACCCACATCTCCCAGCGGTAAGATGAATGTCCAGGCGCAGAATCAGTTGGATGTAACGAGCTTTCACGTCAAAGTTGACCACATTTTCAACGCGTCGCACCGCATCTCCGGGAAATATCTGTTCAGCGACAGTTTTGGGAATCAGCCCGCTGCTCCCGGTGTATTGCAATCCACAGGTCCTCTGGCGACAAATTCCAATATGTGGAATTCGGTGGCTCCGTCTCGGGCTATGCTTGCCGGGTTGAACTATACCTGGACGATTAGCCCCACGAAAGTTCTGGAAAGCCGATTGGGCTATGACCGTTTTTCGCAGCGGATTGGAATCAACAATGAGATTAATCCCGCGGATCTTGGGCTCAACACAGGACCGCTGGGAGCCGACGCAAGCGATAAGGAGAATTTTGGCGTGCCAGCCGTCTACTACCTCGGCTACTTCGGAGCAACCAGTTATCCAGTCGTAGGCGGTGTTCAGGGTTATCCCATCATTACCCGCCCTGACGCTCTATACGACTGGCAAGAGCACTTCACGATGCTGAAGGGCAATCACACGATCAAGATTGGTGGACAATATCAGGATGCGTACACAAAGTCACGGCGGGATCGGTCTCGTTCCGATCTCTCATTTTACTATTACGGGTTCTACTACTGCGCCTATTACGGCGCGTGCGACCCAGCGTTTGCCGGGGCTGGCCAGGGGAATCATGTTGCTGCGCTTAACGAGTTGCTGCTAGGGCTTGCCGAGGGAAGTGGAAGGTCATTTGGAGTTACCAGCCGGCACATTGACCAGAAATCACTTGGGCTATACGTACAAGACAGCTGGAAAGTAAAGCCGAATTTTACGCTTGAGGCGGGTCTGCGATGGGATATTGCCGGAGCACTCGGTGAGACCGATCATCTAGGTTCAAATTTCTTGCCGGATGATCCCAAAGCGGATGCCAATGGCTTTGTGACCCTGGCGCAACAGCCGCTGTACAACAAGGACAGGAACAACTTCGGCCCCAGGGTCGGGTTTGCCTGGGACGTTTTCAAGAACACCAAAACCGTCATCCGTGGCGGGTATTCTTTGAGCTACGATTTGCCCAACTTTGGGACCATCCATGCTCCCCAAACATTTCTGAATGCCTTTTCCGGAACGCGCGCGGGATTTTACACGCAGGTTGCCGAAAATGATTTTCCTATTCAAATATTCGGTACTCCTGATTCCAATAAAGCAATCTTTAACAGTGGCTCACAGCCAAATTCATTGTGTGATTTTTTCATTTGCCTGGCCACGGGGGTTAATATTTATGGCCAGAGCGTAACTCCCGACCCGCCATTCAATGTTGTACAAGTGCTGCGGAATTTCCAGACGCCAATGAACCATGCCTACAACTTGACCATAGAACAGGAACTCGGGAGCAAGACCGCTTTCAGCGTAGCTTATGTAGGCACTGCGGGCCGCGATCTGGTGTCATGGCGAGACCTCAACGCTTGCCCAATCAGCACGCTGGATTGCGATAGCACCAGGCAACCATTTGGGTCCCGGTTCCCGCAATACAATCACATTCTACGGATGACCAACGACGCATATTCAAACTACAACGCTTTACAAACCTCATTTAAAGTGCGCGATCTCCATGGATTGACAGGTCAAGTGAACTTTGTCTGGTCCAGAACTTTTGATACTGGCTCCGCCAATCGCGGCGGAGACTTTCTGACTCAATTCCAAAACCCTTACAACATTGACAAAAACTACGCACCGGCAAACTTCGACACTCCCTGGAACGTTAACTTCACGCTAGTGTATGACGTGCCCCGGCTACAAAGTTTGCCCCGACTTGTAGGTGAAGGCTGGAGTATCAACAGCGTGTTCCGAGCGCAAGAGGGACGGCCTTTTACCCCCTTTATTCGTGGTGATCCTTCTAACCAAGGTGTGCGATCTACCATCGCGAATTATGATGGCAGCCCGCTTCAATACGACTTCCATTACCTCGAGCACGGTAAGGATACATTTTTCAACACCGCTGCCTTTTCACCTCCAGACCCGGGCACGGTCGGCAATGCCGGACGTAACAGTTTGCGTCAGCCCGGAATCTCACAGTTGGATATGAGTATTTTCAAGAATTTTAGAATTCACGAGCGTTTCTCTGTGAGATTTGCCTGGTCGGTATTCAACGTACTGAATCACGGAATGTTTGCCGTCGAGACCGGCAATATCAATAGCACTTCTTTCGGCACGTTCTTCGCCACCCCTGACGTTGGACTCGGTTTCAATCCCGTTCTCGGCACCGGCGCGGCGCGAAACATGCAGTTCGGCCTGAAAGCTAGCTTCTAATACCACCGACAGTTCTCTCGTGGGAGTTTACCTTTGGTAAACTCCCTTTTTGTTCTGTATGCGGCGTACGTTCCTCGCCTTTATCCTCTTCGTTTTCGCGGCCAGCATCGCCCGTGCTGAGGCTCCCAACATCATTTTCATCACCATCGACACAACTCGCGCCGACCGCATGGGGTTTCTTGGCTCGAAACGCGGTGACACGCCGAATCTCGACAAAATCGCGTTGCAAGGCGTGGTGTTTGAACGCGCCTACTCGCAAGCGCCGTTAACCCCTGTTTCCCACGCCACGATTTTTACCGGAACCTATCCGCAGTTTCATACCGTCACTGATTTCGGCCATGCGCTGCCCTCGCTACTGCCCTCCGTTCCCGAGATCCTGCAAAAGAGCGGTTATCACACGGGGGCTTTCATCGGCTCGCTAATTCTCGATCCCAAGGCGAACATGGCTCCCGGCTTCGACCGCGGGTTCGATCATTTCGACGCCGGATTCCATCAAAAACACGGTTCTGACGAAGACCGCTATCACAGCATCGAACGCCGGGCTGGGGATGTCGTCGCTCACGCGATCACTTGGCTTGGCAAGAATCGGCAATCTCCTTTTTTCGTTTGGGTACATCTATACGATCCCCATGCGCCGTATGATCCGCCTGCCCCTTACGACAAGCAGTTCAAAGATCCATATGACGGCGAAGTCGCATATGCCGACGCCGCACTCGGCAAACTCTTCGGCTATCTGCGACGGCGCGGCTTGTACGATCGCGCTCTAATTGCAGTGATGTCCGATCATGGCGAGGCTTTGGGCGCTCACGGCGAGTCCATGCACGGGATTTTTCTTTATGACGAGACCATCCGAGTGCCGCTTCTGTTTAAGCTTCCGAGCGAATTGCTCGCGGGTAAACGCGTGGCGGCCAGAGTGCGGCTCGTGGATGTCGCTCCAACCCTTCTCAGTATGTTGGGTCTGCCGCTTCCACCCACTTTTCAGGGCGAAACCCTGGTTCCACTGATGAAAGCAAAAACTGGTGCGGATCTGCCGGCCTATGCGGAAACCGACTATCCTCATCGTGCCTTTGGATGGAGCGCGTTGCGATCGCTACGAACGGGGAAGTACTTGTTTGTGCGCGCACCGAAACGTGAGCTGTATGATCAAATCTCCGATCATTCGGCCGAGCGCAATCTCGCTGGATCTTCTCCGGCAGTAACCGACACTCTCCAGGCGCAGCTCGACCAGTTCCGGGACCGCAGCAGCAGTTTTCATGAATCGTCTCAGAAGGCATCTACAACCCCGGAACAATCGGAAAATCTGAGCGCTCTTGGCTATGTGGCGTCGAATCCGGCGACCGCCGCCTCGGATCCGATGCAAGGAGCCGATCCCAAAGACAAGATTCAAATCTCAAACGTTCTGCACGAAGGCATGATCGCGGTTGAGGATGGGCGTTATCGTCAAGCAATCCCGCTTCTGCAGCAGGTCTTGGCGGACAGTCCTGGGATTTCCGCCGCCCAGCTGCAACTCGGGGTCGCGCTGGCTCGGGTGCGACGCTACCCCGAAGCGATTTTAAGCCTGCGCAAGGCTGTGGAGCTTATCCCGGACTCCACTCAGGCACGCTACGAACTCGGCTTGGCCTTGTTTGAAACCGGAGCATGGCAGGACTCCGCCCCGTATTTCGAGTTTGTCGCCCAGAAACGGCCGAAATTTCCGGACGCGCAGTATTCACTTGCTGCCGTGTATGCGCGCATCCAGCGAGTACCTGAAGCGGTCGAGTTGCTGCGCAAGGTGACAGAACAAAATCCTGAACACTTCCGCGCCAATCTTCTCCTGGGACGAATTTTCACTCTGCAGCATCATGCGGAAGATGCCGTTCCCTACCTGAAGCAGGCCGTAAGCTCCGAGCCGGCCAATTCAGAAGCACACGCCTTCCTGGCGGATGCATATGAGCAGGTCGGAAACGTCGCCGCTGCCGCTGCGGAGCGCGCACAGGCGACTCGCTGAAGCGAGCAGGTTCCTGAGCACACTGAGCACATTCCAAAAAGAAAAGGGGCTGAGATTCCGCCCCTTTAAAAGTTTGACGCGTACTAGAAGCTGTAGCGCAGCGAGAACTGCATTACTCGCGGCGAGCTCAGCGTGGAAATGAACTTGCCGAAGTTCGTCGAGTTAGCAAGGCTCAAGTTGTTGATGGTCGCAGTCGCGACGTCGAATCGCACGGAGTTGCTGATATTGAAGGCCTCCGCTCGGAACGTCAGCCCTTGAGACTCGGTAAACTTCCAGGTTTTTCCGATTCCCAGGTCGATACTGAAGAATCCGGGCCCGCGTAATTCGTTACGTTGCCCTGATTCGCCTGGGAAAGCGAAACGGAACGAATTGGTTGCGGCGCCGAAATTCTTGAACACGTTTGGGTCGCCGTTAGAATCGACGAACACTCCGGTTTTAGCGGGTGCAGTTTGAAACGCCCCTGAAGTAAGCTCCCAGTTCGTCGCCCAGAATCCCAAGCCCGGTCCTACGCCAAAGGGGAAACCGCTGGTCCAGCGGAACAAGCCGGAGATGTCCCAACCACCTAAGATCTTGTCCGCCGCGCCGGGCATGTTGCTTCCATATGCCTTGCCTTTCCCGACTGGGAGTTCGTAGAGCCAGTTTGTGGTGACCTGGTGCTTCGTATCAAAATCCGAGACCGCGCGCAGAGCATTGGGCTGCCATGCATTGATGATCTGGCTGCCGAGACCGAAGCCTTCAAACTGATTGATGCGTTCTGCATTGGATCCAATGTCAATCGATTTGGAGAACGTGTAGTTGAAGTCGAGAGACAACCCATGCGAAGTGGCGTGTCTCAACATGAATTGAGCGGCATGGTAGGAAGCATTTCCGATGCTCCTCCAGGCGTACAGCGATGACCATTGTGGATCGAACATCGCAAAGGGCGCTGGCGAGCTTTGACCCGGTAGTGTGGCGCAGGCTGGCGTACAGAATAGATCCGCCTCGAACAACGCAGTGGTCTCGTTGCCAGGGAAGCAAGAGTACATGTCATACATCGCTTGAGTAGCTGTATAGCCACCGAAACCGAAGTCCACACCCCGAGCACAACCAGCGTTGTTGTCGTCCACCGTGCCGCCAGGTGGTCCGAAACCAACGTTACCAGCAGCCGTCGGGAACAGGTTTTGCCAGAAAGGAATAGGGGCAACCTGGCTTATATCCGTGCCGGCGTTGGTTGCCTTTGTCAATAGAGTGGCTGCAGTGAAGTAATCCATTCCAGAGCCGGGATCTACGAGATCGAGCGGCATAGCCAAGTCGTCCTCCTGCATAAGATGCCGCCCCAACCGGCCAACGTAAGCCGCCTCGAATACGAACCCCGATGGGAGTTCACGTGTAATGGAAAAATCAAAAACGTGGGAGTATGGAGTCTTGAGCTTATCGTCTAATCCCCAAGTGATCGCAAACGCGTCTGTGGGTGGCGTTACGGGGAAACTACCCCCTGGGGCTGGATTAATAATCGAACAGGGAGCATCGGGGCAAGCATCGGTAGTCTGCTGACTGGTTGCGGGTATAGTGAACAAATCTGTCATCCGGGCAGCTGTGTCCACATCCTGAGTCCCTGCGGGATTAGAAATACTTGTGCTTAAGCCGAAGGATCCGTTTCGGTCAAAGCTGTTCGTAATTCCTTGACCGAAATGGTCATAGTAGATTCCGTAACCGCCTCGGATCGAGGTTTTGCCCGCACCCCCAAAAAGCTTGTGGAAGATGCCGCTGTCTGAGCCAGGTGACCAGGCAAACGCGAAGCGAGGCGCGATGTTCTTGTAGTCCCAGTCCCAGTAGGGCTTCCCTCCGTTTGCCTGGCCAGAAAGATTGAATTGCACGGTGGGGGCATAAGCTTGGCCTTGCTGCATGCCAATAAAGCGCCGCGTGAACCAGTCATTGAGACTTACAGATGGAGCGGTTTGCGTTCCAGTCGTCTCATAGGGCGGCTCGAGTAACGTATATCGCAAACCGAACGTGAGGACTAAGTTGGGCGTGACACGCCATGAATCCTGGCCATAAGTTTCATACTCATGCGCTCGGAAATGCCGTGGCACAAACGCGCCTTCGGGAAGAGTCGCCAGTGTTTTGGTTAGGTTGTAGTTGGAATCGACTTCGACCACCAGCCCTGCGAGGGCGGACGCAGGCGAATCATAAGAGTTCGTGAACGAGTCCGCTACATCCGGAAACAGCCAAGGGGCTGCACCCGGGTCAAAGCTGGATCCTTGTTGGGCTATCGCCGCGTTATCTAGCCAGGAGACATTTGTGCTGGCAGTGAAGTACGAGGTCGTGTCGGACTTCCGAATATTGTTAATGATCCTGAAATTTCCCCCAAACTGCAGCGTATGTTTGCCTTTTGTCCAGGTAATATCATCGACAAAGTTATTTACGGGAACATGGCTTTGCGTGGTGGTGTTAAAGCCTTGAGGGTCATCCATGCCGCGAAAATGAACGAAATGTTGGGTCTTCAACCCGATATTATCGACGCCCTGACGGATGAAACCATAACGGAAGCTGTTGATTAGATTGCTGCGCAAGACAGCGTTGTACGAGGCGATGATACCTTTCGAATTGCTCAGTCCCGTCAGGTTGGGCGGCATTCCCGGAAACTCTGGGCCTGAATCTCCGGTCTGCGAATTGGATTCCTTTTTTTCTACGAAGTGGTCGTTTTGAAGTCCCCCACGGACGAATATGTGATGATTGCCACTTTGAGAAAGGTTGAAGTCGAGCTTGGCGGTGTAAGTGTCCAGCTTGGCCGGCCCGGGCGCAGAGAAGGTGAATCCCCGGAAGTTAATACCGTCACCGACGGTGTCAT
The DNA here is from genome assembly GCA_003224905.1 of Acidobacteriota bacterium. Taxonomy (GTDB): domain Bacteria; phylum Acidobacteriota; class Terriglobia; order Terriglobales; family Acidobacteriaceae; genus QIAA01. Next base: position 40,963 of record QIAA01000165.1, read on the forward strand.
TATTTGGATGCGGATACTGTTGGAAGATCGCCAAGACTGCAGGATCCGCTCCCGGTCCCAAGGGGCAAGAACCAATATCAGTGCAATTGGGATCCATGCTCGCAAACTGCTCAGGGGTCAGATTCACAGCTTGCGTAGGATTGTCACAGTCGGTAGGTGCTCCTGCGCCGCAAGTGAGATAGCCAATGCCTCCATTGCGAAGATTATCGCTGGGCACAACGCGGGTAACCTGGAAGTTCTCGGCGCTGCGCTGGCCTTCGTAAGCCGTAAAGAAGAAAACGCGATCCTTCTTGATGGGGCCGCCGACAGTAGCACCGAAGGTGTTCCGAATCAAATGCGGCGGCCGGTTGGAAAAGCCTGAATTGAGCTGGTTGTGTTTGTTGAACCAGTCGTTTGCCTCACCTATGCTGGAACGGTTGTACTCATACGCGCTTCCGTGAAATCGATTCGTACCGCTCTTCGTAAGCAGGGCTACCTGAGCGCCGGAAGAGCGACCAGTATCTGCATTGGAATTACTCGTAGTGACGCGGAATTCCTGGATGGAGTCGAGCGGAGTGCGTAGTGCGCCCTGAAATGCAAATCCGAGCTCCTGGTCGTTGTTATCGATTCCGTCTAGAGTGACATTGGTCTGGTCGCTTCGAGCGCCATTCACCGAGCCACCCCGGCTATCGAAGGTCTGGTCGACGTTTCTGCCCACGTAGACTACGCCGGGCTGCAGGCTGAGAATGCTCACGGGGTCACGTCCCTCGGATGGCAGGCTTTGGATAAGCTGGGCATCAAGGGGATTCCCAAGTGTTGCATCCTGCGTGTTGACGAGCGGCGCCTGGCCTTTGACCTCCACAGTGATGGCCTCAGCTTTCACTTCCATGTTGAAGTTCAACGTCCCAGGGGTGTTCACCAGCAATTTCACTCCCTCTTCTTTAATCGCGCTAAAGCCGGCAGCGGAGGCAGTGACGATGTATGTCGACGGAGCAATCTGCAGGAACTGGTACGTGCCCTGTGAGTCGGTCTTGGCAGTGCGTGTGAACCCGGTGCTTGGATCGTCCATAGTGACAGTTGCACCCGACAGGACGGCCCCTTTGGGATCGGTCACCGTTCCGTGAAGCGAGGTAGTGGCCGACTGCGCTGAGGCCAGCGTATTTAGGGCAAGCAACGAGACAAATAGTGAAACTGCCAGTCGCAAGCGGATGTACATGGCTGCTCCTTGTGAATCGTTTTAATACCGTCGTCGATGAGCCTGAGGCTGCTGACTGAGCAATTGAGAGCCTGGACCTTTGGAGAGATATTTTGCAATTGGCTCGCCACGTCTTACAAGCTGATTTTACGGGAGTTGCTGGGCCCGCACGACCAAAGATATTAATTCTTAGACGCGTCTACAACTTTCAATATAGTTCAGCTTTCGGTTTCAGACTGCTATAGAGAGAGCAAGGTCATCATGCGGCGTCTCTACAGCCGCAGAAAAACTGCGCTGGCCAAAACAATTACCACCGGATAACACTCCAGTGTGTACCGGGGTTCAGGATTTTCCAGGCTTCCGAGGAATGCGGTTCGGAGCAATACAAACAACAGAAGCATGTTGACGTGCGACGCGACCCGCCTGTGAAGTAGGCTCCACATCGCTGTACCAGTATAGAAAATTCCGATTAGCCCAATCGAAATCGCCAACGCCGACCATTTTGGTTCGTCGTTGAATTCCCACCAGCGAGTGTCGGCGGGCAGAGTTTCGGTACGGGGACGCAGCCACATGTCTGCGATGCGCAGCAAGGGTAGCCAGAGGTAATAGCGGAGCGGAGCATGGTGAATCCGCTGCGTGGCTAGTGCCATGAAGCGGGCATCAAGTTCCGGCGTGATGTGGAATTCGCGGTTGTAATCGGCTAACGCTTCCATCGTTTCAGTGCGTTGTTCTTCGGAATCGAATGCGCGATTCGGCAGTTTGCTTACATCTATCGCCTCGCCGGGGACTGGCCAGTAGATCTCCTCGACTGACGCATAATCGATGATCCACGTCTTGACCCATTTATTGAACCCTGCTGGGACAAACTGGTCTTCTTCGTTCGCATAGCGGGGAGCCAGAGGCTCGAAACGATGCAGGGTGTGAAGATTGCGCAGAGCCCAGGGAAGCAAAGGTGCCAGTGCAACGACTACAAGAATGGTCAGTGACCTAAGGCCAGCGGCATAGTCGCGCTTCCTCGCGCTACGCCAGGCAAGATACAAAGCGATTGCAACCAGAAGCAATCCGCCATCAGGCCTTAACAGGATGGCGGCTGCGACAGCCGCACCACAGCCGATCCACGGTGTCGTCTGCGGCGAATCAGCATCGAGACTTTGGAGTCCGACGACCGCGCAATCCAAGGCGACGCTGGTGAAGAAGATCTCCAGCGTTTCGGTGAGCGCTGCGGCAGCGTACGTCGCCAGGAAGGGGCACAACGCACTTAGCAGGAAAGCTGCCTTTGCGGCGCGGACGGACATCGTTCGTCGCGCTATATCCGCGATAACGAAGCAGGTGCCCACGTCGATGAACATCTGTAGCAGCAAGACTGCGCGGTAATGCTCCACACCGAAAATGGCGAATACCCACGCCAGAAATGCCGGATAGCCCGGCAGCCGGATGTATGTCGGCGAGACCTCAACTGTGCCACTGAGACCGTAAACACCTTGCTGTAACCAGTTCTTAGCAATATCTCCGTACACGAATGAATCGCTAGTCACACCAGGGAAACGGAAGATGAATAGCAGGCGCAGTCCCAGTGCTGCGATCGTCGCAAGCAGAAAGAAGCGGGCATTCTGGCGCACGAAGTGGCGCACGGAGTAAGAATACACCGCCTTTTTCGCAGGCCACTGTGGTCTGCTGAGTGAGGGGCTATGAGAACAGTTCTCGGTTCCTAGTTGTCGGTTCTCAGTTTGACCCTCGACAGGGCGCGGCTTAGCATGAAACTGACGAATGGCACAGCAGATTTTCTACGATCCCGGACAAGCTCGCTGGAAGCGGCTGCGTCTGCTGTTGGACGTGCTAGGACTCGGCGTCACATTGCTGGTTATATTTTTTGTTTATACCGCGTTACGTAGCGAGCCGTTACCCGACCTTCTGTGGCCTCCGCAGAAACGTTCGTACCACACACTGAAAGAGAAGGAGAAACAGAAGTCCAAGGAACGGCGCAAACAGGCTGCTGCCGCGCGTCGCGGTCACCGCAAGACTCAACGCGCGCCCTCACAAGTAAAGCTCAATGCGGAAGAGGGGATCCGCGCTGCGTACTATGTTCCGTATGATGCCGCCAGTTTTTCTTCGCTGCGCGAATATGCGCGCCAGATCGACCTGCTGTTTCCGGAATGGCTGCACACAATAACGGCCGACGGGCGTCTGCAGGGCGAAGATCCGCAGACCGCGAAGTTTTTCGACGTAGTGCAAGGCGCAGCCGTCCACCAGGTCGATGACAAGGTCATGCCATTCCTCAAGTCAGAGGAAACCGGAACAGAAGTATTTCCCATGGTCAATAACTTTGACGGGATCGACTGGGTGGACATCAGCGCATTCCTGAACGACGAGAATGCGCGCCACAATTTTCGCAGACAAATTGCCGCCTTCCTTGCTACGGACAAATACCGTGGCCTCATGGTGGATTTCGAGACTTTTCCCAGGCGGGCACAACCTGGGTACGTCGCGCTCCTGCGTGAGTTGTCGCAGGATCTGCATGCCAAAGGCATGAAGTTGTACGTCAGCATCCAGGCCCGAAGCGAAGACTACGACTATCCTGCGATCGCGGCGCAGGCAGACGGTCTTGTGCTCATGAATTATGACGAGCACTACCCTTCGCCGGGAACTCCAGGTCCAGTGGCTTCGCAGGATTGGTTTGTGGAGAACCTGGAAGCGGCAAAAAAAGTCATACCCCAGGACAAACTCATTTGCGCTATCGCCAACTATGGTTACGACTGGGTGCGCCGGCCGAAGCGTGGTTCGCTTCCTCCCGGAGCAAAGGACATCAGCGTCAGCGTGCAGGATGCATGGCTGACGGCCCGCGATTCTGAGGAAGATATCGATTTTGATGGCGATAGCCAGAATCCTCACATCGCGTATCTTGATGAACGCAATCTTCAGCACGATATCTGGTTCCTCGACGCTGTCACGGCGTTAAACCATATGCGGGCCGCCCAGGCTCTTGGGATTAATACGTTCGCTCTATGGCGCCTGGGCTGGGAGGACCGCTCCCTATGGCGAGTGTGGGATGTTCCCGGTGAGAGCGTTGCTCCCGACAAGTTGAAAAGCGTTCCTCCAGGCCAGGACGTCGACATGGAAGGCGCTGGTGAGATTCTGCATATTGAAAGTCGACCTGCCAATGGCGAGCGCAGCCTCACGGTCGATACCAATTCGGGTCAGATTACCGACGAGAGCTTCGATTCGCTCCCTGAACCCTACCGCGTCGCTCGCTATGGATCGAGCCCGAATCGCGTGGCATTGACGTTTGATGACGGGCCGGACCCGCAGTGGACGCCGCGGATCCTCGATGTGCTGAAGCGTGAACATGCGCCGGCAACTTTTTTCCTGATTGGAATTCAAGCGGAGAAATTCAGCGATGTAGCGGCGCGAATCTATCGTGAAGGTCACGAGATCGGGAATCATACGTTCACTCATCCGGATATCAGCAATATTTCGCGACGCTACATGCGTACGGTCGAACTGAATCTCACTGAGCAGTTGTTTGAGAGCCGGCTGGGAATGCGCACGCTTTTATTTCGTCCGCCTTATTCAATTGATGCCGAACCGGACACGGAAGACGAAGTCCGCCCTCTGGAAATAACTCAGGACATGGGCTACGTGACGGTCGGTGACAAAGTTGATCCCAATGACTGGCGCGAAAACCCGCGGCGCTCGGCCGAACAGATTGCGAGCGATGTGGTTGCACATGTCCCACCCTGTGCCCCGGGGGACACTCGCTGCGGAAATATCATCCTTCTGCATGATGGCGGCGGCGACAGACGCGAAACCGTGCGCGCGCTTTCCATGATCATCGACGGCGTCCGCGCGAAAGGGCTAGAGATCGTTCCTGTTCATGAATTGCTGGGCAAAACCAAGGCTGAGATTATGCCGCCTATTGCTCCCAACGAACGGTGGGAGGCGCGGTTGAATCTCGTGGGCTTCTGGATCTTCGATACGACGATCAAGGGCATCACCTGGATCTTCATCATGGGTGACATCCTTATGACCGGGCGATTGCTGTCGATTGGCGCGTTTGCAATCTTCGATCGCCTGCGCAGAAAACCGTACGTCACGAATTCCTACCAACCACGCGTTGCCGTTCTCATTCCCGCTTTCAACGAGGAAAAAGTAATTGAACAGACGGTGCGAGCCGCGCTGGCGTCGGATTACCGCGATCTGCGCGTCATCGTTATTGATGATGGTTCCAGCGACCGTACTCTGGAAATCGCACGCCACGCTTTCGTTCGCGAACAGAATTCCGGGCGCGTCCTCATCCTGACCAAACCCAATTCCGGTAAGGCCGATGCTCTTGGCTTCGGTCTCCAGCACTTGCGTGATGAAGAAATTTTTGTTGGCATCGACGCCGATACGGTTATTGCCCATGATGCTGTTTCCAAGCTAGTACCTCATTTTCAAGATCCTAAAGTCGGGGCCGTTGCGGGTAACGCCAAGGTCGGCAACCGAGTAAATCTGTGGACGCGCTGGCAGGCGCTTGAGTACATCACCAGCCAGAATTTTGAGCGGCGAGCTTTGAACACACTGGGAGCAGTGAGCGTTGTGCCGGGAGCAATCGGCGCCTGGCGCACCTCGGCGGTGCGCGAAGCCGGCGGATACCATACCGATACGGTTGCCGAGGATGCCGACCTCACCATGGCGCTCTTGCGGCGAGGCTATCGCGTGGAATATGAGGACACGGCACTCGCTTATACGGAAGCACCCGTCAACGCGAACGGACTCATGCGGCAACGCTTCCGCTGGTCGTTTGGAATTTTGCAGTCGGTGTGGAAGCATCGGGCCGCCTTCGGCCGTAAGGGAGTGCTCGGCTGGGTTGCATTGCCAAACATCGTCATCTTTCAAATCCTCTTGCCCCTGGTCTCGCCTTTTATTGACGTGATGTTTACGTTCGGTGCGATCTGGTATGCCATACAGAAATACTTCCATCCCGAGTCCACCGATACCGCCAGCTTTCTGCGCCTGGCGGTGTACTTCCTGGCTTTCCTGGTGATCGACTTTCTCGCCTCCTGCATTGCCTTCGCGCTTGAACGCCGCAGCCACGACACTCGCGAAGACACCTGGCTGCTCAGCCAAGTGTGGCTGCAAAGATTTGCGTATCGGCAGTTGTTCTCCGTGGTGCTGCTGAAGACTCTGAAGCGTGCAGTCCAGGGCCGCCCCTTCGCCTGGGACAAGCTGGAGCGCACAGCGGCTGTGAGGTACAGGCCGGTCGAAAGCCCGGATTCGGTCAACGTGTCCTAGAGCTTTGGACGGCTTGAATTTCCATTAAAAATCGATATACCCCCTCCGGTCCTGATCTTCTGGAATCATGAACTTAGCGGGAGAACACGAGCAAAATCTTTGGAAAATAAGAGTTTGCGGGCAAAATCTAGATAAAGAAGAACTTAGATCGACAAAGCAAACATCACAAGAAACCAGCTTACCTGTTATGACGCAGGTTGGGACGCGACGTCAAGAAAAAAAACTGGCGGTGATGGGGGGCCATTGCTTTGGGTACGCGAGACTAACCACAAAGGACACAAAGTGCACAGAGGAAGTCATTTTTGTGGTTAAGGCCTTTGTACACCTGCTTGTGGGGTAACGACGAGCTCGCCATTCTCAATCTTTAGGCCGCCCACGAAGTCCGGCAGCTTCAGGCGGTCATGCTCTTCCTGCAGCCGCTGCTGCAGGCGCTCGTTCACCATTGCGACCGGGATGCTCAGATCGCCGACCTTGAATTCTGTCGGCTCGAAGGTTGCGTAGCCGTCCTTGGCGCCCAGGTGCCCGGCGATCGTGACATACACTTGCTTTCCGGCGAGTTCGGTTGTGAATTGGCCGCGAGCCACGTCGTTCTCAAAGCTGACCTGATAATCCGTTACCTTCGGCGGCGCTTCTGAGGCGTTCTTGTCTTTCGCAGCGGGAGTCTCAACTGCGGGCGCAGGGATGCTGCCTCCCTGTGACATGGCGGCGCTGATTTCGCCGGCAGTGAGCCGTATTTCGCTTTGCGTCTGGCCTTGTGCTTGGGCTTGCTCCAACTGGTTCAGTTTTTGCTCGTAAGATTGCACATTCGCAGCCACGGTTTGTCGATCCTGCGGAAGGGAAACGGGAGCGGGTCTCTTCAGTAGAAGGAAAATCGCTATCAGCAAGCCAGCGAGGATGACTAATCGAACGATACGATAAATCTTCATAGGACGTTTCGGTAAGCATAACTGAACCGAGATGTGGGGAATCGTGATCTCAAACGCAGAAATTACGGAGGTCACAAGAAGGCATCGACAGGACCATCGTCGTTGTCCTAATTTGCCTTCCAGTTCTTTCTGACTTTGCGGGAGTCCAGTGTCGTTTGTGCTTAAATGCTTTAGCTTTCCGCAAGGCCAGAAAAATCCTAACCGCAAAGGTCGCTAAGAAAAGCCGCAAAGAACGCAAAGACTGCTTCAAATTAGGACGCTACCGGAACCATCGGAGCGCTTTCCGGTAAACTAGCAGGGCACCTCCCTTCAAGGATTCATTTCATGCTTCGCAAGGGTCGTCTCTTCACTCCGGGGCCCACGGCCATACTGCCGGCAGCGCAGACTGCCATGGCGGCGTTTACGGCTCACCACCGCACTGCGGATTTCCGGGCGCTGTTTACGCGGGTGCTGGCCGACATGAAGGATTTCATTGGTACAGAAAACGATGTGCTGGTGTTGTCATCCTCGGGTACGGGCGTGATGGAGGGGGCGGTCGCAAATCTGACCTCTCCGGGCGACCGGGTGCTCGTGCTTACGGCAGGCAAGTTCGGTGAGCGCTGGCGTGATCTGGCCAAAGCATACGGTTGTGCTGTGGAAGTGGTCAGTTCGCCATATGGCGAAACATTTTCGCTGGAGGCGATCGGCAAGAAGCTGGCTCCGGATGTTCGCGCGGTTTATGTGCAGGCGACCGAAAGCTCGACCGGTGTGCGCCACGACGTCAAAAGCATTGCGAAGCTGGTGCGTGGGTTCGGCGACAACACGCTGTTAATAGTAGATGCGATCACCGGGCTTGGAACCACGCACTTTGATGTTGATGACTGGGGCATTGATGTGATCATCGGCGGGTCGCAGAAGGCGTTGATGATCCCGCCGGGGCTTGCTTATTGCGCGGTCAGCGAGCTGGCGTGGATGAGGATGGAGGAGACGAAGTCACCGCGCTATTACTTTGACTTTCGCAAAGAGCGCAAAGCGGCGGCCAAGGGAGAATCCGCATACACTCCCGCGACTTCGTTGTTTGCGGCTCTGGGCGCGGCTCTCGACTTTGTTCGGGAGATGGGGAGTGGCGATCTGGTGGCTGGGAGAAAGGCACTGATCGACAGCGCCGAACTGGCCGCAGAGATGACTCGCGCGGGAGCGAAGGCACTTGGGCTGAACCTGTTTGCAGCGTCGGCGCCGGCGGCGGCGCTCACGGCGATCTCAGCGCCAGGCGGGGTTGATTCGAGTGCGATGGTGAAGGAGTTTCACGAGTCCTTTGGAGCTGTCGTGGCGAATGGACAGGGAGAGATGAAAGGGAAGCTGTTTCGCGTGGCGCACCTGGGATACTACGACTATCTTGACACCATTGGAATTCTGGCTGCCCTCGAGCACGTGCTGGCACGCGTGAGCGGGACAGACGTGGAGTATGGGACCGCGGTTCGGGCAGCGCAGCAGGTATACGCGGAGCGAATCTCTCGCGACAACAGGGTGACGGCGGTTGTATCCACTTGAGCATTTGGAAACGTCACAGAAAAGCTAACCGCAAAGGACGCAAAGGTAACGCGAAGGGCGCAAAGAAAGGCATGAAGGTTGTGTGGGCTGAAAGAATCTCGCCGAAGCTAACCGTAAGGGACGCATAGGGGACGCAAAGAGCGCGAAGAAAAGCATGAAAGTTGTTGTCGCAGAGAAAATATCGCGGAAGGCAGTTGATCTGTTACGGGAACGGCATTGGAGCCTGGTTACGCCGGAGCAGATGGACGGCAATCTGGCTGCTCAAGTGGAATCGGCCGATGCACTGATAGTGCGTTCTGCGGTGCAGGTGAACGGGGAGCTGCTTTCACATGCGCGCAAGCTGCGAGTGATCGGCCGCGCCGGGGTGGGCGTAGACAACATTGATCTGGATGCCGCTACGCGCAAGGGCATCGCGGTAATGAATACGCCCGGGGCGAACGCGGTTGCCGTCGCTGAACACACGCTGGGCATGATGCTCGCAATGGCGCGGCATCTGTGCCGCGCAGACCGGTCGATGCACAGCGGCGCGTGGGATAAGAAGTCACTGCAAGGCAGCGAGCTGCGCGGCAAGACCCTTGGCGTCATCGGTCTGGGAAGAGTTGGCATGGAAGTAGCGCGGCGTGCACGCGCTTTCGGCATGGACGTGATTGCGCACGATCCGTTTGTTTCCGTGACCGTGGCGAAAGAGCAAGGTATTGGGATGGCCAGCCTTGAGGAGGTGTACGCCGCCTCTGATTACCTCACGTTGCATGTAGGGCTTACGTCTCAGACGGCTGAGATGATTAACTCCGATTCATTGAAGAAGATGAAACGTGGTGTGCGGCTGGTGAACTGCGCCCGCGGCGAACTCATCAACGAGAGCGCGTTGGCAAATGCGTTGAAGCAGGGACAGGTAGCCGGAGCGGGGCTGGATGTTTTCGGAGAGGAGCCGGTGAAGAATTCGCCTTTCGCGGCGATGGACAACGTCATTCTTACACCGCACATTGCTGGCTCGACTCATGAGGCGCAGGAGGCGGTTGGGTATCAGATTGCCCTGCAGGTGAAGGAATTTCTGAAGCATGGAGTCATCCAGAATGCGGTCAACGTTCCCTCGGTTTCGCACGATGAATACCTCGAGCTCAAGCCGTACGTGGTGCTGGCCGAACGGCTGGGGTCGTTTCTCGCACAAGTGAGCGACGGAACGCTGGAGGAAATTTCGCTGCGCTACAGCGGGCACATTGGCGAATGGAAAACTGAGTTGATCCGGAATGGGGCGGTGATGGGGATTTTGAATGAAGCTCTGGAGGAGAAAGCCAACCTCGTGAACGCGGCTGCGATTGCTTCGGCGCGGGGCTTGCGGATACATGAAAGCCGAAAGGCAAAAAGTTCCGGTGGTTCCGGCTCGGTGCTTTCAGTGCTGCTCAAGACGAGTTCAGAAGAGCATCTGGTGAAAGGGGCAGTGCTGCACAAGGACACGCCACGCTTGTTGCACGTCGATGGCATTGATGTGGAGGCTCCGCTGGAGCGCAACTTGATCTACATGCGCAACTCCGACGTTCCGGGCGTGATCGGCAAAGTGGGAACGATTTTGGGCAAGCACAAGATCAACATCGCGGATTTCTCATTGGGGCGGCACGCTGCCGCCAAAGCTCAAGGCCCGAGGCAGGCGATCGCCGTGGTGCACATCGATGGAACGGTATCAGAGTCGGTGCTGGCTGAACTGAGAAAGGTGCCTGCGATCGATCAGGCCAAGGCTGTGCGGCTGTTGTGAGTATTGAAAATTCTCGATTTTTGATTTTTGATTGCAGATCACAGATCGCGTACTCAGGACAACTAATGCTCAAGAACGTACTGGTTCTCAGTGCGGCAGTCTTGCTCTTTTCATATCTCACATGTGCTCAGGAAAACCGGTATGACGTGAGCCTGGGCGCGACAGCGGTTTTCAGCAAGAAGTCTACCGGGAATGCAACGGAGCTCGTGCCGACCGAGTCAGGAGCTTTCCTGGCTACGGCTCGGATGCGCTTCACTAACCATAGTTCCCTGGCTCTGAATTACGCGAGAACGAAGAACTCGCAGATTTACAACACGACTCCGTTTACATATCGCGTGCCAGTGACGATCAGCGAGTTCAGCGGCGCTTATGTTCTCAGTTTCATGCAAAGTGAAAAGCTGGAGCCGTTCGTCTTCGGAGGCGCGGCCGGCCTAAGCTTCTATGCCACGAGCAGCTATGCTGACACGACCACTCAAATCCCCATAGGTGAGACCCGCCAGACGCAACCCGCCCTGCTGTACGGCGCCGGCGCCGATTATCGTGTGTGGCATCGAATTGCAGTGCGGCTTCAATATCGCGGACTCTTCTACAAGGCACCTGATTTCAAGGGATCGAATTTTTTTACGGGGGCGAGGGGCCATCTGGCGGAGCCGGGAGTGGGGGTGGTGCTGAAGTTCTGAAAATCCGCTTTTTAGCTTTTGGCCCTTAGCTTTTAGCTAGGAACCAATGGCCAATTCCGCCTGGTGATTTTAGGGATTCAATGCGGTTCGGCGCAGCTTACGGCTTTCGGCTAGCAGGGCCATTGAATGCATGAGGTTCTGGAGAGTTACGATTCCTACCAGGCGCTGATCTTCGACTACCGGGATGATGCTCAGATTGCGAGCTGTCAGCTTGCGAAACGCGGATGCCAGGGATTCCTTCTTCTGTGCGACTTCAAATATTTTGTTCATGACGGCTTGAACGTAGCCGTTGCCCTCCGAGCGAAGGGCCTCCAGGATTTTTTGTCTCGAGATCACTCCCACCATGTCGGCGCCACGGATGACGGGGAAATCGTCCTGCAGGGAGTGCACGGCTTTATCGAGGGCATCTTCGAGGGTGTCGGCTGGAGAGAGCGTGGCGAAGTCTGTGAGCATCACGTCTTCCAGGCAGACACTCTCGAGGACGGACTGAAACACTGCCGAGCGCTCTTCCAGCTGCGCTGCGATGAAGAGGAAGAAGCCGATGACTGTGAGCCAGGTGCCCGAAGGGCTGTGTGCTTCCATGTACTGCAGCATGCCCGCGAGCATGAATACGGTGGCCATGGCCTGGCCGATCGAGACGGCGCGACGGGTGGCGCGAACCGGGTCCATGCGCCGGCTGAACAGGGCGCGAAGAACACGGCCTCCATCCATGGGGTAAGCGGGCAATAAATTGAACACCGCGAGCCAGACGTTACACCACACGAGGCTGCGCGCCAGATTGTTGGAATGGACGTAAGGCTTCGCCCAGAGTTGGATCCCCGGCGCAACAGCCAGCAGGATGGCGGCTGCGATGAAGGCAGCCAATAGATTCATCAACGGGCCTGCGAGAGCAATGAGAATTTCCTGCTTCCAGGTTTTAGCCTGGGGCCGCTGCGGGCGGGTTTCATCGAGCAGAGTCACACCGCCAATCGGCAAGAGAATGATTGCTTTCGGGCGAATGCCTGCACGGGTGCTGACCAGCGCATGGCCCAGTTCATGCAGCAGAACACAACCGAATATCAGGCCTACGAGCGCAAGAACACGCTGGGGATCGGCGGGATGGTGTGGGGCGGATTCGGTGAGCCAAACGAACGCAACGAGAAACAGAAAGGTCAAATGGATGCGCAGTTCTATGCCAAAGACCCGTCCCACGCGTATGGCCCAGCTTCTCATCGGCTCACCAGTCCCTATTTTATATAGTTAAACGACGCAGCGCAGGAGCGGGTTCCGACTTTCTCGTATCGAAAGTTCTGCGCCGTTTGCGTGAGACATGAGAGTCATCGCGGGAAAGTTTCGCAGCCGTCCCTTGCGATCCATGAGAGGCAAGGATGTTCGCCCGACTGCCGACCGTTTGCGCGAGACTCTGTTTGACGTGCTAACGGCAGGGAATCCGGTTGCCCTGGAGGGAACCGTCTGGCTGGATCTTTATGCAGGAACGGGAGCGGTGGGAATAGAAGCTCTAAGTCGTGGGGCGGGGATGGTGTATTTTGTGGAGTCCTCTAGAGAGGCGGCTGGACTAGTTTCTGAAAACCTGCGTTCACTGGGGATCACCGAAGGTTGTCAGGTCTTGAGACTTGACGTCCTACGTGCCCTTGAGGAACTGCAGAGCCGAGCCGTAGCTGTTGATTTTGCTTTTCTTGATCCGCCGTATCGGATAGAAGAAGCTCATCTAAATACGCTGGAGAAGCTGAGTCAGGCATCTTTGCTGAAACCGGGCAGCACAGTAGTAGCCGAGCACCAAAAGAGGTTTGATCCTGGAGATGGATTTGGAGGAATAAAACGTTATCGTGTGCTGGAGCAGGGCGATGCGGCATTGAGCTTCTATAGAAAGAGGTCATGATCTGGGGCATTGTGGCAACTGCTAGTGCGCGGAGTCTGCTGGGAATCAAAATGCATAGAGCTGGTTTCATAAATGCGTGAGCGCAATCAACAAGCACGCGCAGTACACAAAGCCCAAATACACGGTGAGAATGCGGTCGTACCGCACGTACACGCGACGGAAGTTCTGTACCCAAGCGATCGAGCGCTCGATTTTCCAGCGTTTGCGGTAGC
>QIAA01000104.1 GCA_003224905.1 Acidobacteriota bacterium
AGAGCAGTTGAAGCTAGTCTGTACGGTTTTGTTTGTATAGTGGGCGACTACCGCGACTGTAGAAGAGGAGTCAGTCGGCTTAGAATAAGCAAACGAAGGAGGGCTAGCAGGAGTGCCCGTCCCCGAGACGGTTACTGCCGTGGTCCCCAACGTGTCGGTGAACACCCCCGAGCCACTCACCGTGATTTGGTTCCCGTTACTATCCGTGGCCTTTGCAGTGCCAGTAGTAGTGTTTTGCGGGACAGGGTTGATGACTTGGCCGGTGGGAGACGTGAGTGAAGCGACCCCGTTGGTTATGCTGAACAGCAAGCGCCAGCCGGAGCCGTCAGTGGTAGTGGCGTTCTCGTCAGTGAGCGAACCCCCACAATCCACATCGTCTATAGCCGATCCAATGAAACCGTGTGAGGTGCCGAAGCTGTCGTGATATACAAATGCAAACCACGTATATTTGAATAACCCTGAGTTGATCGGTGTCCCAGGGCATCGCACCGTTAGAGTTTTGTAAGTCAGGTACCCAGTCGTGATTTCTGTCTGACCACGCCATCCGAAATTGGCTACAGGCTGCCAATTCTGGTTTCCGCTGACGCCAAGCGGGAACCAGACTGAGCTGTCATAACTCAGAACATACGAAAACGGCATTCCCCGTCCTGCCTTGTTTACCACGGGAATCCCAAAGTGCACGTTCAAATTGCCGAGATTGACCGTATCAAACGGACCTCCGCCGAAACTGCCAAAGGGAGGAGTTCCAGTCGCCACTTGTGCTACGGCATATCCTGCGAGGATCGTCGCAATGAACAATACAGAACGCGGTATGTTGCGAATCATTGGTGCTTCCTTCCTCGTTCTACTGCACGTTAAAAGCGGAGTCTGACAGGCCGGAGTTGAAGACGACGTTAGTGACGACCACATCCAAACTGAGCCCGCCATTGAGCAGTCGTTGAACATGGAACGGAACTTGGATTCCATTCACGACTCGATAATCCGCAAAACGAATCTCCATCAAAACATCAGTGTTCATGTCATCATCTGGGTGGGCGGTAAACGCGGCGGCCATGGGGAGTGAAGAAGCTGGATCGAGATAAAAGTCCATGGTACTGAGCCGCCTGGTTTGCATCCGCCCCTTCGTATCTTGCGGAATGACTTGATATACGCGGATGTGTTGCACATTGAAGCCGGCATGCTGCTCTGACCCGATATAGGAAAAAATGAAATTCTGATTTGAGGTCTGGCCCAGAGACGTAAGTACGGGGAAGAACCAGGCCGCATCGGTCCAGCAATTGTGTAGGGCATAGGGTTGCATCGCTGCACTGGTTATTTCCGCGGCATTGGCCTTTTGCCAGGCCCCGTTCGGAATGCCCCCGACCGCAGCGCGAATTTCACTTCTTGCGGTTCCGTTCAGATTAAGGTCGATACGACTCTCGGCGGTGCCCTTAGCCTGAAGGACCGCAGTCCCGGTGAAGTTGTCGGAACCCGCGATGGACGTTACGGTCGCATTCAGCGTGATATCGCTGACGGCAGTCTTCCCGGTCATCGCAGCGATGGATTGAGCAGCCAGGCTTAGGGCTTGCGGGTCACTAGTGGGTACAACCTGGGCGGGTGATGGGCAGGCGAGGATCGCCAACAGAGAGAGAACAGCCACAAGGCGCACCCAGCACCTCCGGCACGTTCCCCCTCAGGACGTGTGGCGGAAAGGTAAGTAGATTTCGGAGGTATGTCAAGAGGGTCGATGAAATTTTTCTGTGGAGAACGTAGGCAAAATAGTCCGGCTCTGGCTTTTGGCTGTGCTTCCCAAATCAAAAGCCCCACCTTGCGGCGGGGCTTGATTTTCGCGGGCGGAGGGCGCCCGCGCTACACCTTCCTTTAGTACATGTCGCCCATGCCGCCGCCGTGGCCGCCGGGCATTGAAGCGCCCTTCTTTTCTTCCGGAATCTCTGCTACCAGAGCTTCCGTGGTCAGCATCAGCGAGGCGATGGAGCCTGCGTTCTGCAGCGCGGTGCGCACGACCTTGGTGGGGTCGAGCACGCCGGCCTTGACCAGGTCTTCATAGTCGCCGGTCAGAGCGTTGTAGCCGTAGTTGTTGTCCTTCGAGTCGTTGACCTTGCCCAGAACAATTGCGCCTTCTTCGCCGGAGTTTTCGGCGATCTGGCGCAGCGGCTCCTGCAAAGCTTTCTTCACGATGTTGACGCCGATCTGCTCGTCGCCCTCAACTCTCAGTTTGTCGAGTGCGCCGACGGAACGGGCCAGTGCAACACCACCGCCGGGGACGATACCTTCCTCGACGGCCGCGCGGGTGGCGTGCATGGCGTCCTCGACACGAGCTTTCTTCTCTTTCATCTCGGTCTCGGTGGCCGCGCCGACTTTAATCACAGCCACGCCGCCGACCAGCTTCGCCAACCGCTCCTGCAGTTTCTCGCGGTCGTAGTCGCTGGTGGTTTTATCGATCTGGCTGCGAATTTCCTTTACCCGGCCTTCGATCTCAGAGTGCTTGCCTTTGCCTTCGACGATCGTGGTGTTGTCCTTGTCCACCGTGATCTTCTTGGCCTGGCCAAGATCCTGGATCTGCACGTTCTCCAGCTTGATGCCGAGGTCTTCGGTGATGGCCTTGCCGCCGGTGAGGGTGGCAATGTCCTGGAGCATGGCTTTGCGGCGATCGCCGAAGCCCGGCGCCTTGACGGCGCAGACCTGCAGCGTGCCCCGCAGCTTGTTGACTACTAGCGTGGCCAAGGCTTCGCCCTCCACGTCCTCAGCCACGATCAGCAGCGGCTTGCCGCCCTTGGCGATCTGCTCGAGCAGCGGGAGCAGGTCCTTCATGGAGCTGATTTTCTTTTCGTTGATGAGGATGTAGGCGTTCTCGAGCGTGGCTTCCATACGCTCGGGATCGGTGACGAAGTAAGGTGACAGGTAGCCGCGGTCGAACTGCATGCCTTCGACGACTTCGAGTTGGGTCTCGAGTGTCTTGGCCTCTTCCACGGTGATGACGCCATCCTTACCAACCTTCTTCATGGCCTCGGCGATGATCTTGCCGATGGTCTCGTCGTTGTTGGCGGAGATGGTGCCGACTTGAGCGATCATGTCGCCGCTGACGGGCTTGGAATATTTGTCCAGTTCGCCCTTTTCGCGGTTGCCTTCTTTATCGAGCTTGCCGCAGACGGCGATGACGGCCTTCTCGATGCCGCGCTTGAGCGCCATTGGGTTGGCGCCGGCTGCGACTGTCTTTACGCCCTCGCGATAAATCGACTGCGCAAGGACGGTAGCGGTGGTGGTGCCATCGCCGGCGACGTCGCTGGTCTTGCTGGCGACTTCGCGGACCATCTGGGCGCCCATGTTCTCGAGCGCATCTTTCAGTTCGATTTCTTTGGCTACGGTGACGCCGTCCTTGGTGATGGTCGGCGAACCGAATTTCTTTTCGATAACTACGTTGCGGCCCTTGGGGCCCAGCGTAACCTTGACGGCGTCAGCCAGCAGGTTAACGCCGCGAAGAATCGCCTGACGGGATTCTTCTCCGTGTACGATCTGCTTTGCCATTGTCTCAATTCTCCTTTAAATGCGTTTGCAGGGCTGGCCTGCTCGAAATCAGCTTTTAGCTCTTAGCCAAAAGCACTCTGAATCTGACAATTACCTGCGGGCGCCGGCAGTTTCTCTCTTGGCTGCGCCGGTGACGATGCCGAGAACTTCTTCTTCGCGCATGATGACGAAGTCTTCGCCATCCAGCTTGATCTCGGTGCCGGAATACTTGCCGAACAGAATGCGGTCGCCGTCCTTTACATCGAGCGGACGAACTTTGCCTTCCTCATTAATCTTGCCTTTGCCGACGGAGACGACTTCGCCCTCCTGAGGCTTGTCTTTTGCCGTGTCCGGAATGATGATGCCGCCGCGGGTGGTGTCAGACTCTTCGATCCGGCGGACCAGAATCCGGTCATGAAGCGGGGTGAACTTCGTAGCCATACTTGCAGACTCCTTTCATTTCGCTGGTTGTGGTTTGGATTTGCTTTGATTGCCGATAGACTCTGCCAAAAGAGAGCCGTTGTTAGCAGTCTTGTTTGGCGAGTGCTAATTCTAGAGGATCAGCTGAGAAGTGTCAAGTGCAAGCTTGTAAGTAGCTGGAGTACGGCCACTTACAATACGAAGCGCAGATTGACGAACGCCCAATTTTTGAGTCTTTACGCCCTCACGATGCCCCGCTCTTTACTTCACTTCTCTCGGGCTACTACGAAATCGGGTGCCCACAAGAGTGCCCGTTTGATCTCGCCATCAGGAAAACTGCAGATGGCATTGCGCGCCAGGGCGGCATATTGTGTGGCCTGTGAGGTTGCAGCTTCCAGGGAGCCATAGCGCTCGAGAATTTCGAGAATCTGCGCATGAGCTACATCGTCGAACGTACGCTGCGCGAGAACAGTTTCGATCAGCTTTCGCTCCAACGCCGTACAGCGATCGAGAGCATGGATGACCGCCATAGTCACCTTGCCTTCTCGCAAATCGCTCGCCACTGGTTTCCCAAGTACATCCTCCGACGCTGTGAGATCGAGCACATCATCGACTAACTGAAAGGCCATGCCCAAGTCACGGCCATACTGTGCCAGGTTCTCTTCCTGTTCGGCGGTTGCCCCACCCAGAATTGCTCCGAGCCGCATACAAACAGAGAACAGGCACGCGGTCTTGCGGTGAATGAGATCGAAGTGCTCGTCCAGGGAAATAGCTTTGCCGAGCTTCTCCATTTGCAGGAGTTCGCCCTCCACCATTTGCTGGGTTAAATCGATCAGGGTGTCGAGGATGCGGAAGTTACGCTCCTGTATTGCAATCTTGAACGCCTGCATGTAGAGCCAGTCACCCGCCAAAACGCATTTTGAGTTGCCCCACTGGGTGTTGGCAGAAGGACGCCCGCGTCGGATTTGCGCCTGGTCGATGATGTCATCGTGGACGAGAGTAGCCGTGTGGATCATTTCGACTACTGCGCCGAGCCGGATGGCGCCACGTCCCTCATAGTTGAAGAGCTTTGAAGAAAGCAAAAGTAAGGCAGGCCGGATGCGCTTTCCGCCACCATTGCGCAGGTATTCGCCGATATCGGTGATCGCTTCGACGCCGGCAACCGTGTCGCGCCCGAACTCGCGCTCAATCGCGGCGAGGTCTTCGCGCAAGAGCTCGAATATCTCACTCGCGCTGATAGTGGCGGGTGTGCTCATCTGTCCCTGTCAATTCGTGCGATAGTTCGTAAACTGCATGTCAATACCGAAATCCTGCTGGCGCAGCATGGACATGATCTCCTGCAAAATATCGCGGTCCTTACCGCTCACTCGGACCAGATCCCCCTGGATCGAAGCTTGCACTTTCTTCTTCGAATTCTTGATCAACTTTACGATGTCGCGCGCCTTCTCGATCGGAATTCCCTGCTGCATTGAAATGCGCTGTTTGGCGGTTCCTCCCAGCGCGGATTCGACTGCTCCATAGGTTAAGCCTTTCAGCGGAACGCCTCGTTTCACCAGCTTCTGTTGGAAGACGTCGTTCACCGCTTTGAGCTTGAACTCATCAACCGACTGCAGCACGATTGCATCTTTGCCTTCGAGGGCGATGTTCGATTTCGAGTCCTTCAGATCAAAGCGGGTGTGAATTTCTTTCAACGCCTGCTGGATGGCATTCGCGACCTCCTGCAGGTCAATCTTGCTCACGATGTCAAAAGTGTTCTCTGGCATGGTACTAAGCTCAGTTGAGTAGATTAGCGCCGCCCCGTTGACGATGCACTCCACAGGCTAAATGGAGGCAGCGTTTTCCGGAAGCGAAAAGAAACGGTAAAAGTTGCGCGTAGTTTGCTCGGCGATTTTTTCGATGGGCTGTCCACGCAATTCCGCTAATTGGCGCGCGACTTCAATCACGAATGCTGGTTCATTGCGCTTGCCGCGATGGGGGACAGGCGCAAGAAAGGGACAGTCCGTTTCGATCAGCATGCGGTCGAGTGGCACTTCTTTGGCGGTGTCGCGAATCTGTTGCGCTTTGGGGAACGTGACGTTTCCCGCAAATGAGATCATGAAGTCGATGTCGAGGGCGCGTTTGGCGTAAGACAAATCGCCGGTGAAGCAGTGCAGAATGCCGCCGAGGCCGCTGGAACGCCAATGTTGTTCCAGCGTTGCCAGACAATCGTCCCAGGCATTATTGCTGTTCTCCGAAGGGCGGCAGTGGATCACAATGGGGAGCTTCGCCGCTTGGGCAAGTTCCAGTTGTTTCAGGAATATTTGCTGCTGGATTTCTCGCGGTGAGTGGTCATAAAAATAATCCAGCCCAATTTCTCCCCACGCGATGACTTTGGGTCGCTTTGCCAAAACTTCGAGTTCCTGGAAATCGGCATTCGTGGCGAGATTGGCTTCATGAGGATGAATGCCGACGGTAGCATAAATAAAGGAGTACTCATCGGCCAATTTTACAGCGCAGTCGAGGGTGCCTGGACCGACTCCGGTACCCACCGCAAGGATGTTGAGGATGCCAGCAGCACGCGCGCGAGCGATCACGTCGTCACGGTCGGAATCGTAGCGGGAGCCCTCCAAGTGAGCGTGGGAATCGACAAACACGATGCGTGGAGTAGGGTCAGTTATCAGAACAGATGTAATTGTAGACGGGTGCTCTTGCGATTAGTGAGGCATCCGGGCATTAACGCGCTTCAGCGCACCAGGCGAGAAACTCGTCTGGACCCCACTGGTCTGGATTCGTTAGCCTGGTGGCTTGACCAGTCTGGGTGTCGAATGCTATCAGTGGCGAATCACTTCCGCTGTAATCGGAATAGATCACTACCCTGCTTTCCGGCGACCAGTGTGCTTTGACGCTGAGGCGGTCCGGCGGCGAGATCGGGTTCAATTTGTGGCTGGCGAGAGAGAATAAATAGACTCGTGCCACATCTCCTGGATAGTCACATGCGGCAGCCCCAAAGGTCACAGCAAGGGCGCTTTCGTCAGGCGCGAAGGCAAAATCCAGAACGCTATCGAAGCCTGGTGGGAACGGTACTTTGATCACGTGTTTTGCTACGGTCTTCTGTAAGATCAAAGCAAATGTACCACCTGTGCAATCGGGCTCATCATCGGTCGCGGTACTGGTGCTGGGCTGCGAAGCCAACACTCCCAGCCATGTTCCGCGCGGCGAATACGCGCCGTCGGCGGCATCTTCGACAGCGGCGATAAGGTCCTGCCGCCCATCGGCAATCTTGATCCGATGCACGCCTTCAGCATTAACACCAATGAGGTAATCCGGATCCGGGGAAGCGGCAAGCGTGCCGAAGATTCCGGTAATCACGTGGCGTGCGCCAGAGCGCATATCGACCACACGGAGGCCGCGCACATTCGTGCCGGTCAGCAAGTAAGCGAGTGCCTGACCATTGCTGGACCAGACAATCTGCCGCATGTTTCCATCCGGAACAGAATGGAGCGCGACGTCTTTTCGGTTAGAGAGGGAAAACACGTGCAGTTCGTGTTTTTCCGGAAGCCAGTATGCCACCTGGTTTCCGCCGGGTGACACCTGCATCCAAGGGCCGCCCTTCAACAGCTTTTCGGAGTGTCCATCGCGATGCCGCAGACAGACAAGTTCATCAATTGGGCGCAGGAACAGCATGTCCGGCAACGATGGCGAGGCGTTCCCGCCCTGTACACCGGGGGATTCGCAAGTAGGCGCCGGTGGAGTTACCGGAACGGCGCGTAGGCTGTGTCCCAGGGCAGATCCCGGAGCCGAGCCGAGTACGGTTCCCGTCTGCTGAGCGGGAGAACACATGCACCCCAAGATGAACGCCAAGAATGCGCTCGCGGTTTTTCCCGAGTTCATCATCCGGCCGATGCAGTCACGCACTGCCAGGAGCCTACCGTATTTGTATTCGACTTTAGTGATTACGAACGGGAAATGCCGGGGTACTCGCCTAAAGGTAGCAGTCTGATGAGAAGTAAACAGGGCGCCGCATGCGCCCTGCGATGAAAGCCTGTTGTGCTTATCGGCCGAAGTACTGGGCGTTGCGCTCGGTGAACTGCTTCCACTTCTCGGGCAGATCATCTAATGCGAAAATGGCCGAGACCGGGCATACTGGGACGCAAGCACCGCAGTCAATGCACTCGACTGGGTCGATATAGAGCATCTCTTCTTCTGCGAACGCGGGCGCATCCTTCTTGGGATGAATACAGTCGACCGGACAGGCGTCAACGCAGGCAGTATCCTTTGTGCCGATGCACGGCTCTGCAATTACGTAAGTCATAAAGGAGTGTGTCTCCGATCTTTGCGCAAAAACTATACAGTAATTCTAACAAGAATGGGATTGAAGGGTACAAGTGAGTGAAATGGCTGAGTCAGTTTTCTGGACATTATTTTCCAAGAAATTACACTGGTCCGTCACTCGTGTCATCCAAGCCGTGATCGCGGGTGGTGGTGCAGTTTGGCAAGGAAGCGAGCCGGACGCGCGATTTATGTGTCGCAAAGAACGCGACACAACGCGCGGCTCGCCCCGATCCTTCGCTGCGCAAAAGGCGCTTGTTCAGGATGACATCAAACTGCACCACTTACCTGAACGCGTTGTTTTTTGGCCGAGAGCGGCGTATATTTGAAAACGGAAACTGTTGTGTAGTACCACAGGATTTGGCGAAACACACCAGTGGGCGAAAGCCCACTTTTTATTGCTGTGATCTGCGGTTACTCGCAACGTGCTGGTACGATGGCGCTTGAGATGGAGCGAATCCGCGAGATTGCCAAGCGGGTAGCGGACGCCAGCGGTCTGGAAGTTGTGGATGTCGAGCTTCGTGGCGGCGGCAAATCGCGAATGCTTCGCATTATCATTGATAAGCCTGAAGGTGTTACGCACCAGGACTGTGCAGACCTGAGCCGCGAAGTAAGTACGATTCTCGATGTTGAAGATGCGGTTCCCGGCGGTTCGTATGTATTGGAAGTCTCTTCGCCGGGTTTGGACCGCAAGCTGGTACGACCGGGAGATTATGAACGCTTCACCGGCAGCAGGGTGAAACTGACGACACGAGAACCGGTCAAAGGGAACCGCCATTTTGAAGGGCGGTTGGAGAGTTTTCACGATGGCCGGTTGATGTTGGATTTAACGTCAGCCAAGAAAAAAAATCGGCCGGGAGAGGCGCCGGAGAAGCTCGAATTCGAGCTGTCAAACGTGGAGAAGGCAAATCTGGTCCCGGAAATATAGTGGTAGTGAATATGAGGCAGTCAGCTTTCATTCCTAGGGAATATTGTCATGGCAAGTGAGCTTTACAACACAATCGACGCCCTGAGCCGGGAAAAGGGTATCGATCCGCAGATTGTAGTCAGCGCGGTGGAGGACGCAATCGTGGTCGCCACGCGCAAATACTACAAGTCGCAGGAGAATCTGCGCGCCGAACTGGACAAGGAGACGGGAAAGATCCGTGCTTTCGCGGTCAAAACCGTGGTCGAGAACCCTGAACAGGTGGAAGACCCGCAGCTGCAGGTGACCCTGGAAGACGCTCGCAAAGTTAACCCCGATGTTGAGCTTGGTGGGGAACTCCAGATTCCAAAGGTTACCGAGGGGATTCTCGGGCGCATAGCAGCCCAACTGGCAAAACAGGTCATTTTTCAAAAGGTGCGAGAGGCCGAACGTGACACGGTTTACAACGAGTACATCGGCCGTGTGGGAGAGATCGTAAACGCTTCTGTGAAGCGTATCGAAGGTCCCGACGTGATCTTCGACATCGGGAAGGCGGAGGCTCGCATGCCCCGCAAGGAGCAGTCGCGGCTTGAGTCGTTCGCGATGGGTGAACGTATACGGGTGGTGATCGCTCGGGTGGAGCGCGCCTCGAAGGGGCCCGGGGTAGTTGTTTCGCGCGCTGTGCCGGAGCTTGTGCAGCATCTGTTTCAGACGGAAGTTCCGGAGATTTACGACGGCACCGTCGTGATCCGCGCCATTGCGCGAGAGGCAGGCGAGCGAACCAAGATCGCAGTCATGTCCAAAGATAAGGACGTAGATGCTGTAGGCGCATGTGTGGGAATGAAAGGCATGCGCGTGCAGTCCATCATCCGCGAACTGCGCGGCGAGAAGATCGACATCATTGAATATCACGAAGACCCGGTAACCTTCGCGGAGAAAGCGCTACAACCAGCGAAAGTGAGCCGGGTGACGGTACTCGATGCCAGCGACAAGCATTTGGAAGTAGTGGTGGACGACAGCCAGCTGTCGCTTGCAATTGGCAAGAAAGGGCAGAACGTCCGGCTGGCGGCGAAGTTGCTGGGCTGGAAAATTGACATCAAGAGCGAGGAAGAGAAACGTCAGGAAGTGGAGCAGCAGATGTCGGCGCTGGTCGGTTCGACTGCTACTCCATTGGAGAATGTGCTGGGGCTTGGGGAGGGCTTGATCGAGAAGCTGACGGCGGCCGGCGTAACTACAGTGGAGGCGCTGGCGGATATGACTCCCGAGCAACTGGAGGCGATCGAGGGAATTGGTCCTAAGACGGTAGAAAAAATCAGCATAGCGGTTAATAATTACTTCTCGGGGCTGGAGTCGGGTGAAGCTGCAGCGGCTCCCGCTGAAGGGGAATTGCAAACGGAAGAGGTTCCGGAAGCGCCAGCTGAGGAAAATGCCGCAACGGAAGAGCAAGCGGAAACCTTGAGTGCAGTCGAAGGTGCGGCGGAAGAAGCTGAAGCTCCTGAACCCGCGATAGAAGAGCCGGAGGCTGGAACTGAATCGGAGACGCCTGGGAGCTCCGATGAGCAGAGTTAGCTAATTTTGTGGGTTATGAGAATACGAGACGGAAACTGATGCCGTGAGGTTGATATGAAGACTTAGCGGGACAGTGCGGAGGAATAAAGGACGGATGAGTAAGGTTCGAATCAACGACCTGGCCAGAGAACTGGAAGTGAAGAGCAAGGCAATTCTTGATCTGCTTCCGGAGATCGGAGTCACTGAGAAAAAGACCCATTCGAGTTCTTTGGAAGAACACGAAGCAGAGAAGGTGCGCGTCCATTTCAAAGGTAGCGCCGAAGCAACCAGCGCAAGCAAGCCGACCCGCAGTGCCCGTCCCAGTCCAGACGAAATCAAGACCAAGATCGACCTTTCTCATATATCGAAACCAGGCGACGTTCTAAAAGCAATCATCAGCCGGCAACAGCCGACAGCGGCACCTCCAGCTCAGCCCGGACCTCCAATTCCGCCAGCTAGACCAGCGGCGGCTTCTCCTGCGGCACCGCCGGCGCCGAAGGCACCGGCCGCAGTGCCAGGCAGCGTGGTGCCACCTGCACCGCCGAGAGTTGCGGCATCAGCGCCGTCGACGCCTACCGCATTAACGCCGCCGACACCATCGCAAGCTCCCGCTGCAGTGACTACGTCACCGCCGCCTCGACCAGCGCCTCCGTCACCCCCAACACAAGCTCCGAGATCTCCCGTGCTTTCTTCAGGGCCAACACGGACTGTGCAGACGCAGGCTCCGTCCGTTCGCCCTGCGATGCCCCCGCCGCGCATGATCGTTCCTCAAACGGGGCCGCGGCCGGTGTACAAAGCACCTGTGAGGCCGTCGCCACCAGTCGCTTCAGCAGGTGCGCCAGCGCGTCCCGCTCCTGGACGCCCGGTGCCGGGGCAACCGATATTTCAGCGGCAGCGCCCAGTTGCGCCGCCCCCACGGCCC
>QIAA01000261.1 GCA_003224905.1 Acidobacteriota bacterium
GCGGTTGGCGATCGAGCGTGTGGTGAAGACCTACCCCCTTTTCTAACCCGATCGGTTCTGGCATTGTGCGTTTGAGATGTTTCTGCGAAGCACCAAGCGAAAGAAAGACGGGAAGGTCCATCGCTACTTCAGCGTCGTAGAGAACCGGCGCCTGGCGACAGGCGGCACGGCACAACGCACGGTGCTGTATCTGGGAGAGATCAACGACAAGCAAGAAGAAGCGTGGCGAAAGAGCCTGACGGTATTCGACCAAGACCGGGCGCAATACACAACGATGAGCTTGTTTCCCGACGAACACGCCATTCCGGCAGGTGTCCACAACGGGATTCAAGTGCGGCTTGGAGAGTTGGAATTGAGACGGCCGCGGATCTTTGGGAACTGTTGGCTGGCATGTGAGCTGTGGCAGGAGCTGGGACTGGACCAGTTCTGGCAAGAACGTTTTTCGGAAGGACGCGAGTCGGTCCATTGGGAAAAGGTGTTGCAACTGCTCGTCGTCAACCGGCTGATCGCGCCGGGCAGTGAGTTCCATTTGCACCGGCACTGGTTTTTGTCGAGTGCGATGGATGAGTTGCTGAGGACCGACTTCGCCATCGCCGACAAAGATCGGCTCTATCGTTGCCTGGACCGGATTCTGGAGCACAAACCAGACGTCTTCACGTACCTGAGAAAGAAATGGGCGGATCTGTTTGAAGCCGATTTCGAAGTCTTGCTCTATGATCTGACCAGCACCTACTTCGAAGGCGAGATGGAGCAGAATCCCAAGGCCAAACGCGGCTACAGCCGCGATGGCCGGCCAGACTGCCTGCAAGTCGTCATCGGATTGGTCGTGACCACCGACGGCTTTCCACTGGCTTATGAAGTCATGGATGGCAACACGTCGGATCGCACGACGCTGCGGAAGTTTCTCAAGCACATCGAAGATACCTATGGTCGGGCCAAGCGCATTTGGGTAATGGATCGTGGTATTCCCACCGAAGAGATTCTGGCCGAGATGCGATCGGCCGAACAGCCGACGCTGTACCTGGTCGGCACACCGAAAAGCAAAATCTCGGAACATGAGAAGCAATGGTTGGAGCTGCCCTGGCAGAAAGTGCGCGACTCGGTGGAAGTGAAACTCTACACCCATCAGAACGAACTCTACGTATTGGCCAAAAGCGAAGGCCGACAGCAGAAAGAAATGGCGATGCGCCGCAAACGATTGGCGCGCCTGTTGTGGAAACTGCGCGCCATGCGGCGTAGTTTGCCTTCGCGCGACCAGTTGCTGCTGCGGATCGGAGCGGCGAAAAAAGAAGCAGGCCGTGCCTTCGGGTTCGTCACGATTCAATTGCCCAACAAGGATCAAGCCGTCACACGCGACAGCTTTCGTTTCCAACTCGATAAGGATCGGTTAAAACAAGCTGAACACCGCGACGGATATTACCTGCTCCGCTCCAACCTCACCGCTGAAGATCCTGCCGTGATCTGGACGCTGTACACTCAGCTCACTCAAATCGAAGCCGTGTTCCGCTCATTGAAAAGCGAATTGGATATCCGTCCGATCTATCACCAAAAGGAAGATCGCATCGATGCGCATATCTTCATCGCTTTTCTGGCGTACTGTCTGCAGGTGACACTGAAGAATCGCGCCATGGCCTATGCTCCGGGCCTCACACCGCAGGCCATCCTGGAAAAACTCGGTGCCATCCAGATGATCGACGTGTGTTTCCCCACTTGTGACGGCCGCTGGCTCATTTTGCCCCGTTACACTCAGCCTGAAGACGATCTCAAGCTCCTTCTGCATCACCTGCACCTGGAACTTCCATCTCAACCGCCGCCGCGTATCACGGCGGCCGCGCTGCCAACAGCCGTCGCCGGAGCATCCCGATGACGTGCGTTTTGTGGTGAAGACCTTGAGGTAGCCTCGACTGAATCCAAATAACTTAAGCCGTGAAATACCCCTCAACTGCGAAAGTCAGGCTAGCAAACGAACCGGACTTCGCAGATTTCAAGTTTCGGTTACCGGTATTACGTCAACTTGACCGGCTGGTTTCAGCTTTTTTTTGCGCGTGAAGCAATTCCCAGGTGGAATGACAGTCGCGATAGTCTGGACAGAGAGATAATTCGATCACTCGCGAGAAACTGAATCTGACGGCTCAGGTCCTGCATGTTTGGAGGTGTTCTTGACCCGTGTGCGAGGAGGACATAAGCAAAGTAATCCGCGATGACTCAGAGCAAGCAGCAGGCGACGAATCTTTAGCAGCAGTGGCTCGAACACCCAGAGATATCAC
>QIAA01000105.1 GCA_003224905.1 Acidobacteriota bacterium
AGATCACGGCCGTGTCTCAGGTCGCGCTGCGCCAGTTGCCCGCCGGCGCGCAGCCCCCGTTGATCCTCAACTTCAGCGCTTCAACCGTGCCGATCATCCAGCTGGCTCTTTCAGGAGAAGGCCTTTCCGAGCAGCAGTTGAACGACCTCGGTTTGAATTTTTTGCGAACCCAACTCGTCACGGTTCCCGGCGCGGCGGTGCCTTATCCTTACGGCGGCAAACAAACCCAAGTGATGATCGATTTGAACCCGGCGTTACTTCAATCCAAGGGTTTGTCGGCCACCGACGTGGTGAACGCGGTCAATCTGCAAAACCTTGTATTGCCTTCCGGCACGGCGAAAATCGGTCAATTTGAATATGACGTCAATATCAACGGCGCACCCAGAACCGTCGAGCAACTGAACGACATTCCAATCAAGCAGGTGGGCAGCTCGACAATCTATCTTCGGGACGTGGCCCACGTGCGCAACGGCTTTGCGCCGCAGACCAACATTGTCCGGCACGATGGCCTGCGCGGCGTGCTCGTCACCGTGCTCAAGGCGGGGAGCGCGTCCACACTCGACGTCGTCAACGGCATTCGCACGATTCTTCCGCGTGTCGCGGCCACGCTGCCGCCCCAGCTAAAAGTGCAGCCGCTTGCGGATCAGTCGATCTTTGTCCGCGCCGCTGTAAGCGGCGTAATCCGCGAAGCCGTTATCGCCGCCTGTCTGACGGGTTTGATGATCTTGATTTTCTTAGCCAGCTGGCGCAGCACTCTGATCATTGCGGTTTCCATCCCGCTGTCGATTCTGACCTCGATCATCATTCTCAGCTTCTTGGGAGAAACCATCAACATTATGACGCTCGGCGGGCTCGCCCTCGCGGTGGGCATGCTGGTGGATGACGCCACCGTCGAGATCGAGAACACCAACCGGAATCTGGATCAGGGCAAGGAAATTAGGCAGGCGATCCTGGACGGCGCCTCACAGATCGCCGTTCCCGCCCTGGTATCCACGCTCAGCATCTGCATCGTGTTCCTGCCGATGTTTTTCTTGAGCGGCGTGGCGCGTTACCTCTTCGTGCCGCTAGCCGAGGCGGTGGTTTTCGCCATGCTCGCGTCGTATTTCTTGTCGCGAACGCTCGTGCCTACGATGGCACTGTATCTCCTGAAACCGAAAAATCACCATGCGGCTGCTTCGCGCAATCCTTTCGTTCGGTTACAGGATTCGTTCGAGCGCGGCTTCGAGCGTCTGCGCCAGTCCTACCAGAGCTTGCTCACCACGCTGGTCCGTCGGCGGGTTGTTTTCGTTCCGGTGTTCCTCGTGCTTTGTCTTTCCGCTTGGGGGCTCGTGCCCTGGCTGGGTGAGAACTTTTTTCCTGACACCGACAGCGGTCAGTTTAGCCTCCACGTGCGTGCCAAGACCGGCACGCGCATTGAAGAAACGGCACGCCTTGCCGACCTCGTTGAAAATTCGATCCGCCGGGTCATTCCAGCCCAGGAACTGGACAATATTCTTGACAACATCGGGTTGCCTTACAGCACCATTAATTACATGCACAACACCTCTGGCCTGATTGGCGCGGCCGACGCGGACATCCTGGTGTCCCTCAAAGAAAATCATCGCCCGACGGCTGAGTATGTCCGGAAATTGCGCAAAAGGCTGCCCGGTGAATTCCCAGGCAATACCTTTTATTTCCTACCCGCCGACATCGTCACTCAAATTTTGAACTTTGGTTTACCCGCCCCGATCGATATTCAGATCGAAGGCGCGGACGTCCTTTCCAACCGGCGGATCGCCGACAAGATACTGAACGAGATTGGCCAAGTGCCCGGCATCGCAGATCCGCGCATTCAGCAGGATTTCGATTACCCGACTTTCCGCGTCGACGTCGACCGCACCAAGGCAGCCGGCGGCGGCTTCACCCAACGCGACGTTTCCAGCAGCCTGCTGGTGTCCTTGAGCGGCAGCTTTCAGACCACGCCAACCTTTTTTCTGAATTGGCAAAATGGCGTCAACTATAATCTGGCGACCCAAACGCCCCAATACCGGATTCAATCATTGCAGGACCTGGAGAATATGCCGATTACTTCGGCGACGGCGCGAAGCCCAGAGATTCTGGCGGACGTCGCCTCGATCACGCGCTCGAGTGAGATGGCGGTGCTGAATCACTATGACATCCGGCGGGTTGTTGACGTTTACGCCTCCGTGCAGGACCGGGACCTCGGCGCCGTCGGTCGTGAAATCACGCGCATCGTCGACGCAAACCGCAAGCTGTTGCCGCGCGGCAGCTTCATCACCATTCGCGGGCAACTGGAAACCATGTACACGTCCTATGTCGGCTTGGTGGCCGGTCTCGGCTTCGCCATTGTTTTGGTCTACCTGCTGATCGTTGTAAATTTTCAGTCTTGGCTCGACCCTTTTATCATCATTACCGCTTTGCCTGCAGCCCTGGCCGGCATCATCATTTTCCTGTTCCTCACCCACACCACGCTCAGCGTGCCGGCGCTGATGGGGGCGATCATGTGTATGGGTGTGGCCACAGCCAACAGCATTTTGGTCGTGTCGTTCGCTAAAGAGCGGCTAGCCGAGCATGCCAACGCTGTGGAGGCGGCCATCGAATCCGGCGTTACCCGCTTTCGACCCGTGCTCATGACTGCTCTCGCCATGATCATCGGCATGATTCCCATGGCGCTCGGCTTGGGCGAAGGGGGCGAGCAGAATGCGCCGCTCGGACGCGCCGTCATCGGTGGTTTGCTGTGCGCCACGCTCGCAACGCTCGTTTTCGTGCCGGCGGTGTTTAGCATTTTCCACGGCAGAAGGGCCTCTGGAGAGGACGCGCCTTGACTGCGGCGCGATGCGTATGCGAGTTGACAAAAGTGATCTGACGCTCCGATTAGATGAGAGCGAGCACACCCCCTCTTCTTTTCTCCCCCGGGACGGGGGCGAAGGATTTCTCCCCTCGCCCGCTTCGGCAAAGGGTTAGGGTGAGGGCATGGAGTAGTAACAGGATGAAAACCGAAGAAAATAGAAAACCTGAAACGCAATTCGAAGATACGCGAGATGAAAGCCACCGCGCGGGCATCGGGCTCGCCACCTATCTGGGCCTAGGCAGCGTAGCGGTGATCTTTCTCATTCTTATTGGCGTCGGCTTCATCAGTCGTAAAAAGGCGGAGGCGGATCTGAAACAGTCGACCGCGGCGGCGGCGATACCCATCGTCAATGTGGTCGATCCGAAGACCGGCGCTCCCAACAATGAAATTGTGTTGCCGGGAAACACCCAGGCTTTTACCGACGCGCCGATCTTTGCGCGGACGAACGGTTATGTGAAAAGTTGGCACGTCGACATCGGGACACGGGTGAAGAAAGGCCAGCTGCTGGCCGAGATCGAGACACCGGAAGTGGACCAGCAGCTGCAACAAGCGAGAGCGGATCTTCAAACCGCGCAGGCCAACCTGCGCCAGGCCGAAATCACCGCGGACCGCTGGGAGGCCCTCTGGAAAACGAACTCCGTGTCAAAGCAGGAAACCGACGTGGCGGTCAGCGCCTTCCATGCGATGAAAGCCACGGTCGACTCAAACACCTCCAATGTCCGCCGCTTAGAGGAACTAAAGGGGTTCCAGAAGATTTATGCTCCTTTCGACGGCGTGATCACTGCGCGCAACACGGATATAGGCGCGCTCATCAATTCGGGGGCCAGCACGCCGACCCAGGAGCTGTTCCATCTCGCGGCGATCAACACCTTGCGAGTCTTTGTCGCGGTGCCGCAACTCTATTCGCAGGCAGTGCGTCCGGGCGCGACGGCATCTCTCACGCTCGACGAATTTCCAGGCAAAATTTTTAGCGGCACGATTGCGCGAAACTCCAACTCCATCGATCCGGCATCACGAACGCTGCTGGTCGAAGTGGACGTGGATAATCGCGCCGGCCAGCTTTTGCCCGGAGCCTACGTGCTTGTCCATCTCAAATTGCCGCAATCGGTCAGCTCCGTCACAGTGCCAGCTAACACGCTGCTGTTCCGCTCCGAGGGCTTGCGCGTCGGCGTAGTTCGCAACGGCCGCGCGGCACTCGTCCCAGTGACCATCGGCCGCGACTACGGCAACAGCGTGGAGGTTGTCAGTGGGCTCCAACCTACGGATTCAGTTATCATCAATCCCAGCGACTCTCTGATCGATGGGACTGCCGTTCGAGTCAATCCATCACCCGCTCAGGCCGCCGCGCGATGAAATCGTTTGACCTCGGTCTTACTGCTGCTGTGGTGTTGCTGTGCGCCGGTTGCATGGTGGGACCGGATTATTCCAAGCCATCGGTGCCGATGACGGCCGCCTACAAGGAGGACCAGGGGTGGAAGCTCGCACGACCACTCGACCATATCCCGCGCGGCAAATGGTGGGAGGTTTTTGGCGATCCGCAGCTCAACGCGTTGGAAGAACAAGTGAGCCAGGCCAACCAGAACGTGAAAGTGGCCGAGGCGCACTTTCGCCAGGCCCGCGCCATGATCGGCTTCTTTCGCGCCGGCTTGTTTCCCACGGTCACCGCCGGAGCCAGCGCAGCCTCTGTGCGCAATGGGGCACTCAGCCCCTTTTCAACGTCATCGGTCGGAGCATCTAGTGGAACGTCACCGGGTGGAAAATCCACCGGCGAGTTTCTTTTGACCGGGGACATATCCTACGAGATCGACTTGTGGGGCCGGATCCGCCGCAGCGTGACCGCCGCCCGCGAGGAAGCGCAAGCGACCGCCGGCGACCTGGAGACCGCCAGACTCAGCATTCAGGCAGAGCTGGCATTCGATTATTTCGAGCTGCGCAGCGCCGATGCCCAACAACGGCTGCTCAATGACACGGTAAAGGCATTCGACGAAGCCTTGCAGCTCACGATCCGTCGATTCGAAGGTGGCGCCGCGCCGAAGTCGGATGTGGCGCAGGCGCAGACACAACTGGAAACGACGCAAGTGCAGGCAACGGACATCGCCGTGCAGCGGGCGGCATTCGAACACGCCATCGCCACGCTGATCGGAAAGCCTCCCGCAGA
The DNA here is from genome assembly GCA_003224905.1 of Acidobacteriota bacterium. GTDB lineage: Bacteria > Acidobacteriota > Terriglobia > Terriglobales > Acidobacteriaceae > QIAA01. The sequence continues at coordinate 5,010 of QIAA01000105.1, forward strand.
CTTCAGCCTGCCTCCCGCGCCGCTGGATCTCCAGCCGCCTAATATCCCGGCGGGTCTCCCTTCGGAGCTTTTGGAGCGCCGGCCGGACATCGCGGCGGCGGAGCGTCGCGTCGCCGAGGCGAACGAGCAGATCGGCATCGCCAAGGCCGCATACTTTCCAACGGTGACGCTCAATGCTTTGCTCGGATTCGAAAGCAGCTCGATCCGAAATTTCGGGGGTTGGCAGAGCTTTTTGTGGGCGGTCGGAAGTTCCGTGGCGCAAACGATTTTCGATGGCGGGCGGCGGCGAGCCACTTCCGAGGCGGCGCTCGCCGGTTATGATGCAACGGTCGCCAGTTATCGCCAAGCTACCCTCGACGCATTTCAACAAGTGGAAGACAATCTCGCCGCGTTGCGCATCCTCGAGCAGGAAACGCAGCAACAAGCGCGCGCCGTGTTGTCGGCGCAGGAATCCCTGCAACTCTTTACCAATCGCTACAAAGGCGGAGTCGATAACTACCTCCAGGTCATCACGGCTCAGACCGTGGCGCTGGCCAATGAACGGAACCAGGTCGACATCATGCGCCGGCGCATGGATGCCAGCGTGCTGTTGGTCAAAGCACTGGGCGGCGGCTGGCACGTCGACGATCTGCCGCAGTTCTAGCCGGACTGCTGCGTGAGTTTTGTCGTAGTGTCGGAATTCAGACACCATTCGATACTTCGACACTCATTTGGACGCCGATTCGACGATGCGCGCATCGCCTTTCCGATTCTAGGCTCAAATTTCTTTTATCTCAGTTAGTTGTATGTCCGCTGGAGTCCGTCAGCTCGATGGCATAGTCCTTGCCATTCTCCCTTTCTGAGAACAGAAGGCGATAAAAATGAAATCAATCCACTTATTATTGTCCACTGTCGTTCTAACGGCGGCAGCTGTGTGGGCTCGGGCAGCGGCTCAAGGTCTCGATCAGGCGCTTGTATCTCTTGGCGTTGAGTGTTGCATGAAGATTCTAAGAGCGAGGACGGGAGTCTTCTCGAATATCCATTTTCTTTGGCCGGCAAGAATTTTCACCAGGGCTGGCGAACATAGAATGCCTGTGAAGTGACGGAAGTGGTTAGGAATGTCACAACCGGATGATTTGATGCGCGCTCGCGATCACCTGGCGAATGAGCGCACGTTTCTTGCCTGGATGCGCACGGGCCTGGCGGTGGTCGTATTTGGATTTGCGATCGGACGCTTCGCGATCGCCATTCGGGAGTTCGCCCAAGCGCAGGGCCATCCGCTGCCGACCGCGGGTCTGTCGGTATGGTTCGGAATGGTAGCGATCGTCACTGGGATTGTTCTGGCGTTTGCTGGTTTGATCCGCTATCGGCGCACACGCGCACAACTCGAATCCGGGAGATTCGAACCGGCTGGCTCCGTCATCGATCTCGTGGCCATTTTTACCGTGGTGTTCGGCCTCGCTCTGGCGGCGTATCTGGTATACACCCAGCAAAATTTGCGCTGATTCTCTATGGCAGTTGATCAGGAAAAAGAACTGGCCGCCCGCACGAGCCTGCGCTTTGTGCGCGACGGCAGCGTCGTGGGTCTGGGCTCGGGCTCAACTGCTGCCTATGCCGTTCGCTTGTTAGGGGAGCGCGTGCGGGCAGGTCTACAGATTCGCGGCATTCCCACCTCGGTGCAAACCCAGGGTCTAGCCGCCAGCCTCGGAATTCCCTTGACCACGTTGGAAGAGGTCCAGCAGATCGATGTGACGGTCGATGGCACGGATGAGTTCGATCCTGAATTGCGGCTGATCAAGGGCGGGGGCGGAGCATTGTTGCGCGAGAAAATCGTCGCTTCTGCTACCCGACAGGAGATCATTATTGCTGATTCCAGCAAGCAGGTTTCGGTGCTAGGCAAATTTCCTTTGCCGGTAGAAGTGATCCGCTTCGCTCAGGCACTGGTTAGCAAGAAGATCTCAGCTCTGGGCGCCACGGTACAGTTGCGAAAGAATACAGCGGGAGAACCGTTCATCACCGACGAAGGGCATCACATCCTGGACTGTCACTTTGAACAGATCCCTGATCCGCCCGCTCTGGCCTACACTCTTAGCGAAATACCCGGCGTCGTCGAGCACGGGTTGTTTATCGATCTCGCGGATGTGGTGCTGGTGGGGAACGGGTCGGAGGTGCTGGAATTGCGGCGCAAGCCTCATTCTTGAATTGTCCGGCTAAACGTCGCTAGGCGCCCTCCCCTGCGATTATTCCCTCGGTTTAGAGGATCTCACTGCTGTCGCCAGTTCGACAACTGTCGATGTTTTACTCCTACACTTTTCGACGCCACTACATTCGCCGCCCCCACATCAAAGCTCAGCGACTTGCGTACAGTCCGGCCGGGTACCGGCTTTGGTATGAGCTTTGCGTTTCTCATGATCGTTGAAGGAAAGCATTGTACTGAAGACTAGCCCGGCGACATACCGACATGGCGCCAATAGGAGATCATGATGAAAGATTCTAAGAAGCAGTACATCAGAGGCGAGATCAACAAAACTGGTCAATCCTCTTCGGTGGGCCTGATCATTCGACAGAAGGAGCCGAACAATCTGGAGACTCCCTTCGATCAGGTTGACTCGTTTCTCACTCCGATGGAGCTGTTCTACATACGCAGTCATTTCCCGACACCGAAGTTAGAACTCGCCTCTTACCAGCTGCACGTGGATGGTGCGGTCAGGAATCCGCTTTCTCTGAGCTACAACGAGTTGCGAGACATGCCGTCCGAGACGCGGGTCGCCACTTTGGAGTGCGCAGGCAATAGTCGGGTCTTTCTTATCCCACAGGCTGAAGGAGCACAGTGGGAACTCGGCGCAGTTGGCAATGCCGAATGGACCGGTGTACCGCTAGGAGCTTTGCTGGAGCGTGCTGGCATCGAAGAACACGCTTGTGAGGTCGTGTTCGAAGGAGCTGATCGGGGAACGCCGAAAGAACTGCCTATCCCTCCCGGTCCTATCTCGTATGCCCGTAGTTTGCCTCGAGACAAAGCAATGCAACAGGAAGTATTGATCGCTTACCAGATGAATGGCCATGATCTTCCGCAGGATCATGGATATCCGGTGCGCGCAATTGTCCCCGGTCATTATGGAATGGCTTCCGTCAAGTGGCTGACGCGTATCTACACTGTGCGAGAGCCGTTTCGAGGTTACTGGCAGACATCAGACTACGGCTACTGGGACTATCTGGATGGAAAGCCCGTGCGTCGCGCGTTGGCAGAAATGAAGCTGAAGTCCGAAATCGCCCGGCCACGTGTTTACGAAACGCTCGCACCGAACCAGGCACACACTGTTTTCGGCGCTGCATGGGCGGGCGAGACCGAAGTAACTGAGGTCGCGGTGAGCATTGACGGCGGCCAGACTTGGGCACAGGCAGAATTTTTGGACCCCATTCAACGGCACGCGTGGCGTCGTTGGAAGTTTGATTGGCTTACACCGAAGAAGCCGGGACAATACATTTTGCTGGCCCGTGCCAAAGATGCGAACGGCAACGTGCAGCCTGACCAGCATGACCAGAACTACGGCAGTTACGTGATCAATCATCCTCTCCCAATCGAGGTATTTGTTGACGATCTAGGACGCCCGGGACGGTGACATTGCGTCTCGAACAGGCGGCAGCTGCCGACCGATCGAAACCGTCCACGCTCGGCGACAGAGAGCGGCAATTCTTCGACGCACGCAGAATCATCGCGACAAACGTATTTCACGGCTCGAAGAGTTCGGCACCTCCGGTGTCGAAGTCAATGTTGACATTTAAACTCATGCCGAAAATTCGTCACGGCGAGGTTCGCGCAATCGGCGCCAAAACAGCCGCTTAGGCCGTAACTACCCGACTCACGATAGATTTGCTTACCGCGATGCGTCGAGGCGGTTTGGCGCAGCCCTTGCTCTAGTAATCGTCAGGAGACGCGCCGTAGAGGTGAAAGAAATGAAAAGTACAAAGTTCTTTTTCGCAGCGTTGCTGCTGAGCGGAAACATTATGGCGGCCTACACGCCGGCCAGTGCAAAAGAAATTCCCGGGCTCGGATTCAAGGATGAATTCGTTCCTGACGGCTATTGTCTCACGGAGATTATGGCCCTGGCTACGCAGAGTTTGGCCGGTCAACAGCCGCTTCTTAAGCGCCCGAACTCCGGCACAGCCATCGACTATTACGGCCCGTGTAGCGAGACTTCCATGGGACAAGATCAACCGGACGCGCAGCAGATGGACCAGTATGGTTGGGAAAACAAAAACACCATACCGGATTAAATCTGACTCGAATCGTCGGCGGCGGTGCGGACCATCAGCCGGTGGCTGGCACGTCGACGATCTGCCGAGGCTCTAGGCAAATGTCGAGAGAAACGGAACGAGAAGGATGAGCGCGGAGAGGAAAATCACCCACCCAGCGGGATTCGACTGGATGACCTCAATATCCAAACCTTTGCGACATCCAGCGGCCCGACAGCGAAATTAAGTCAAAACAACCCGTCGGGCCCCCAACGCCGCCCTCCGTTCCCAGGCTGGTGTGTGGCCCTCCAGTGTTCCGTCGTTGTTTGACGGGTAGCGTCCTATCGCTTCTCTTCGAACTTTACATCATTCGAAGTTCGCTTCTTGAACGTTTCGCTGTCGAGCCACTCAAGTACCGTCTTACCAATGTCGATAGTGCCAGCCCCAAGGTCGCCGTCCTCTTCCATCATGAAAATTCTCATGAATCGAGCAGCCGGAGGCAACGATTGCGGTAATTGCCGCTAGCAATACCAGAGTTAAACGTATTTTCTTCATTGTGGTTCACCTCCTTTCTCAAGCTCGCTTTACGCTGTAGCTTCTGTCTTCACAAAGAGCATACGTTGTGCCATCGAAACATCCTTCTTTCCAAGCACGCATCGGCAAGCTTCGCTTACAATAAAGCGACACCTCCTCTTTAAGGTCGATATTTAGACGCCTGTCGACGGGTCGTCATCTTCCTACCTTCAGAATCCTAGTTCACTCGCTTGAGTTGCCTGTTCGCAGCTCTGGTTCTCACGGGTAGCTTGGTTCGTTCTTGGATGGCATGGGTGTTGCCTCTATGTATAAAAAAAAATCGGAAGTTTGCGCGATGAAAAAAATCATTCTTCCAGTCATTGCTCAGTTTGTGGTCCTGGGCGGACTTATGTCGTCGAATTTTGTATCCGGCGTTGCTGCTGAGGAGCTGGCAGTGAAAACTCTAAATGGGGTTTCTTATCTCAGCGGCGGCTTCGGGGAAGACGAACGCGAGAGACTTCGCAGCATCACCAAGGGGGACAATCTAGAGCTCAGCTTTGCGCTGCAAAATAATGAGTACCTGGGCGGCGCTAACGTTCTCATCAAAGACGGTAAGGGAAACAATGTCCTCGAAGCGGTTTCCGAAGGCCCTTTGTTTTTTGTGGACTTACCGGAAGGAACTTACACCGTTGAGGCGACGGCAATGGGAAAAACTGTGAAGCAGGCGGTCCATGTGCCATCCAAAGGACATGCGCGACTCTACTTCGCCTGGAACTCGGCCGACGAGGCCACCACTCAAGCGATGGCACAGAAATGACGTTTGCCTCGCCTGCGAAGTTTTGGCCGTAGACGGCTATCTACCTTACAGTAGTATCCGGCCCGGCCAGTCATGAGAGCGAGGAAGCGACAGTAGTCGGAGAGCACGGCGAGGGAAATGAATTCTAAAAATAATTACCCGAAAACTTTTCGACAGACATCGCTCTGCGTCCTTTGGATCTCACTGGTTCTATTGATTGCGGGATGTGAGCGTCGGGATGAAGTCATCGCGGGGGTCGATGTCCCCATACCACGAGAAATGCAAAAGATACCGGACAAAGACTTTGATCCGATTCCGGGATTTGAAGCTGGACAGGCGTCCTTTCAAGGAAGAGTTGCGCCAGGCGAAATTTTTACGTTCTATCAAGAGGTCATGGAGGCCCGGGGGTGGAGACCTGATGGCTTTTTTGCGGGAAAAAAAGATCAGCTGGCGTACTCCAAAGGGAATAAAGTAATTCTAATCAGTCATCATGAAAATGGCGACGGTACTTCCGACCTGACCATCATGGTTGGACCCGGTAGGCCATAAGCTGAGTCTTAACGATATGGAAACACAAAACATCAGCGAGCGGTTGAACGAACACCCGAAGCCTATCCGATCTGTCTGGCGCAATCGGTGGCACCGACTTCGCCGCATAGGGAAATTCGCGTTTTGGTTGATTGTGATCTACATGATTGTCCAGCAAGTGTTGGGACCGTATTGGACGAACGCTGCCAGAGTCAGTGTTCTCGATCAATTTCAGCAACAGAGACAATCGCGGGTGATCGCAATGATCCACCGGCAAGAAACCATCAGCCTTTTCGGGGTCCCCGTGAGCAGCTATATCAATATTGAAGATTCCGAAGCCGTGCTGAGGG
>QIAA01000264.1 GCA_003224905.1 Acidobacteriota bacterium
GATATGAATCTCAACGTATTGCTCGTCGCCGCTTTTCCACAGAACGAGGGGAAAAATCAAAAGGGCAAGACAGATTCCAACGGCAAGCTGTACCATGACGAGTTTGTCAAAGCTGCTCAATCCCCCAGAGGGTCGGGGTGGGTCGACTACATGTTCCCCAAACCCGGTCAGACCCAACCGTCGCGAAAATGGAGCTACGTAAAGGCGGTTAGCATTGACGAAACTCCGGGGTTGGTTGGTGCGGGTTTCTATCCTGAGTAGCCCCTAGCTAGCGAGCCGTTTCAGCCGTCGGTTCAGGAAAGCGGTCAGGCCTCGCGTTCAATTCCGGCTGATCCTTGTCGAGAGGGATCACTTTTGGTGCGCCTGTACCTGAGCCGCTTGCGAAATTCGGGGCGGCGAATTGTTCGGTTTTGCGCTTCGCACCAGGTGCCTCGTTGGTGCGGCAGGGCGTCAGGTGCGGATTGCTGGGCGGGTAGGTCTCTCAGCCAGGGGCTCCGGGGCGCGTCGGGACCTAACGATGCACTGGAGCCGCGGCTCACCGCGGGCGTCAGACGACTCGGTAAACGCATGCGAACAGGAGAGGACTGATAGGTGAATACCATGAAGAGAAAAGTAGCGTTGACCGTCGTCCTGGCGCTGGGGGCGCTGAGTAGCGCGTCGTTCACGCGCTTGCTCAATCCCAAGACGACATCGCCAAGCAATTCGTGGGCATGTGGCGGCTGTATCGTGGACACAACGTCTCGCTGACGGAACGACGAGGCAGAACCCGCAGAGCGTTGGTTACATCATCTACACGGATACCAATCGCATGTGTGTTGTCGCCATGGATCCCAATCGACCAAAGTGGAGATCGGAGACCGCGCCGACCGATGCGGAAGCGATGTCCGCGATCAGGGGCTTACTTGCATACTGCGCCACCGTCGAAATCTACTCAAAAGAGGGATTCGTCCTTCATCACGTTGAAATCGAGAAAGTCCCCAACAGGGTCGGCTTAAAGCGCAAGCGATGGTTTACATTCCAGGGGCCGAATCGAGTGGCGCTGCGGGTCGACACTCCAGAACTAACAGCGCCCGTTGTCGAGAGCACGTTGATTTGGGAGCGCGTCGAGAAATGAGACATGAGAGGACTGTCTCCAGTCTCCGGACCGCACACCGATCAAGGAAGCGGTAATGTCCGAAAACTGAGTGGCTGTCTAACAGCGACAGGAGCCGGCGGCGTCGGCGCGATTCGTTCGTGCCACGGCTTAGCCGTATCGCGTTAGAAGCCAAATTTCCCACAGGTGAGAGATGACAAGATTGAAAAGAGTTCTTCTGATCCTGCTGACAGTTGTTTGGTGTGTTGGCTGTGACCAGGCAACGAAGTCGATTGCAAAGTCCCACTTGCCAAAGTCTCAGATGTTATCCTTCGTTGGGGATACCGTGCGGCTCCAATATACAGAGAATAAAGGAGCGTTTCTCAGTCTCGGCGCGTCACTCTCGGAAAACTGGAGGGGAATGATATTCACAGGTGGAGTTGCCACATTTCTGCTCGGGGTGCTCGGCTACCTTTTGGTTGCATCCAACCTACCCGCTGTGACGGTGCTCGCTTTCTCACTGGTGTTGGGTGGTGGGCTCAGTAACCTACTGGATCGGATCGCCTATGGCGGCTACGTGGTTGACTTCATCAACCTGGGGTATCGGTTCACTGCGGACAGGCATATTTAACGCTGCTGATGTTGCAATCACTATTGGTGTGCTGTTAGTCGTCTTTGGCGGCCAGTGGCAGCGTAAACTATCGGCTTCTAACCAGTCGCTGCAGACCGATTGCTAAGAGCGCCGGCTGAGCTTTGCATTGGGCGTCAAGAGCGGGCAACGTGCGCTTTCGACCCGAAGCTGACTTGCGACGCCCACCGAGAGGAAGGCTCTAAGGTTACTTCCGTAGCGGGAGGTTTTTATATATCGTAGCCGGGAGACCGGCACATATCGAAAAGGAGGAAACCAATGTCACCAATGTCACGGGTTTCGATAGGACTGCAAGCTGTGGTGCTTGCTCTTGTGTTCGTCATAGGCACTGCCCCGACGGGAGTTCAGGCCCAAGGGCTGGTCAACATGCAGAAATTGTCGGCGCCGCTTGCGAATGAGCTTGTGGGCGAAGCGGTCGCGAGCTGCGCGCAGAAGGGTTACACGGTGACGGCGGTCGTCGTCGATCTCGACGGCGTTCGCCAAGCCATGCTGCGCGGCAACGGGGCCCCGATCCACACGCTCGACAATGCCTATTACAAAGCCTACTCGGCGGCCTCGCTGACGCTTTCACGTAAGGAAGACAGCACGAAAGCCGTCGCCGACCGGATGAGCAAGAATCCTCCGTCTACGGTGCCGCAGACGCCGCTGCCCAATGTCACCTATGCGGTCGGTGGGGTGACCATCATGGCCGGCGGAGCCGCGATCGGCGCGATCGGAGTGAGTGGCGCTCCCGGCGGCCAATTCGACGAAGAGTGCGCCCGTGCAGCCCTCGCCAAGATCCGGGATCGGCTGAAATAACGTGGGTTCGCCTGGCTGCACTTCCCACCGGTCGTGAGCATGCCAGCGGCGGGTGCTTTGCTTCTTCGTAATCCATCATTCGCAAGCCGCTCCTAAAGATCATTTTCCTTTAAGAGGATGCGTTACAGATCTTTACTCACTTTTATCGCTTCGCTGCCCATTCGTTAACGAGTTGAAATACGTGCTCCCAGGACTTAGCGCGTGGTTCGGGAGTATCCTTGTTGGTGCTGTTGGCAAAGCAGATTGTGTACAATCCCTTGCGCCGCAGTTGTTCTACGTTGCCGGGGCCGTCGTCGATATACACGTCCGCGCCGACCTGATCCTTCTCTTTCATGAAACATAGATCCCAGTACGGAATGCCGTGCGTATCGAGCCAGTCAATGGTCTGTTCCACCGCCGTCTTGTGAAAAAAGTGAATGTAGAGCCGGTGCGTGATGATCCGGATACGGGCGCCACCGTCGGAAAGTTGGCGCAAGTATTT
>QIAA01000265.1:0-559 GCA_003224905.1 Acidobacteriota bacterium
GAGGGGCGGCACCTCCAAACCATTGTAGATGAGGGATGAGCGCGTCATGATCTCTGGAGCAAGCCGACGCGCTTGTGCCAGCACGGCCGATGATTTGCCGGTCACCCAATCGGCTGACCGTAGCAGCTGGTTCAGTAACTGACGCCCCTCTTGCTCCGGTCGCTCTTCGATCAGCGTGACCAGTAAAGGGGCAGGATGCGCATGAGTCGTATCTAAGTGAAAAACTATGCTCGGACCGAAACCTTGTATATGGACCAGGTCGGGCGCGAAAGCGCGCTTGAGCTTAGCCAATCCCTGCCGCGCTACGAACAATTGATCGACGCTGCGGCTGTTAAATCCCGTCCAAAATGGAAAGCGATAAACTGGAATCCCTTGGTATTGAGCTTCGCTTGGGAGATCAGCGGAATCTTGTCGGGTCACTACAATGATCTCATGGCCCCGCTCCCGCAAGGCTACAAGGAGCTTGGAGGCAAACACTTCGGCACCGCCTATATTGGGCCAAAAAAACTCTGAGGTGAATATGACGCGCATCGTCGTAGATTCATTCGGATAAAAGCGA
>QIAA01000265.1:565-3488 GCA_003224905.1 Acidobacteriota bacterium
CTCCGGTAATCAGCTTTTTATAAAGAGCGTCGTAGGCATCTACGCAGCGCTGCCAGCCAAAAAATTTTTGCGCCCGCTCACGGCCCGCCATGCCCATCTCCCTTGCTGCTTGGGGATTATTCAGCAAGAACGCGATCGCCTCTTCAAGGCCATGGACATCTCCGTTCTCAATCAGCAAACCAGTCTCCTGATGGGCCACAGCCTCCATGACTCCCCCCACCCGCGTTGCCACCACCGGCCGCGCTATGAGCGCGGCTTGGAGAGCCACCGTTGGAAGTCCTTCCTTGCGCGAGGGAATCAGCACCAAAGTCGCTCTGTTGATTAAAGCGAGCACATCTTCTTGTTCCACCCAGCCGACGAACTCGACGGCCGTGCTCAGACCAAGTCGAGCGGTCTGCTGTTCCAGTTGAGGACGCGACGGACCGTCCCCGGCAATCACCATTCTGATACCGGGGTATCTCTTAATAATCGAAGCCAATGCCGCCAATGCCAGATCGAAACCTTTCGCCGGGACCAGCCGACCGAGGCATAACAACCGGGGCGGATCAAATGAGAGCGGCTCGGGCGACATTGCTGGAACCTCTAAACCGTTATAGATCACGGACGAACGCGCTACGATCTCAGGAACCAACTGAGTAGCTTGTCCGTGCAGTGCAGAAGAAACGCAGGTCACCCAGGCCGCCGAACGAAGCGTTTCACTGAGGAGAGTGTCAGACCCGGAAAACTGGTTCGGCAGCAATTGTTGGTTCAGACGAACCAAGGCCGGCGCCGGATGCACGTCCAATGTCCGAAGGTGGAATAATGTACTAGAGGTGACCCCGTTCAAATGGATCAAGTCCGACTTGAAGGTTCGTTTGACCTTCATCACCTTTTCGCGCGTCCGGATAAACTGCCCGGCGTCGCCGTCCCGTAGTGCCTTCAAGAACGGAAGCCGAAAAATCGGAACGCCTTGATACTGGGTCTCGTCCGGTAGGTCAAGATGGTCGTGCGAAGTCACAACAATTATTTCATACCCACGCGCTCGTAACGCTGAAACCAATTTAGCGCCAAAATACTCGCCGCCGCCAACGTAGGGCCAAAATAAATTCGACCAAAACAGTACCTTATCATACATTCAGTTTTGCCGCCCCTGTCACCGATGTGCCGCATGATCGCTCGCTACCATGCGAGTGCCGGCATAGTGATGCTCGGCCCACAGAGCGAGACTGAGCAACGTCCATAACTGCCAGTCGTAATTGGCTTGCCCGGAAAGATGCCGGTCGAAAATCTCACGAGCAGCTGCTTGGTTCAACGGAAGACCTAAGATGTCCTCGCGCCCGAGCACGACTTCTTCGAAGACGGGTCGAAGGGGCCCGCGCAACCAAACATCTATCGGGACGGTAAAACCTCGCTTGGCCAAGGTTTGATGTCGCACATGGCGAGCCAATGAATAGCGCAGCGGCAACTTGCCGATTTTCCGCTTCAGGTCCAGGCATGAGCGCCAATCCACACGTGCAGCCACTTCTATGACTTCCTTGTCCAAAAGCGGCACCCTCACTTCCAGCGACTGATACATGCTGGCGCGATCGACCTTCAGGAGGATCATGGTCAAATAACCGACAAACTCGTTCCAACGGAGCCACTGCGCCGTCTCATCCGCCTCCCAGCGGTTGTAATTGAAGAGAGTGAAGCCGGCGGGCCAGCCCGGAAGGTCGGGGAAAATACGTTTTAGCCAACCTTCAGATAGATGAGTATGCTTAAGCCGATAAATATCGCCGATGCTTCCCGGCCAGCTAAGGTCCGTTTGGCCCGACCCGACGGCTAGCAGTCTCTGTAGATGCCACTTGGAATTTTCCGACCCGCGTGGTTGGCTGAGATCAATCGCTTTATCCAGTACTGACGCAAAGCGATCGAAATATCCCCAAAAGAGTTCGTCGCCGCCGTCTCCCGAAAGCATGACCTTGACCTGTTGCCGAGCCAGCCGTGAGACCAAAATGGTAGGAAAGATGGAATAATCGGCAAAAGGTTCCCCGCAAGCGGCCACCACATCATCGAGCATTTCAAGAGCGTGGTTCGGCGTTACCTGCTCGACAAAGTGCTCGACGCCGATCTCACCGGCATAAGCGACGGCATCGGCGGACTCGTCGTGACGGTCTCCATTAGTTCCGATGGTAAAAGCACGGACCGGAGCATTGGTCGCGGCCCGTATTTTGGCCGCGACGAGCGGGGAATCGATACCGCCGGAGAGAAACGTGCCCACTGGCACGTCGCTGACGAGCTGGCGGCGCACAGCGTCAGTTACGGCTGCATCCACGGCCTCGTACGCTTCCTCGCCGCGGAGATTCGGCTCGCGGTACAGCGGAAATTCGAAAAACCGCCCGTGGCGCATGCGGCTTTCGCTCGTAATCTCCATCCAACTGCCGGGTTCGAGCATATGAGTATCTTGAAGCAGCGCGTACGGAGCAGGAATGTAACCCAGGCGTAAGTAAAGCCCCAAAGCCGCCGGTGAGACCGCTGACTCGCGGCTCCACGCGTGGGAGAGAATCTGGTCGTATTGAGAAGCGAAGGCCGCGCCTCGAGGCGTGAGCGTATAGTAGAGCGGCTTGATCCCGGCGTGGTCGCGAGCCAAGAGCAACCGCTTTTCCACCGAGTCGTAAAAGCCCAAAGCAAACATGCCATTGAAGCGGGCTAAGGCTCCATCGCCCCAAAGGGCGAGAGCGTGCAGGACTACTTCTGTATCTCCTGTCGAACGAAATCGGACACCGTCCTGCTCAAGTTCCTGGCGCAACTCGCGGAAATTATAGACCTCCCCATTGTAAACCAGGGCGTAACGCCCATCTCGGGTGAGCATAGGCTGATGGGAGCTGTCGGAGAGGTCCAAAATCGCTAGACGACGGAAGGCCAGCGTAGAATAACGCCCATCACTCCAGACGCCTTCGTCATC
>QIAA01000266.1 GCA_003224905.1 Acidobacteriota bacterium
AAAGTACAGCCCTACGATCTGCCCGGCAGGGTTGATCTTCCCAGCAGGGTTGATCGCGAAGGCGACGGTGAAGGTAGCGCCTGGGAAATCAATCGTGGTGAAGCTTGGCTCATTCGGGGCCGCTGGGCTAAACCCCAGCAGCAATTGAAACGCGACCACGGAAAGGATTCCGAGTCGCCACATCTTTTCTAGGGTTGTATTCATGTTTTCCTCCTTTTTGGTTGGAGACTTAGGTTTTCAATGCTTTGGACACTCAGCGCCATCGGAAGGGCAAAGGGACTCCAGCCTGAAGCTGCTCTATGCTGGATTTGCAGATCACTGGCTTCGGTGCTGGAATCACATCCTCCCGGGCAAGGAAGTGGAATCGCCCGACGTGCCGTTCAGAGTTTCCCTCTTGCGATTGGCGTTCTACAAAACCGAATGACTACGGATCGTGGGGAGTAGAATGAGGCGGTCGGACGGGTGGAAAAGCGCACGCCCCCGCGCGGGGTTACCGAGCCGTACCTTCTGTATTTCATGACTTACCTCCAACGCTGTGTTAATGGTCGTTGACACACTTGCTTGTGCGGAACCGGGAGCGCAGTGCAGCGAAGAAAGTCACACGACAATTAGCGCTCGAGCCCGGTCCTAACCGCCCTGCCGCGATTGCGCAGGTGCAACAACGGAGTAAAATCAGCCTGGCGGGAGCCTGCAGCTTCCCTATTCAACCGCACACTACCGGCAACCGCCCACCGTGTCTTAAAGGCAAGTTAATGTTTCTCTAAATTGTTTCTAAACGGCCATGGAACGCCTGGCACAAGTTGTCTATCAGTTCGGTCCGTTCCGGCTAGAGAGTTCCGAACATCGCCTGCTGCGGGACGGCGAACCTGTTTCGCTGCCGCACAAGGCTTTTGAAGTCCTGCTCGCGCTGGTCGAAAACCCGGGCCGGCTAGTATTGAAGGAAGATCTGCTCAAGCGAGTTTGGCCTGGAATGTTTGTGGAAGAGGCCAACTTGGCGGTCGCTGTCTCGCAATTACGCAAGTTATTGTCTGACCGACAGAACGGTGAGCACCATTACATTGAGACGGTACGCAGCATCGGATACCGGTTCGTTGCACTGGTGCAGATAGTCCAACCGATGCCGGAAGCGTACCCACAAACTGCCCCAGTCCAGAGCATCGCGGCTGTGACGGTGCTTCCGGCGGAGGACCTCCCTCGAAAGGCACCTGGACTAAGGCGGCTGTGGCCCGTACCTCTGAGATTAGGAATTGCCGTTATCATTCTGGCGCTGTTATTTGGGTTCAACAGGGGCGGCGGTTGGCGTGACCGGCTGTTACGTCGAGCTAGTGCACCCCAAATCGAGTCGATAGCCGTGCTTCCGCTCGAAAATCTTTCTCACGACCCGGCACAAGAGTACTTTGCTGATGGCATGACGGAGGCTCTGATTACAGACCTTGGCAAGATCCGCGCGTTGCGCGTGATCTCGCGAACGTCAGTGATGCGCTACAAGGGCACTCACAAGCCCCTGCCAGAGATCGCGCGGGAATTAAATGTGGACGCTATCGTGGAAGGTTCAGTCCAGCGCTTCGGTGACCGTGCTCGGATAACGGCCAACCTGCTTCACGCGAGGACGGATCGGCACCTGTGGGCGGAAAGCTACGAGCGCGATCTGAGCGATATGCTGGCGCTACAAAGCCAGGTCGCGCGGGAGATCGCACGAGAGATTCGAATCAATCTGACGCCACAGGAGCGAGCGCGTTTGGCCGGCGCCCCGCCTACCGATCCCGCGGCTTATCAGCTGTGCTTGAATGGTCGCCATCATCTGGAGACTTGGACAGAGCCCGGGATAAGGGTCGCCGTCGACTACTTCAAGCAGGCAATCCAAAAAAATCCCTCCTTCGCTTTAGCTTACGCAGGGCTCGCTGAGGCCGCGGTCCGGGCGGGTAAGAAAGTCGAGGAAGCCAGGCCGGCGGCGCTCCGGGCTCTCCAAATGGACGATGAGCTTTCCGAGGCCCACGCGATGATGGGTCTCGTCAGGTTTCGGTACGATTGGGACTGGGAGGGCGCCGAGAGTGAATTTAGGCGCGCGATCGAGTTGAACCCCAACTCGACGGTCTCGCACCATTATCACGCTCACAATTTGCTCGTGATGGGTCGGACAGAAGAAGCTTTGGTTGAGGATAAACTTTGGATTGAGCTTGATCCTTTCTCCCCGGCGCCATACGAGCATCTCGGTTGGGATTACGTAGGTCTGCGACGGTCCGACGAAGCTATACGGACACTGCTCAAGGCGCTTCAGCTCGACCCCAATTTTCACGAGGCGATCTACTCGTTGGGCTTGGCCTATCTGCAAAAGGGTATGCTTGGGGAGGCCATCGCACAGTTAGGGCGAGCGATAGACTTATCTCAACATGACCCAAGGGATTTGGCAGGCCTGGGACACGCATATGCCTTGTCCGGCCGGCGCGACGAGGCGTGGAAGATTCTTAAGGAGGTAAAGAAGTCGTCTAATCCAAGGGATGTTCTCTGGGTAGCGGAAGTCTATGCAGCCCTCGGCGACAAGGACCAAGCATTCGAATGGTTGGAAAAGGCGTATCGAGACCGCAATTTTACGTTTGAGTTCCTGAAGTATGAACCATATTGGGAGAGCCTTCGCTCAGATCCACAGTTTAAAGACCTACTACACCGGATCGGACTGCCACTTTAGGACTGCCACGCCGCGATAGAGTACAGAGAGTTATCAAAACAGTAATTTTTCGTAGGCTCGAGCGTCCTATGCTGAGATAGGACTGTTGTTACCATTCATTTGGCCACACACAAAAAAGCAGAGTAGCTCCCTTCTAGCGATGTGCCTACAGAGGAGGCGTAGAGATCGCGTGGTTGTCAATCAAGCTTAACTACGCGGCAGAAGGAACAGATACTCATCCCCTCTTCTTCCCGGCTTTAACTTTCGCCCATCTCGCACGCGCTGCCGCTGCGATCCGAGCACGC
>QIAA01000271.1 GCA_003224905.1 Acidobacteriota bacterium
CGAAATAGTTCGGATTTGTGGCCAGGAGGAATTTGAAGTTTTGGCGCTCGGCCACGACACGAGACGCTCCGGCGGGCGATTTGGTTGTAGGATTCATAAGTCAGAGATCTGCTTTGGACGCACTTGTAAGACGGGTAAAATGGGTTCTCGGTTCCGATTAGGAAATTGCTTTTTTACGCGGCACCGTTCAGGGAGAATCGTTAGGTAAATGGTCAGCCTGTTCACGACACGTTTAAATTGTTTTCGCATGTCCGACGCGCAGATGAGGCTGCGCCTACGCTGCCGATTTCACCCCCGTTTCTGCATGTCGCTGATTGTTTAAGGAAGGGCGAGAGTGGGAAAGTTCTCGCCCTTTCAAAACACGGAACATGTCTGCGGGGGGTTCCTGCTATACTTCGGGGCCTAATCCCTCGGGCAAGTGGATAACGTTACCTACAATTCTTATCTGTGCCCCTGCTTTGGTGAAATCCCCGTCCAAGACAGTAGCCGCTCCGCGCGTTATCTTAATAGAAGCGGTGGGATTTTTGGACTTGTAGGTCATCACATCCTCATTTTGGTGAGGACCATCCCAATCACCGTCCTCTATTTGAACAGTATCAAAAGCTATGATTCGTAATTTTTCTGCCATAATGTTCCTTCGTTATTGTCGTTTTTGTCGCGGAGCCGCTTACTGGGCGACTCTCGGTTCTATGGATAAAGGCGTGACATAGCGTGTCACAATGTGACTTTTCGCGTCACAACGGCGGGAAAGGCCGAAAAATCAGAACTTCCAGGCGACAAGACGATCCGGATGTGGATTGTAGGAGCAGAAGTACCCGGGTCTTCGGCCGCCAGTGGAGTTACCGTCAGGAAAAGACCAAGCGGCTCAAGAACGACAAGACGCACAAGGCGGTACGCTCCCTAGTTGGCAGCGCAAAAGTGCTTTCGAATTCCTATCCCCGTCGCCTAATGCAACGTCCGGTCGCAACCTCACGGTTGCTACCAATTGAACGGTCGAAGGTCCGGCCCCACGACGTGACCCGCAGGGTCGGGGTGGGTTTCGTCGTGCATGAAGTGGCCAACATACCAAAGGACGACATCTTGACCCTCGACTGATTCGCCGTTGACGAACTTGTCGATATTTGCGCGAGACAGTGCGGGGTTTGTCGTGAACCCCTGGCCATCGTCAGTTTCGTTGCCGTGGTAGCGAAGGACCCACAGGTCGCCCACGCCGTAGGCGTCAGCCGTGCCATCATGGCCACCAGGGACGAGCGTGTAGCCCCGGAAGGTTCCCTTGTTACGCACTCGCCAGTACCGCTGGTGGCCGGCATCGCGAGGCCGACGTATCTCGAACTTTTTCGTGTGCCAGTTCGAATTCGCGACAATCGGGGGTTTGTTGTATTCCTCCACGACGTTGTTGCTGGCGGTCATGATATCAAAGTCGAGGCGCCAGTACGCGTGGTGGGTATGCACGTCACAGGTGCAGGGGTTAAGGGTGCCTGCGAACCCGAACCGAGGTCCGATGCTGCCGTCATTGCGCAGCCGCCAGTCGCTGATGTAACGATACCAACCGGCTGCCAGTTGGCTTACCAGCCGCAGCTCGTGCCCGTCGTACCAGAGCGCTACACCCGCAAAATTTCCACCATCGACACCACTTTCGAGAATGGTCTGAGGTGGGGTTGAGCATATCCGGAAGCCTGGTCCGACAGGATCAGAGCCGTTGGCGTGGAAGCACGCTTCCTGGTTCTGCCAGTCGCGATAAGTTGGCCCGCAGCCCGCCGCAGCTCCCGCGGCGCCGTACTCGACGTTGAGGATGGGAACGTGGGCCCGGTAGAGAACGCGCTGGCCTTTATAGTCAACAAAGCGCAGCTCTACTCCCGAGCCGTTGGTTCCCGAGGATGCACGTGGACGGATTAGGATGAAGTCCCACAGCGCAATGGAGCCTTGGATGACCCGCACGCGGACCTGGTCGCGTCCGCCCGAGGTATCGCAGCCGCCTTGCGGGGCGGGCGGTTCACAATCCGCTGTCGTTGGCTGTGGGACACCTTGTGGGTTGAGGACCACACTGCCGTCCGCCAACACGCCAACAATGCGGTGGCGGAAGTCGCCCCGTTCGGAACGGAGTCCGACCGTAACCATTCGCTCCATGGACCCGTCGGGATTCTGAATGTCCAAGTAGGGAGGCATTGGCCTATACGCCTGGGTCCCGCCTTGCTCGATCAATACGCGCAGCTGATCGTGCCGCAGCACACTCTCTACAGAGCGCTGGAAGTCTTCTTCGCTCGGTCGTTGCCTGTGGGGAAGAGGATAGGCGGTAGCTTGTCCCACTTCCGCCACAGTCCCTCCGACCCTGACACAGCGACAGTCGTCCGGATCGTATACGACAGCTTCAAACCGAGCCCGGTCGCCAGCGTCCTTATCCAAGAGCTCGAAAGTTGCCAACTGCAGGTTGGGGCCTGCCAGATGCGTACGCACAGCTTCGTGCCGCACCAGTTCGTCGGCCAACCGTGTGGCCGCGGCGCTTTCGGCCTCGTGGGGATGAACCTCTACGCGAACCTCTTGATCTCGCTGATCTCGTGCCAAGCGTTCAGAATCTGCGGTTTCCACGGATTCGGGCATTTTTCAAACTCCTCTCTTTGCGTAGCAGCTTACTGGCCGCTCGCACTTTGCGGTGTAAGAGGCGTGACATACCGCGTCACACTGTGACTTCTCGCGTCACAACCGCGGGGAAAGGCCGAAAAATCAGAACTTCCAACTGACGGGACGATCTGGGTGCGGATTGTAGGAGCAAAAATATCCCGTTTTGATCCGCGTGCCCAAGTGGCGGCCTAGTGGCGGGACGACTCGTGCGATCCTGTTGATGGCCTTTTTGATCCTCTTTGTGACGGCGGAACGCGCCCGCTCTGCACCAGACGAAGCCCGACGATCCCTGCCTCCAAGTCCAACGGCAGCGGCCAGTTGTCCGGCTACGGCATCCATCTCACTGCGGGCTCTGGCAGCACGGTAGGAATCGTTGAACCGCTCCGCCTCATCGAGATCGTTTCGCAACTCGTCAATCCGCTCCTTGTATTCTGCCTTGGCTCGTGAATCTAGAATTGGCCCCGCGTCCCGCCGTCCGGCAGTTACTGCATGAACGCCAACTTCCCGCAAGTCGCTGAGCATCAGCGGCCCTGGGAGGTCGATACGTGCACCGATCAATTCGCTGACGTGGACATCTCGCCCCGAATGACGCAACAGATAACCGAGGCACTCCAGACCGCGCGTGGCTTTAAGGATTGCAGCCTGCCCTTGATAACGAATCGTCCAGTAATCACCTTGTCGCATAAACACCGACTCTTCGAGCGGGGGCAGGACCGGGCTGCTCGGCAGAGATTCGTCCAGGCTTTCAGGCAGGAGGCCCGCCAGTTCGCGGGGTCTTTCAATATTTTCATCGGGGCCGTTGATGCATGCCTTGTTTGTGTGAGTGACTGTCACGCTGCACAGAAACGAATTCCAGAGCTTTTGCGCGATTCTCACCGTCAGCACCTCCAAATACTGCGAACTGGCCCTCGTTCACGATTCCCGACGGGAAGCCAGCCAGGGGCCGCCTAGCCAACTTGGCGCCGTAGAGAGAGTGCCACCTGCAAGGTTGAGCGTCAAGACTTAATATTTTATTCAAAAAGTCGGTCGAGTACCGAATGAGTCATGATGAGCTTTCGCTTCGGTCCAACGACGTCGTTAGATGCGGCGTCATTTCATTGGGTCAGGTCGACTGCATGTACTCCAAGCATAGCAGTTCCGGCGTTCCCTGTTGCCTCCGACACCGGGGGATCGAGTGCCGA
>QIAA01000272.1 GCA_003224905.1 Acidobacteriota bacterium
GAGCGTAGATCCTCACGAGGTGGCTGACCTATCTTTCGTGAAGCAAGTCGAAGGCCGCGGCTCTCGGTAGTTGCCTAACTTGTCGCTTCAGACCGATCGCTAAGAGCGACGACTGAGCGTGGCGTTAGCTGGCAATGCCCGCGCGACGAATCGGACACCCATTAGGGGAGACTCACATGACCAGATTTAACGCACATGAGAATGGGCGGATTGATGGCAGTATTGGAAAAGGTGGAGTAAAGACGGGCATCACGATCTTTGCGCTGGCGGTCCTTGTGGCAGTCGGCAGCGCGGAAAATGCTGCGCAAACTGTACCCGTCATGGGATACGTGGCCAATGATAATGCCGGCCCGGAGCGAATTGCCGCGTTCAAGAAGGGGCTAACCGATCTAGGCTACATCGAAGGAAAAAATCTCAAGATCGAACATCGGTACGCCAAACTGGATCAGGAGTACCACCCCATCATGGCCGAATTGGTCTCCCGCAAGGTCGACATCATCCTTGCAGGTAACGCCCCGGCGGCTGTTGCTGCAGGAAAGGCAACGCAGCATTCCGATTGTCCTCGCTGCCGTGAATGATCCTGTTGGGCTTGGCGTGGTCGACAGCCTCGAGCACACTGGAAGGAACGTGACCGGCACGACAATTTACGCGCCACATTTAATCGGCGAGCGCCTGCGTATACTCAAAGGGATCATTCCAACCCTCGACCGGGTGTCAATGTTCATGAACGGTAACAATCCGAATAATCCAGCCCAAGTCGCGTTACTGACCTCCGCTGCAAAAGATCTAGGCATCCAGGTCCAGTCGTTAGATATCCGCACGCCGGCTGATGTGGCTCCCGCGGTGGACAAAGCCATCGACTCGGGCGCCAAGGGTTTCTTCCACTGCGTGGACAGTTTCATCAACTCGCAGCGCTTCACGATCGCGAAACTCGCGGCGCAGAAAAAGCGGCCTACGATCTACACTGACCGGGAATATGTGCTCGCCGGGGGCCTAATGGCGCTCGGCGTCGGCCACCTCGAAGGTTACTATCGCGCGGCGGAATACGTGGACAAGATCCTGCGTGGTGCGAATCCCGCGGATTTGTCAGTCGCGTTGCCGACCAAACTGATCTTCAGCGTAAGTCGCTCGGCGTTGCAGAGCATGGACTTGACCCTGCCTAAAGAGATTAGCGACAGGGTCACCGAGTGGTTGCCCTGACTTTCGTCAATGGAGCATTTCCAGCTAACCGCCCAGTGAACACCGGCGCTGTGCAAGCGGCGGACCGCTTGCACAGCGCCGGTTACCGGGAACGTTAGACGGCATCGCAATACAGAGCGGATGTGCCGCGAACCTTGCTCGAATGCGGGAGTTCGGGTGACGCTGCCGAAGCGCACAAAGGGTATGGAGTCAAATATGAGAATTTCGAGCATCATTGCAGTTGGCTTGTTGGTCACGCTTGCCGGTTGCGTGACGAACCAGAAGGTCGGCGAGAAGGATTGGTTTACTGCCTGGGGGATGTCACACAACGCCCGGGCGACAACCCCGGCTATGAGCGGGAGAACCGTGCGTATGATCCTCATGCCGAGCATTTCCGGAAATAGCGTGCGAGTGAAACTCGAAAATACGATGGGAGAAGCGCCCGTCGTTTTCTCCGGCGCTTACATCGGCGTCGCGGGCGAAGGAGCGGCGGTCCAGGAGAAGTCGATCACGAGGCTCACCTTCGCCGGCAAGCCCGGTCTCTCGCTGGCGGCAGGCCAGGGCGCCTATAGCGATCCTGTGCCCTTCAAAGTCAATGCCTTCCAAAAACTATCCTTGAGCCTGGACGTTCAATCGGCAGCCGACATCAGCACGCACCATGTAGGTCTGAGGACGAATTGGTCGGCGGCTGGCGCGCGCGCCTCAGATCCTTCCGCAGCGGGCTTCGAGCCGCTCCCCGAGATCTCGGCTCTCAACACCGGGCAGTGGCCTTTCTACTGGGTCGCGGCATTGGACGTGCACTCTCCTGAAACCACTGGGACCATCGTGCTTTTCGCCGACTCGATTACGGACGGCCGCTGCAGCACGCGCGATGACAAAGGGATCGTGCAGCCCAATCTCGACCAGCGTTGGGGCGACGTGCTTGCGACGCGGCTCGCCGCGCGGCCGAAACGGGAGCAAAAGGCCATCGCGATCGCGGCGATCTCCGGGAACCGTGTGCTGGGTCGGGGTAACGGTCCCTCGGGGCTCGAGCGTCTGGAGCGGGATGTTCTCGACCGTGCCGGCGTTTCGCACGTCGTATTCTTCATGGGCACGAACGACATAGCCGGCAACTTCTCCGCAGCACAGGTAATTGCTGGAACGCAGCAGGTCATAGCCTTGGTGCGCGCCAGGGGAATCAAGATCATCGGCGCCACGGTGATCCCTCGTGGCAGACCGGCCCCTGGGACCGGCTGGACCTCGGCCAACGAAGCGCAGCGGCTTGCGCTGAACGAATGGATCCGCACGAAGGCGAACTTCGACGGTGTGATCGACTTCGACGCGCTCATGAAAAATGGGCCCATCGTGACTTTGGCCGATGGCAGTTCTGCTCCGGCAATGCCGACGGCATGGAACTGCGACGGGACGCACCCCAATGCGGCTGGCTACAAGGCAATGGGCGAATTCGTTGATCTCAGGCTGTTCGATAGTTCGCGCTGAGCAGTTGGATGCAACTGCTGAGAGATCACACACGCGACGCACATAGGTACCCCGTTGCCGTCTAACAACGCACTGGAGCAATCGTTTTTTCCACGCGCTACTCGTAAACGAGCTGTCACCGCAATACCTCTCGCTCAGTTAATGCCTTGATCTGTTCCGCCGAAAGTCCCAATAGCTGCCCAAAAACCGCCTCGTTGTCTTCGCCCGCACAGTGAACAATCTCTGCGCCGGAATTCCGGGTTTCGGTCAGTCGTACGGATGGCCCGACCCGCGTCACCCAGCCTACTTGCGGCAAGTAGACGTCGCGCGCGAAACCGCGCTCGCGCAGGTGGGGATCGCGATAGAGATCTTCCGCTGTTTGTACGATGCCCGCTGCGATCCCTTCCCGCTGCAACATCAGCATAACCTGATGGGGTGTGTGCTGCGTGGTCCAAGACTCAACTAGGGCATCGAGCTCTTTGTGGTTCTCGACTCGCGAAGAGAGATCGG
>QIAA01000106.1 GCA_003224905.1 Acidobacteriota bacterium
TCAGCCGTGTCGGCCTGGCCGAATCCGGCACTGTGCAACTTCGCAAGTTTTCTAAAGGAATGCTGCAGCGGGTTGGCATTGCGCAGGCGATCCTGCACGATCCCAAAGTCGTGTTCCTTGATGAGCCGATGTCCGGTCTGGATCCAATGGGCCGCCGTGAAGTTCGCGACCTCATAGAACAACTGAAGCACGAAGGCAAGACCGTTTTCTTTTCCACCCACATCCTTTCCGATGCCGAAGCGCTCTGCGATCGGGTGGCGATTCTCAATCGGGGAGAACTGCGCGGTGTCGGAGCAGTAGCGGATCTAACCTCCAGTGTTCACGGGAAAGTGGAATTGGTGTGGCACGGGGCGACCGTGCCCAGGGCACTGCAGACAATGGGGGCTGAGTGCCACATAACTGGAGACACCGTACGCGCGCTGGTTCCAGAAACCCATCAAGATGCAGCGCTCGACGCCCTTCGCTGTGAGCAGTTGCGCCTGATTTCACTCACGCCGGTGCGTAGTTCTCTGGAGGATTACTTCGTCGAAAAATTGAAGACCGAACAGCCGCTGGCAGAGGTCAGATCATGAATACTCGCATTTCGCATATCGCACGTAATACTTTCCGTGAAGCGGTTCGTGATCGTGTCCTCTACAACCTGATTGCATTCGCGGTTTTGATGTCCGTGGCGGCGATTCTAGTGGGCAATATTTCCATCAATATTGAACGGCTGGTAGTGATCAATCTGGGTCTCACGGCCGTCTCCCTGTTCGGAATAGTAATTTCAATTTTTGTCGGCATTGGCCTGGTCTCCAAGGAAATTGAAAAACGAACCCTGTATACCGTTCTGTCGCGTCCCGTCCGCCGCTGGGAGTTCATTCTCGGCAAATTCTTCGGCTTGGCAGGAACTCTGGCTGTAAATACATTTTTTATGGCGATCGGAGTCTTTGGCGCTCTACTGTATGTCTCCCGTCATTTTGAGCGGGCGGACGCCTGGCTGCTGGTTGCGCTTTACTTCATCGTTCTGCAATTCATAGTCATTACAGCCCTCGCGCTGCTCTTCTCGTCCTTTTCATCACCGCTGCTCTCAGCCGTGTTTGCATTCTCACTGTTTGTGATCGGAAGCTTTGCCGAAGATCTGCGAGGATTCGCAGCTATGACCACGGGGATTGCACGCTGGCTGGCGCTTGGATCCGCGTATCTGGTCCCGAATTTCTCAGCGCTGAATGTGATCGGTTCTGTGGCGCACGCGCAGCCCGTCTCCGGTCAACTCGTCATCTACAACACGGCGTATGCCTTGATCTATGCCACGATGGTTTTATCGGCAGCCGTGGTCATCTTTGAACACCGGAATCTGAAATGAGAGCTTCATCCGGGATCACGTTTTTTTTCAGCGCTGTGCTGCTCGCGTCCATGGCAGGGTCCGTTCTCCTGCTTCGCCAACTCGACCGGCTGCGCACCGGCGCCACGCTCGAAGATGTCCTCTACATTACGTCGCCCAAGACTTTGAAGCGCATGAGCCTCGGTTACGATGGCCTGCTGGCCGATATCTATTGGACACGGACAATTCAATATTTTGGCAGCCATCATCGAAACGGGGCTCAACGTTACGACTCGCTGGCCCCTCTACTGGAGGTAACAACCGCTCTGGATCCGCAGTTACTGATTGCCTACGAATGGGGCTCTACTTTCCTTTCCGCAAAGCCTCCCGAGGGAGCTGGCATGCCGGAGCGGGCAGTCGAGCTGGTAAAACACGGTATCCGCAACAATCCCAACGAGTGGCGGCTCTACTACGATCTCGGCTTCATCAATTACATGGAACTGAAGGACTACGCCGCAGCAGCCGATGCGTTTGCTCAAGGCTCCCGTGTGCCGAATGCGCATCCTTTTCTGAAACTCATGGCCGCCCGGATGGCCCAACACGCGGGGGACGTGCAGATGGCTCGAATGTTATGGAGTACGACCTATCAATCAGCACAAGACCCCTCTGTACGTATAAATGCTGAAGTCCACCTCCGCGCTTTGCAGGTGGATGACGAGGTAACCGCCCTGGAAGCTCTCGCCGCGCAGTACCGACAGAAGACGGGGCACTTCCCAGACAATTTTTCTGACTTGCAGGCGGCCGGCATGTTGCGCGGCGTGCCCAAGGACCCTCTCGGCCATCCCTATAAGCTTGCCGCCAACGGCCGCGTGGAAGTGAGCGATCCTGAAAACCTGCCCTTCATCAAAAAAGGAATTCCGACTGGGTATCTTTCCTCGAAGCGGGCAAAGTTTCTGCCGTCCGATTAAGCTAGTCATACAGCGATGCAGATTTTGCGCGCCCAAGTAGGCGATGCCGAGGCGATCGCTCGCCTCGTGAATCACGCTTCCGGAGTGAACATTTTTTCATTGACGAAGATCGCACGAACCCTGACAAAGTTCGCGAGCTCCTACAGCAGGGCACATTTCTTTTGGTTAGAGAGGATGGTGCGCTCGCCGGATGCGTTTACGCCGAGCTCCGTGGCGAACGTGGCTACTTTGGTTTACTCGCCGTAGATCCAACGAAACAGCGGTCCGGGCTCGGTTCCCGGCTCATGAGTGCGGCTGAACAGTATTGCCGGGAAGCAGGATGCCAGTTCATGGACCTTATTTGTTCAATCCATTACTCGAATCAGAAATGAAACAGCTGGCCGCTCGTCTCGCTGCTTCCCTGCGACATCATCCGCGGCCTTTCTTCGTGGTTTAGCACAATCCTGTGCTGGAGTATTTGCTAGTGCACGACGCGTCTCTGAAAAGGGTCGGTGGTACCCATCAGTATTCCGTTCTGGCCTCGACGGAAACTGATTCATGGCGACTTCCAGATGGCGGACGATTACAATAAAGTAAATAGCTGAGTATCGCTCCACCGGAACTCTACCAACAACTGTGATACTGACTTCTATCTTTAAGCCTCTTCTGCTGCTTGTCTTACTCAGCCTCACTATTAGTGCATCCTCTGCCGATGTGAGCGTCATCGCCCAGGCCGTAGACGCTCGCTACAACCATCTGCGTAGCCTGCAGGCGGAATTTACGGAAGTTTACCGGGGGCCCGGCATCGAACGTATAGAGTCCGGCACCCTGTGGCTAAAAAAGCCCGGCAAGATGCGTTGGGAGTACCGTTCTCCAAGAGAGAAGCTGTTTTTGAGCGATGGAAAGAATGCCTGGTTTTATCTCCCGGCCGACCGGCAGGCATGGCAGACGCCCGTGCGCAAACTGGATGACCTCCGCTCCCCACTGGGGTTTCTTCTCGGCAAGACGAAGCTGCAGAAGGAGTTGCAAGGATTATCGCTAGCACCGGATGCAGTTCCCTCGATGCCAGGGAATATCGTGTTGCGAGGGGTCCCTAACAGAATCGCGGACCGTGTAAACCAAGTGATGCTGGAGATAACACCTGCGGACCAGATCGCACGCATCATTCTGGAGGAGCAGGACGGTTCGGTCACCGAATATGTTTTCAAAGATCCGAAGGAGAACGTCGAAATAGCGGAAGATCGGTTCCGGTTTGTGCGCCCCGCGGGGGTCGAAGTTATTGAGGGCGAGTTCGGCCAGTAACCATGCAAGCATCAGATTAAATAACGAGGGCAAATTGTTCTTCCGTGACAAATTGCAGGGGCGGCTCGGAGTACTTGTTCGGCAGCCGGGGTCTTATTACCAGCGGTACTGGCAGCACTGCAGATTCATGCTGCCTTAACGCACAGAATGCTAGACTTAGGTCGCGGGAGTAGTGTCTAAGTACATATGACGGAGTTTCTGGTAAAAATCGCGGACGAGCGTGGGCATTTGGCTCAGCAAGTTGAGCACGGATACTCCGAGTCTGAGGTCCGGGAACGTTTCGTGCAGCAGGGCTATCTCGTCTACTGGGTCAAACCACGCGGGCTTCTGGCAGCGGGAAAGCTGCAAACCTCCGGAAGGAAGGTTAAGCAGAGCCAGTTCGTCATCTTCAACCAGCAGTTCCTCACCCTGATCAAGGCTGGGCTACCGATTCTGCATTCACTCGATCTGCTGATCAAGCGCCAAAAAGACCGAAATCTGAGAACCTTGCTGCAGAACGTACGCGATCGCGTAAAAAGTGGTGAGTTGTTATCGGACGCGTTTGCCGCGCAGCACGTATTCCCCAAGCTTTACACCACGACTCTACTGGCGGGCGAAAAGAGCGGCAACATGGAGGAAGTACTGAGCCGGTTCATTGCGTTCCAGCGCCTGGCCATGACTTTCAAAAAGAAGCTGGCAGTTTCGCTCGTTTATCCGACACTGCTGGTCACCGTGGTGCTGTGCATGTCGGTCTTTTTGGTCACGTATGTAGTGCCCCAATTTGCGAAGCTCTTTGAGAATATTAATGCGCAGTTGCCGCCTCTCACGGTATTCATGTTAGCAGTGGGCACGAACGCGCAAAAGTATCTGCCCTTTGCTGCCGTGGGTCTGATCGTATTGCTGGCGGTGTTCTGGCGCTGGAAAAGCAGCGATCGCGGGGCCGCAGCTGTTGATCGTGTCATGCTCAAGCTGCCGGTGTTCGGTGATATCTGGCTTAAGTACCAAGTGGCTAACTTTTCTCGTATGTTGTCGACTCTGCTTTCGGGCGGTATGCCGCTCGTCCCGTCCCTCGAAACCGCCGGAGGCTCGATGAGCAGCCGCATAGTTCTGAATGGCATCATGGATGCCGCGGTCCGCGTGCGCGAGGGTCAGACGCTCGCGGGCAGCCTGGAGCAACAGAAAATGTTTCCCGATCTTTCGGTCGAAATGATCGAGGTAGGCGAGTCCACCGGCGCCCTTCCCGCGATGCTGAATTCCGTCGCGGAATTCTACGAAGAGGACGTGCAAACCGCACTGGGCGCAGCGATGGCATTAATCGAGCCGGTTATCCTGATTTTCATGGCCGTATTCGTAGGCGGAGTCTTGATTTCGCTGTACATGCCGATCTTCTCTCTGGGATCGAGCATTCACTGAGATTGAATCGGAGAAATTGTTTGCAGGCAGATTTGGAATGGCAGGAATAACAGAAAAGAAAACACCACTGGTAAACGGCGGCACTAATGGCGGCCGGGCGATCCCTGAGGTCCGCGCTGACGATTTAGAGCGAGCCCAGGATGTAGCACGGCGCTACCGCTGCGAGTTCATAGACCTGCACAATTTCCAGCTGCAGCATGACCTGTTTAAGAAGATTCCCGTCGACCTGATGTTCCGCTACAACTTCGTCCCGCTGGACGAAACTGCGGACGGCCGCCTGGCCATCGCTATCGCCGATCCCAGCCAGCTGATGATGATCGACGAAATCAGCTTGCTGTTAGGCAAGCGCATCGTCACCAAGGTCTCCACGCTGGCGCAGATTAGCGAAATTCTCAAGAAGACCGAACAGTCGAAACGGGTATTGGAAGAAGCCAGCCAGGTCTTCACGCTGGATGTAATCCGTGAAGATGAAACCGGCGACGAGACGATCTCCATCGACCGTTTGACAGCTCAAGGCGACATGAGTCCAATCATTCGCCTCGTCGATACCACCATCTTCACGGCACTGCAGCGGCGAGCGAGCGACATCCACATTGAGACCCGTGACGATTCAGTCTGCATCAAGTTTCGCATTGACGGCGTGTTGACGCAGGCCATGCCGCCGATCGGACGCGAACATCACACTACGATCATCTCCCGTATCAAGGTGATGAGCGAGCTGGACATCTCGGAGCGCCGTGTTCCGCAGGACGGCCGTTTCCGCGTGAAGTACGGTAACCCCGAGCGTCCTATCGACTTCCGTGTTTCCATCATGCCGTCGATCCACGGCGAAGATGCGGTGCTCCGTGTCCTCGACAAGGAATCGATGAGCGAGAAGTTTCACAAGCTCACGTTGGATGTTGTCGGCTTTGATGAAGAGGACCTACGTAAATTTCGCCGCTATATCGCTGAGCCTTATGGAATGGTACTGGTCACCGGGCCCACCGGCAGCGGCAAAACTACGACTCTGTACGCAGCGGTAAACGAGATCAAAACAGACGAAGACAAGATCATCACCATTGAAGATCCGGTCGAGTATCAGATTCGCGGCATCACCCAGATTCCGGTTAACGAGAAAAAGGGTCTCACCTTCGCCCGCGGCCTGCGATCAATACTGCGCCACGATCCAGACAAGATCATGGTCGGCGAAATCCGCGACACGGAGACTGCGCAGATTGCTATTCAGTCAGCACTGACGGGCCACCTGGTTTTCACCACCGTCCACGCCAACAACGTCGTGGACGTAATTGGCCGTTTCCTGAACATGGGCGTCGAGCCCTACAACTTCGTCTCCGCCCTGAATTGCATCCTGGCGCAGAGACTGGTTCGACTGATCTGCAATTCGTGCCGCACGGTAATGCATTATCCGCCTGACGTGCTCGAGGCCAGTGGTCTCGATCCGGAACAGTGGTCACGTGTGCCGTTTTACGAGGGCCAGGGCTGCATTGAGTGCGCAGGCACCGGATTTCGCGGCCGGTCGGCAATTCACGAGTTACTCGACCTGAGTGACCGTATCCGGGAAATGATTCTGGCCAAAAAGCCCACTTCGGAAATCCGCCGCGCCGCCCGCGAAGAGGGTATGCGCTTCTTGCGCGAATCGGCCCTGGATAAGGTGAGATTAGGCATGACCACGCTCAAGGAGATCAACAAGGTCACTTTCATTGAGAGCACGCGTTAACGTTGACGCTGGCACGAAAGCCACTGTCAAAACGTGCCATTCGAGGTATTGCAATTCTCCCCTATTGGGCGTTCTACTAAAGGAAACTCACGAGAAATGAGCCGTAGTCATACTTCGAAATCCGGCCCGAAACTGGCCTGCGAAATAGCCGCTGACCGCATATTAGCCGGACGAGTGGCCGAAACCCGCCACATGCTGGAGAGCTGTGCCTCCCGCGACCTTTCAAGCGGCAGCGTAGTTCCCGACTTGATGGAAGCCAACGTGCGGAATCGCGATTCTGTTTGCCAGGCACTTCGGGACACCCTGGGAAGCGTAAGCGGCCGGTCGCGTGATGTAGTAGCCATCCTACCGGATGCGGCCGTGCGCGTGGTCCTGCTTGATTTCGAGGCGCTGCCTCCCAATCGTGAGGAAGCCGAGGGTGTAGTGCGTTTCCGCCTGAAGAAGTCCTTGCCCTTTGACGTCGACAAGGCCCGTGTCTCCTATCACGCGCAGACGGCCGGGGACGGAGTACATGTAATTGCGGCAGTTTCTTTGAACAGCGTGGTGGAAGATTACGAAGCCGCATTCCGCGAGGCGGGATTCACGCCAGGTGTGGTCACAGCTTCCATGCTGGCGGCGCTGGGTGTCGCCGACACGGACCGCCCCACGCTCGTCATCAAGGTGGATGCCCGCACCACGAGCATCGCTATCCTGGACCACGAGCGCCTGCTGTTGTTTCGTACCTTGGAAAACACCCGGGGAATGACAATTACGGGCGAGCAGCTTGCGGAAGAAGTTTATCCCTCGGTCGTATTTTTCCAGGACACGTATCACCTGAACATCGAACAGATATACGTATCTGGACTGTCGGATCCCGGTGTGGCCGCGCCCGCGTTGCGCGCCCAAACCGGAGCTGACGTGAACGAACTCGTGGGCTCGTCACGCATCGGCGGCAGCATCGGTTCAACTCCTGTCTGGAGGATGGCAGGTGTCGTCGGTGCCCTGGTTTCCTGAGCATGCGTATAGATATCAATCTCGCTACCCAGCCTTACGAAGACTCCCAGCAGTTGTGGGTGCGCTGGGGCTCCGGCGTGGCTGTTATCGGCCTGTTCACGCTGATGCTTTTATACATGGTTATCACCGGATGGATTTCCGCCCATAAGGACCGCAACCTGATTCGCCAGCGTGAAGAACAAATCGCGGAACGAGACAACGAAAAGACCAAGGCTGAAGTCATCTTGAACTTGCCGGAAAATCGCAACACACGCGACCGCTCGCAGTTTCTCAACGACCTCTTCCAGCGCAAAGCTTTCTCCTGGACGAAAGTATTTGAGGATCTCGAACGCGTGATGCCGGCGCGCTTACACGTTGTCTCGATTCATCCGGAGATGCCCAACGAAAATCAACTGCAGATCAAACTGAGAGTTGCGGGAGAGTCGCACGAGCGGGCCCTGGAGTTGGTGCGCAAAATGGAGGGATCGCAACGCTTTCAGCAGACGAGAATTGACATTGAGAACTTTCAATCCGGGCAAACGACCGGAGACAACGTGGAAGTGGATATCACCGCCATGTACGTGCCGGACTTCGAAAATCTCAACAAGCAGAGAACACAGTAATGGCCGAACCTCGAGAAGTCCGACAGAAACTGAAAATCACAATCGGGGCACTGCTGGCCGTGGATCTGGCGGCCGTGGCGCTACTGATTTCCCCTATTGTGGGATCGGAGCGTTCTCGCCGCGAGGAATCAAACCAGCTCTGGAAAGAGCTGCAGATGAAGACCCGCCAGGTGGAACCCCTTCGTGACATGGACAAGAAGATCCTGGTGGCCCGGCAGCAGATAGATGATTTTTACAAGACCCGGTTTCCCTCGCAGAACTCGGCGATTTCCGACGGCCTCGGTAAACTGGCCGCCGAGAGCGGGGTTAAGATTGGCCAGATCAAGTACAAAGAGAAAGACCCTGCGCTCGTCGGGTTGCATCCCATGGAGATCGAGGCCGACTTTTCCGGTGACTATCTACACCTGGTACGGTTCATAAACTCACTCGAAAGAGCCCCATTGTTTTTCATTGTCAACAGTGTGGAATTGGGTGGCGAGCAGGGCGGCGTAGTCCGGCTACAATTGAAGCTGGAAACCTATTTGAAGTCGAGCGCGTAAGATGCAAGTTGGAGCCGAAAACCGTAACAAGACCATCACTGCCATTTCCTTGATGGTGCTGGCCCTGCTGCTGGTCGTCGTGCGCTTCTTCCCCAGTTCTGATCGCGCTTCCGCCGCAAAACCTTCGCTTGCAGTCACAACCAACCCCACGCGGCCCGGAGTGCGTTCTGTTAACAGCAAGGGAAATGCAACCATCCAGCGCTCGCTCGACCCTACACTGCGTTATGAATGGCTGCGGGCCAGCGAAGACACAAAGTATCAGGGCACAGGACGCAATATTTTCCGGGCACAGGCAGAAGAGATTCCCAAGCCAGTCGCGCATGCGCAGACTGATACGCCGCCTCCCGTGAACACTGGTCCCCCTCCACCTCCGCCCCCTCCCCCGATCAATCTGAAATTCTTCGGCTTTGCCAACAAGCCGGGTGAACCCAGAAAAGTTTTTCTCTCGGAAGGCGAAGACATATTCATTGCGGGCGAAGGTGACATCATCGACCGCCGTTACAAGATTCTGCGCATCACTCCGGGTTCGGTGGAAGTGGAAGACGTGCTCAACAACAATCGTCAGAGCATTCCACTAACGTCTGGTTAAAACTGGTTCGGCCCGATGACTTACCGCTCTCCAAAACGGCGCTCTGAGCAAGGCTACATCCTGCTCATGCTGATGCTGTTCATCACTCTGCTGGCTATTGGTGCTGCAGCGGTCGCACCCAGCATCGCCTTCCAAGTAAAGCGCGACCGTGAAGAAGAGATGATTCATCGCGGGGTGCAGTATTCGCGCGCCATCCGCCGCTACGTCAAAAAATTCGGCCGCTACCCGACGCGCATCGAAGAATTGGAGAACACCAACAACGTCCGCTTTCTTCGCAGAAAATACAAAGACCCCGTTACCGGGCAGGATTTCAAGATTCTTCACATGGGAGACGTAAAACTTACTTTCGGAGCAGGGATTGCCGGCGCAAGCCCCGTAGCTGGAGTCCCGACACTGGGCGGCGCAGCCAATTTCGGCGGAGCGCAGAGGGTGGCCGCAACCGCAGCCATTACAGCGACAGCCAATGCTGGCTTACAAAACATCTCGCAGCCCGACTCTACGGACAACTCGGGTCAAGCTGCCGCAAATTCAGGCGATGCTCAAGCAAAGTCCGACAAATCAGAACCCCAAACCGAAGCCGCTTCAAAAAGCCCGTTTTCGGGACCAGTCTTCGGAGGCGGGCCCATCGTAGGTGTCGCCAGCACCAGCAAAGATAAAAGCATTCGCGAGTTCAACAAGAAAAACCACTACGACCAGTGGCAGTTCATTTACGATCCCGCTTCCGATCGCGGGGGTCTGCTCAACACTCCGGCACAGCCTCCGCTGCAAGGAGCCGTGGGCATGGGAGCTCAACAGCAAGGCGTGACAGGACAACCGGTGACCAATCCGGGCATGAACCCGGGTGGCTTCAACCTGGGAAATCAGCCCACAAACCCGGCACCTGTCCAGCCTGCGCCGGACTCTCAACAGCAGTAATAACTCCACAAGTGCTTGGCGCTGCGTTGACGGGAATTCCGAGTGCCCACTAGCATGAGTGCCACGGGAGCTGACTTTGATCGGTCAAGTACTCGGCCACTATCACGTCGTGTCGAAGATCGGCGAAGGAGGCATGGGCGCGGTGTATCGCGCCCGCGATGAGGTATTGCATCGCGATGTGGCTTTAAAGGTCGTGAGCAAGAGTGCTGGACTCGACCAATCTACGAGCCAAAGTCTTCTGCAGGAGGCCCGGGCGTCCTCCAATCTCAGCCATCCCAACATCTGCACGATTCACGAAGTGGGCGAGACCGACGGTGAGCTTTACATCGTTATGGAGCTCGTCGAGGGCAAGTCGCTCAGATCGCTCATCGGAAACGACGGCTTACCTGTCGAATCAGTGTTGCGGTATGGCGTGCAGATCGCAAATGCCCTGGGCCGGGCGCATGACCGCGGAATCATACATCGCGATCTGAAGAGCGCGAATGTGGT
This sequence comes from Acidobacteriota bacterium, assembly GCA_003224905.1. GTDB lineage: Bacteria > Acidobacteriota > Terriglobia > Terriglobales > Acidobacteriaceae > QIAA01. The sequence goes on from QIAA01000106.1 coordinate 10,789, forward strand.
CGTTACTCCCGAGGGTCTAGTGAAAGTCCTTGACTTCGGCCTGGCGAAACGCGTTGGAGGCGGAATCTTTGAAGGCCCAACAAGGTCGTTTGCAACCAGCCAGGACGCGTCGCTGGTGAGCGGCACTTTGCCGTACATTGCCCCGGAAGTCCTGCGCGGAGAAGGGGCCGACTACCGAAGCGATATTTGGGCCCTAGGAGTTGTGCTTTATGAAGCCACGTCCGGGAGGCTGCCGTTTGAAGGGCGTACCGGCTTCGAGATCAGCTCGGCCATCATGCGAGAAATGCCTATGCAGCTGGGACCGCCAGTTCCGCCCGGGCTTTGGGCGATTATCCAGCGCTGCCTGGCAAAGGAGCCGATGCAGCGCTACCAGCGCGCGGGCGAAGTGCAGTCAGCCCTGGAGGCGGTCCAGGTGGGTACAGTTATCTCCGCGGAGCCCCCTCCAGATCGAAGCGGTCTTAACACCACGGTCTTCCACAAAGTGCATCCCATTCACGTCAGGAAGGGAGATTTTCTCCTGCTGGTGGGGACCACAAAGGGAGCCTTCGTGCTGCGCTCGAACGCTCAGCGCGCCCGTTGGGAGGTCGGCGGTCCTTACTTCCACGGGCACGCGGTTTACGCGATTGCGTACGATGACCGCGACGGCCAACACCGCATATGGGCCTCGACGAACAGCTATTGGGGCACGCTCCTGCGCTGCAGCGACGATTTTGGAAAGACGTGGACCAACCCCCGGGAAGCTCCCATTCGCTTTCCTTCGGACACCGGCGTTTCACTGAAAAATATCT
>QIAA01000273.1 GCA_003224905.1 Acidobacteriota bacterium
GAAGTTCTGGCTTCTGCGGAAGAGTTCGTGAAAAAGGGATAGTACGACTTTTCGGCGAGATTTTCTTCGCGAGCTTTGCGATGAGATTTTGGTGACTGTCGGTGCGAGAAAGCTTTTAAGCGCAGGACCCTAAGGTCGCGCAAAGTTCGCAAAGAAATCCAATATCGGTCCTGACCGATGTTGTCGCAAGCGTCTGATACACTTAGATTAGTTCTGCCTTTCCCTTAGCAGTCCCTGTGCAATTTCTGGCGGTGTAGCTCAGGTGGTTAGAGCGACGGTCTCATAATCCGTAGGTCGTTGGTTCGAGTCCAACCGCCGCCACCATTCCAAACCCTTTTGAAATGAATGTTGTAGTAGAACTCCGTTTATTCTTGTACACGGTCGTGCCCGTTCGCGCTATGGATTTTTCGTGGAAAATTTGTGACTTCCGAATGTTGAACTCTGAAAATTGTTAGTGAATCTTCGTGTCGATCTGGATTCGCAGGTCACTCCAGATGTTCTCCGGCATTGAGAGAAAAGTCTGAACAATTGCGGGATCAAACTGGGCGCCTGACCACCGTTCAATCTCCTGTCGGGCCGCAGCAAAGGTCTGCGCCGGACGATAAGCATGATCAGAAGTTATTGCATCTAGCGTGTTCGCTACTGCCACAATCCTTGCGCCTAAAGGTATCTGTTCGCCACTGAGTTCGCGCGGATAACCCGATCCATCGTACCTTTCATGGTGACAGAAAATGTTTCGCCAGCAATAATCTACCTGTCTAGTTCGTAAGGTTGCGGCGTTGCAGTCATCGGGGCGCTGCGCGACTACGATATCCTGCCTCAGCGTTGATCCCTTCCCCGCATGAGCGTTGACTCTAGTCCGTCACGGCTCTGCGGGAAAGGGCACTATATCAACCGAATGTACTTTTACGCGCACTCTCGGCTAGCTATCATTCGTTACGGGCATCCGGGCAACTTGAAGCTGGCGATGCGGGTTTGCCATGGCCTAGTATCGCTAGGAGTTCCGCTGATCTGGTAATACTCGTTGACATACCAGAGGGTGCAGTCGTCCGTCGGATCGACATTCATGGAAGTGTAGTCCCCCCAACGGGAGTTCGTCGTTGTCTGTACGCCCGAGCCGTTAATAATAGTCCCCTCACCGAGTGTCATCTGACCCAGCGGCTCCCCCGCTATCCGGCCGGTGTACCTGATACCGGGGTAAACGTCTATCCCGTTGACGACGCTGTAGCCCAAACCCATGTTGCCATGGGAATCCATGGCTGTGCTTCCCATCCAGCGATGAACGCCGTCATTGGGAGCATAAGTTCCCTGCTGATAAACCGAGTAGCTGGTTCCGGTCCGACGAATTTCGTACCAGCGCACTCCAGCGATGCCCGGAAGCGCCTCGACCGACTGGTTAGTCACCAACGCCTCGTAACTGCCGAAGTTGCGGTAGGCCAAGCGGTAAGTCGGTCGCTGCCGGTAGGACAGGATGTCGAGGAACTGGCTGCCATTAGTGATCCCCGGCTCGGGGAGGCAGTCTCGGGCACTCGGAGGAAGCGTGCCGGGGACCACGCCACAAGGGAAGATCGAGTCGAATGCCGCGACCGGTAGCGAGCCGCTGAAAGCGATCGAGGCTTGCGGTTTGACGTTCCAGTGGATGGATAGGTCCCAAATGTTTAGAGCGTCGGAAGTGGCGCCGTAAGGACCACCATCATCCTGAGTGCCAACAATCGGGATAGTAGCGGCTTCTTCCGGCTGGCGCGTGCCGTCGATGTCGGCCGGAAGCAGTCCGTCCCCAATTAAGTTGATGGGCACAACGGCGGAGTCGAGAAAGAAATGCACCGCCCGAGCATTGGGATTGCCCGCGATCATCTTGTTCTTTTCGAGCGCGTAGACGCTAATACCGTACTCATCCGTGGGCCCGAAGTCGCGTGAAGTCAGAACGTATGATTTCTTCCACACGCCGTACTTTGGGTAGTCGGGGAAGAATGTCACCGGGCCTGCGGCGGAAGTGATGAACGCGTAGCGAAAGTACGCGCCGGTGGGATCTCCGGTCTGTGAGATTGCGACGCAGTTATAGAAGGGCTTGCCGTTGAAACTGCCGTCTGGATTCATTCCTCTGGTGGTCAACTGCGAGAGCAGCCAGCGGTCCTCGAGTTGATCGTACAGCACGATCGGGTCGCCCGAGGGATCGGTGCAGTCATTGATTGCGAAGCCCGCCCAGAGTGTGCCGGTATCAACCGGTCCTAGTAACTGGTTTCCTAGCTTGTCGTAGACGGCGAAGGTCAAATTGACCATCTCGACGTAATGGTTCGGACCCACATCACCGTTAGGGTCTGGAGGGTTTACGCGGAAGCCGAAGATGTTGAAATTATCTTCATTGCGCAACCCCTCAAAGTTCACCACTGGAGCGGGAATTGAGAGGATACCGATCCTGGCGGCGCTCACTTGGCGGGTGGTCTGCAATGCCCCATCGCCGCTGTAGCCTTTGTCGTGGGGCACTGGTCCGCGCTCCGGCCGGACTTCCAGACCGATGGAGGGGGGAGTAAAGCTCTTTGGGGCCGGTACTAAGTCACGGAGTGCGGGTGATACGTCGAAGGCCACTGCATTTGAAAATTTGGGGGTGGGTGCTTTGAAGGTCGTCGGCCGGCCCTGCGAGAGCGCCGATGTCGCAAGCACGCTGGTCAGACCAATGATCAGTGTGAGTCGTAGGGCAGAGGCAACTACAGCTTTGATTTTCATTTGAAGTCCTCCAAGGAAACGGCGGTTGAGTGTTGTCTGCACGACACAGTTTGCTCCTGTCCGGGAGATGGAGGAGCGAGTTGTGAACCCTGGGTCTGAGAGCCTTGGGAAGGCTGATGCCTTGTTACGATTAGCGATTGATCGTGAAACGAAAACCCGAGCGGGCACCAATGCTAGCACAACAGAGAGTCGTTGTCCTGCCGCATTGGCTGGAAACACCCGTCGGTCGGCTCATTTCGGGAAGCCGCCGGCCAAGCGATCTACAGATTACGCAAGCGTCGGGCGGAAGTGGGGTTTACGTCAGGTACAGCGGAAGCCCGCCAAAAAAGCGAAGAAAAAGCGCGGCTGAGTGGTGTCAGTTAAGATGAAACTGATGTGCTAGGCTCGGCCTGGGTAGCTGTCGTAATCAAGC
>QIAA01000107.1 GCA_003224905.1 Acidobacteriota bacterium
AGATTCACGATCAGTATGTCCACGTCCCCATCGTTGTCGAAGTCTCCGAAGGCGCAACCTCGGCTGCAGTGCGCGGCTGCGACTCCCGGCCCTGCCTGCTCGACTAGCTCCTCGAATGTCCCATTACCCAGGTTGCGGAAGACGGCTCGCGGGTTCTTGTTAGCGTACTGGGGCAGCTTTCGTTCGACTTCCGGGTAAACGTTGCCCGCGGTCAGGAACAGGTCGGGATAGCCGTCATTGTCCAGATCCACCATGGCGGCGCCCCAGCATATGTAGCGCGTCTCTACGCCCACGCGCCCCGTTCGGGTAGCGTCGTCGAAGTTGCCCTTGCCGTCGTTGTGGTAGAGGCCGTTGGCGTCATCGGCGAAGTGAGTTTTGAAAATATCGATGTGGCCGTCCAGATCGTAATCTCCGACGCCAACCCCCATGCCCGCCTGCTCGGCACCGTCATCGCTAAGCGCCACGCCGCGCTGCACGCCTTCTTCGCGGAACGTGCCGTCGTGGTTGTTCATGTAGAGCAGGCTTGGCGTGGAATCGGAGGCAACGTAGATGTCGGGCCAGCCGTCTTCATCGAAGTCGGCAGCGACGACCGTCATGCCATAAGAGGTGTTGGCGGCGGCGATTCCGGCCTGCTGAGTTACATCGGTGAAGGTTCCGTCGCCGTTGTTGCGATACAGCGAGTGCCTTCCCATGGGCAGCCCGCGCGGACCGCACAAGACAGGCAGGCCTTTCCAGTTGCAGTTGGTGTTCTCGCCGGGAACGGGAGCGTGTTCAAAGGAGAAGCGGACGTAATTCGATGCAAACAGATCGAGGTTTCCGTCGCGGTTGTAATCGACAAAGGTGCAGCCCGCGCCCCAGCGTGGTTGATCATTCCACAGGCCGGCTTCTTTGGTTACATCGGTGAATGTTCCATCGCCATTGTTGCGATACAGCTTGTTCTCTCCGAAGTAGGTGCAGAAAAGATCCTCAAAACCATCATTGTTATAGTCTCCGACGCAGACGCCGGATGCCCAGCCAACCGCCTTCAGGCCGGCCTTCTCAGTCACGTCAGTGAAGGTGCCGTCGCGCTTGTTTTTGTAGAGCCGGTTGGTTGTGCCGAAGGGCGCGCCTTCCAGGCGAGTGCCGGTAAGGATGAACAGATCTATCCAGCCATCATTATCGTAATCAATGAAGGCGCAGCCGCAGCCGGTCGCTTCGAGAATGTATTTCTTGCTTTCCACGCCGCCGTAGATGACTGGTTCGCGCAAGCCGGCCGAGGCGGCGACATCTAAGAACTGGACATTAAAAGGACGACCGGAAGGCACCGGCCTCGTCAGCGGCTTGGCCGTGTGTGTCGCCACGCCCTGAGCGAGAAGACGTTGCCCGGCCGCCGAGACAACTGCGCCAGCAGAGAGTCGCACGAAGGCGCGTCGGTCAAGGGGCATGGTGGAAGGAATTCTACGCTGCGGCCGTTAACTCTTGGTCTTTAGCTAAGAGCTAAGAGCTCGATTATGATGGGCGATGTGCGCACCCGTAAAGGTTTTCCCAGTCACTGCTGAGTGGCGGGAGAGGATTCCGTGTCACTCTCCACTAGCTTGTATCGATATCGTTCTCTTTCGTCTTTTGCCGCCTGCTCGCGAAGCATGGCAAGCTTCTTGAGCAGTCCGGGAATCTCCGCATTGTCTCCTGTCTTACGCAGCGCCTGAATCAGACGATAGACCGCCGTTTGGTCCTTCGGATCACTCTCCAGCGCCTTCCTGCATTGCTCGACCGCTTCCTGATTCTGTCCCGCTTGCAAATAGAGTTTTGCCAGCACTCCGCGAGCCGCGGCCAGCGTGGGTTGCAGAGTGACAGCTTTCCGGGCCGAGCGCATAGCGGCCACAAATTCCAGTGTGCCGGGACTCGCTCCCTTCTGCGAGAGAAAATCGGCTTGCAAATAGAGCAGGTAGGCATCATTCGGCTTGTGCGCGAGCTTCGCTTGCACCGTCGACAGGGCTCGGTCAGTATCATTCTGCTGTAGCGCGGCTAAACCCTGCGCTGCTGAACTGAGAGACTGATTGGGGTCCAACTCATGTGCCTTTTCAAAGTCGGCTTCCGACTTGTCGTAATCAGCCAACTGTACGTAGAGAACACCCCGTGCCAGGTACAGCTTTGACGCATCCGGTTGCAGGTTTATGCCGTCACTGATCACGTTAATGCCTACCTGGAACGATTGGTGTGCCATCGAGAGATTGGCGAAGTCCAGGTACAGATTCACATTTCGGGATTCCAGCAGAATCGCCTGTCGCAATGCGCTGACGGCCTGCGGCGTGTCACTGCTGTCCTCGTATGCGGTGGAAGCGAGCTCCAGAGTCCTAGCGTCTGCATCGCTGGCCTGCAACACGGGAGCCAACGTTGCCAGCGCGTCTTGCGGTTTGTGAGCCATGAGCTGAATGGAGGCCAGCAGCTGACGCTCACGACGGTCATCTGGATGAAGAGAAACAACCCGCTGGAAAACCTTTTCCGCGGCATCGATGCGTTTGAGCCTGACCAGGCAAGTGGCCCACGCATGAAGCGCGTCGAGCTGAGAGTCAAGCAGCGAGGCCGAGTTTTCAAAATGGCTGGCCGCAGCCGCACAGTGCCCCCGCCTGTATTCGAGCACGCCCAGCATGGCATGGCTCGTAGGATCGCCGGGGCGCAGCTGCAAAAGGCGATTCAGCAGCGGCATCGCCTTCATATCACCCGCCTGATAGTGAATCTGGGCGGCGCCGGCCAGCGCGGCTATGTAGTCGGGAGAAATCTTCAATGCTTGCTGAAATGCTTCGAGGGCGCTTTTGTTTTCGGCCTTGCTGGCGAATGCGATCCCTTGCAGCGACCACAGCTGTGCATTATTGGGAGTCCGTTTCAAAGCCGCGCGCGTCAATGCGATGGCGTGATCGAAATCGTGGACTCGAAGCGCGGAGGTGATCTGCTCCACTGGAGGGTCTTGGTTTTGTGGCAGGGCAGAGGCCAAACAGACGAGACTGAAGGCAAGGAATTTCGCGTACCCCATTACTCTCATGGAAAGCAGGTAAACAGAACGCGGAAAATATGCATGACTCCGTAATCCGGAGCCACGCAGTCATTTTCTTCTTTTGTGCTCAAAGCTCGGTTCGATGCTACACGATCGTGAGTCGACAACTAAATCATAGAGCGATGTTGAAGGCGGGGAGCCGCTCTGTGCAGCGCGTCTCTTCTTATACGACGAAAGGGAAGCGACTGCGTCTGTATTAGCAATTAAGAACGGTGTCGAAATCCAACCTATTTCGATACCCCGCATACTTTCTTCCCCGCGCGTACATGTCCCCCCGGTATCTGGCCGTATGCCCACCTGCGTTCTTAAACTAAACTTTCCCCAGAACCAGCTGCATCTCGCCTAAGTGGTTGTTCTTGAAGTAGTTGGCTAGCCCTTCCAGATGTACGCTGCCGGCTGCGGGAGACCGATATGGGCCAGCACGCGGTTACAGAACTCTCGCGCCATTTGTTCGAGAGTCGTTGGGCGGAAGTAGAACGCCGGGATCAAAGGAAAGATGATGGCGCCGGCATCGGCAGCTCGATACATGTTGCGGATGTGAATTTTGTTCAGCGGGGTCTCACGGACGCAGAGCACCAGGGCACGCTTCTCTTTGAGACAAACGTCGGCGGCGCGTTCGATTAGATGAGAAGCGATTCCGTTCGCGATGCGAGCCAGCGTGCCGACGCTGCACGGAATGACGACCATAGCGTCGGCTGGATACGAGCCGCTGGCGACGTTGGCGCCAATATCGGCATTTGCCTGCGGCTGAATCTTGCGGGACGCGCGCCCGAGGATTTGGCCGATCAGGTTGGAGCGGCCTTTGAGTCCGAGTTCCTCTGCCAGCACACGCAGTGCGCTGTCGGAGGCGATGAAGTTCACGGTCTGAATGCGTGAGTCGTGCTCGACCGCGAGCAACAGGTGCTTAAGAAAGATCAAGCCACTGGCGCCAGTGGTAGCAACGGTCAGGTTCTGCGGTGGGTGATTCGCCAAAAGGGGCCCTCGATTTGCGCTTCGAGCATAGGTACGCGCTCGCAGGCAAGTCAAGGTGCTCAGGCTATTTAACAATGGCATCAACCATCCTCCGATCACGCCGCAGTGAAGCCCAGCTCCAGGCGCTGGTCGCAGTGGAACGCGAAATTCGGACTCACGATGCGCAGCACAGTCGAAAATACCTGCGCGATTTTCGTCATGCCTTCCACACCTATGATTCGGTCATAGATTCCCAGGAGATCGCTTCGCGGGTTGCAGAGTCCGATATCGTACTCGTCGGTGATTATCACGCCCTGCCCGCGGCCCAGCGCTTTGCATCGACTCTGCTCGAGGAGCGGTCGCAGCTCGGAGATCGCCCCATTGTCCTCGGAGTAGAGACTATCTTTTCCCGTGATCAGCACATCCTCGACGAATGGTGGCTTCGCGAGATCAGTGAGGCAGAACTGTGCCGCCGCATACGCTTCGATCTCGACTGGGGGTACGATTGGCCGGCATTCTACGAGCTTCTCGTGACGGCACGCGAGCATGCCCACGGGGTTTACGGCCTCGACTGCATGCCTCGTGAAGACCTGCGAAAGATCTCCGCACGCGATCGTCACGCAGCCCACAAGATCTCTGAAATTCGCCAGAGTCATCCGGGTGCAGTCATCCTGGTTCTATTTGGCGAATCGCATCTGGCGCCCGGACATCTGCCGCATGCGCTGAGTGAGATGCTCCCGGGTGAACGCGTCTTCACCATTCTGCAAAATGTGGATCCGCTGTACTGGCATGCAGCCGGGGAGCGAGAGTGCGTGGAGGCAGTCCAACTCAATGAGAACGTTGTTTGCGTATTCAATTCCACGCCCCTGGAAAAATATGAAAGCTACCGCCTCCACCTCAGCCGCTGGGCGCGTGGCCATGACGGCGAAGGGCCGGATCTGGTGCCCACGATCTACAACCTGATAGACACTCTGATCCGTTTTCTCGAAATCAACCGTTACTCATCGCGAAATGGCACTCAGCCGAAGTTCCTGGTGGACTTGATGCCGGAGGTGTACAGCGGCAACTCAGAGGCCCAGATCATCCAACTGCTTGCGAGGCGAGGGATGAGGAAAGCCGAAATTCAGCGCGCGCTGCGCCGGATGGAAGAGCGTGGCTGCGCTTACCTTCCACGACTGAACGCCTTTTATGTGCAGAACTTTCAGATGGTGTACGCCGCGGAAGAAGCAGCGCGGTTCCTGCATCACGCCTGTCGAGGCCTGCCAGAATTACGAGAGCAGCGCAGGGTAAAGCGTTCAGAAAGATTTTATGTGAGCGCACTGGAAAATGCTCTCGCTTACTTTGGATCCAGTGTGCTCTGCCCGAGTCGCGAAGCAGTTGCTGATTATAAAGACAACTCATTGATTGCTCCCGCACCCCTGACGGTTACATCTGACAATCACGAGTCCGGTGCAGAATTCGCCGGCTACATGCTCGGCAGCAGTCTCTATGACCGGTATCTGCAGAACCGAATCAGCCGGGGTACACTGCGCACCATTTTTCTCACGCGATTCGACCAGGACGGCAAGGTAAAGCAATTATTTTCTCAGCTCGCACACCAGCAATCCCTGCCAGGCAGGAACGGACGCGCAATTCGCCGAGTGCTAAATTAGAACGACCCCAAAGCGCAAGGTGAAGGACTTCCTTGAACTCTGACTCCATACGTAAACTCTTTGAGCAGGTCCGCAGCGGCAAACTGTCGCCAGACGATGCCGTTTCACGCCTGCGCCATCTCCCCTTCGAGGATCTGGGGTTCGCCAAGGTTGATCATCATCGCGCGCTGCGTGCCGGCATGCCCGAGGTCGTATTCGGGCAAGGGAAGACACCGGCGCAGGTAGCTCTGATCTTCGCGCGCCTTGCGAAACATGGCGGAAACGTAATGACTACTCACTCGACCCAGCAGCAGTTTTCCGCCGTGAAAAAGAAAGTCCGGCAAGCCGAATATCGCGATTCAGCCCGGGCCATCGTCCTGCATCGCGATCACAAAAGATACGGAAGAGGGTTGATCGTGATCGTCTCCGCCGGAACAAGCGATATGCCTGTTGCGGAAGAAGCTTTCGTCACCGCAGAACTTATGGGGAACGATGTCGAGCACCTTTATGACGTTGGGGTCGCGGGGATTCATCGCCTCCTGGCCAATCACTCAACTCTCGTGCGGGCGCGCGTGGCAATTGTTTGTGCTGGTATGGAGGGCGCGTTGCCTAGCGTTGTCGGTGGGCTGGTTGGCATCCCCGTGATCGCAGTGCCCACAAGCGTGGGATATGGAGCGTCGTTCAATGGACTCGCCGCCCTTCTCGGGATGATGAACTCTTGCGCATCGAATGTAAGCGTCGTGAACATCGATAACGGCTTCGGGGCAGGCTACGTCGCCTCGCTCATTAATCGCCTGTAGGCGATCTCGAAGCTACTGGCCACAACCCTGATTCCTGCTTCGGTAACAAAGCTGGCGAGTGTAACGGTTTCTCATACAATCGCCTTGTGCAGCTCACCATCGAAAAACTCGTTTACGGCGGCGATGGCCTGGCGCGCCTCCCACCAGATGAACACGGACGCGGCAAAGCCGTATTCATACCGTTCGTTTTGGAAGGAGAGCAAGTCGAGGCGACCCTGCTTGAGCAAAGACCCGGCTTCGCCCGAGGCCGACTTGAAGAAGTGCTCCAGGCATCGCCGCAGCGCATCGAACCGGGCTGCCCGTATTTCCGGCGCTGTGGCGGATGCGACTACCAGCACACTAACTACGAACACCAGGTCGAAATCAAAGCGGCCATCTTAAAAGAAAATGTCCGCCGCATCGCCAAGCTGGAATTGACGCAGAATCTGCAAATTCATCCATCCCCTCCCTGGAATTACCGCAACCGTAATCGCCTCAAAATCCAAACGAGCCCGGAATTGGCAATCGGCTATTACCGGTTCAATTCACATGAACTGCTCCCGGTTGCAGAGTGCCCGATCAGTTCGCCGCTGATCAACCGCGCCATTACCTCCTTGTGGCAATTGGGGCATTCAGGAGACGTACCGAGTGAATTTCGTGAGATCGAACTCTTCGCAAATGCGGACGATACAGCTTTGCTCGTAGAGGCACACTGCGATGCGAAGCCGGAGTCTGGGACGACAGAACGATTCGCCCATGAGCTACATCAGGTGGTGCCGGAGACCGCAGGCGTCGCATACTTCGGATCGCATAAACCAGATCAGGTGGCCAAACCCGTCGCCCTGGCCGGTGCTGGAGAGCTCACCTACAAAACACAGACCCGTCCCTACCGCGTAAGTGCCGGATCATTTTTCCAAGTTAACCGTCATCTGACAGACGAACTGGTGAACATCGTGACGGCCGGCCGTTCCGGCACACTTGCCCTTGATCTCTACGCCGGCGTCGGTCTTTTCTCTTCGGTTCTAAATCGGGAATTCAAGAGCGTGATCGCGGTGGAATCGTCACCGACTTCCCACGCCGACCTGCTATACAATTCGCCCACAAATGTGAAGCCTGTGCGTGCCACGGTGGAACAGTATCTGAGCGATGTGAGTGACAGGGTGCGGCCCGATCTCGTGGTCGTTGATCCTCCGAGAAGCGGATTGGGAGATCGAGTGATCGTGGGCCTGACGAAGTTACACCCGCTACGCATCACCTATGTGTCGTGCGATCCCGCCACGCTATCGCGCGATCTGGGCCGCCTGCTCCAATTTGGATACGCAATCGAGCAGGCCCATCTGGTAGATCTGTTTCCCCAGAGCTACCACCTGGAGAGTGTCTTCCACCTGGCGGGCTAGATTTTCCTTCTTCTTGTGTGAATACAGTATCGAATGCGGCAACTTCGAAACGACATCCCTCCGGCCGTTACCCGCTGCTCTGGGCCAGCTTCAGCTTCTCTGCCGGAATTATTTTTGGTCACTACGCCTGGAGGCCGTCGTTGTGGTGGGTGGTTGCGTGGCTGGTTTTCGCCTTTTCAGCCGCGTACTTGCTGCGTCGCCGCACTACCGCCGCATTTGGCCTAGCTTTGGCTGCGCTCTTCAGCTTGGGAGCATTGGTGGTCCAGCTAACTTCCCATTCCGATCTCGGTGACCCTGCAATTTCTGAATTCACCGATGGGAGAGAGCTTGTGATCACCGCCCACGTGATTGCGGGAGGAATCATTCGTGAGGAACCGCCCGAGCGCCTCTACCAACGTGTGGACGTTGAAACCGAGCAAATTGCGGCAGACGATCGCGATCACCAGATCACTTCCCGAATCCGCGTAAGCTTCTATGGAACCAGAGCTGAGCAGAACAAGGAAAATGCGGTTCCCCACCTTTTCCGTTATGGCGAGCGCCTGCGCTTTCCCGCTCAACTGAATCCGCCGCGCAATTTCCGCAACCCGGGCTCATTCGATTACCGCGCTTACCTGGCTGAGAGCGGAATCACCGCTCTCGCTTCGGTAAAGATGAACGCAGTCGAGCTGTTGCCGGGCTTCACCGGAAGCAAGACGGAATTGTGGCGTACGCAAATTCATGGCAGCATCATCGAAAAAGTGCATCTGCTCTGGCCTCCAGCGCAGGCGGGGCTAATGGACGCCATGGTCGTGGGCGAAGATGCATTCCTTGAGCGCCCAACGCGCGTGGATTTCCAGCGCTCCGGAACCTATCACGTGCTGGTTGTCTCGGGGATGAACCTCAGTATTCTGGCGTTGGTAATTTTCTATGTTCTGCGGTATTTGCGCGTCAGCGACGTGCTGGCCTGCGCGATAACCCTGGCTCTCTCGGTAGGCTACGCCTGGCTGACCGACGTAGGCGCCCCCATCTGGCGAGCCACTCTGATGGTTGCGGTTTATATGGGCGCTCGCCTACTCTACCGCGAAAAATCGATGCTCAACGCGGTCGGTGCCGCCGCGTTGGCTCTCGTTGTGACAAATCCGCACACTATATTCGGTGCCAGTTTCCAGCTCACATTCTTATGCGTGTGGTTGATAGCGGCAGTCGGCCTGCCAATTCTGGAACGAACGGTTGAACCCTGGTCTCGCGGCCTGCGCTACTTGCATTCGACCAGTTTCGATTTCTCATTGGCGCCAAAGATCGTTCAGCTTCGCCTCGATCTCCGAATGATTGCTGGCCGCCTGCAGCGCTTTTTCAGCAGAAGCCTGCCGTTAGCGGCGTTATCCATCACAGCCCGCATTCTGCTGGCCACGGTGGAATTGCTGATGATCTCCGCCATCATGCAAATCGGACTCGCGTTGCCCATGGCTTACTACTTTCATCGGGCGACAGTCGTCGGACTGCCGGCCAACCTGCTGGTGGTTCCATTAACAGAAGCACTCATGCCGGCAGCGGTTTCCGCAGTTGCTCTGAGCTACACGTGGCTGCCCCTGGCAAAAATTCCTGCGTGGATCGCTGCGCTGGCCTTGCAAGGCATTGTCGGAACCGTGCGCTGGCTCGGTGGTCTGCGCATAGCCGACCTTCGCGTTCCCACGCCCACCGCCGCCACGATCTTCAGTGGAATGGCGGCTTTGGTCCTGGCAATGATCCTGGTCCGACGGCGAACCGCACTTGCCATCGTGGGATTAGCAGCAGTCGCCGCAAGCGCCTTCTGGATCTGCGCTGTTCCGCCGCGTCCGCAAGTCCGCGCTGGAATCCTCGAAGTGACCGCGATTGACGTCGCACAAGGAGACTCCCTCCTGCTGGTCTCTCCCCAAGGTCGCACGCTGCTCGTGGACGCCGGCGGCCTGCCCTACTGGGCGCACTCCCAATTGGATATCGGTGAGGACGTCGTCTCCCCCTATCTCTGGTCACGAGGTTTCGCCCGGCTCGACGCCGTCGCGATAACCCACGGTCATTCAGATCACATCGGAGGTATGCCCGCCGTCATCAAAAACTTTAGCCCTAAAGAACTGTGGCTCGGCGCGGATTCAATTGATCCCGACCTTGAGCGATTGGCTGCCGATGCCCAGCAGCTAGGATTGAAAATCGTCCATCTCAGAGTAGGAAACACTCTCGAATTTGGGGGAGCGAATGTACGAATTCTCGCTCCCTATTCGCAGGCACTGGGAACCCGCCGAAACGATCAATCCCTCGTAATGAAAATAAGTTTCAAGAAGACCGCTGCTCTCCTCGAAGCAGACGCAGAGAAACAGTCGGAGCAGCGCATCTCATTGCAACAGCCACAGGCGGACCTGCTAAAAGTAGCCCACCACGGAAGCGCAACTTCCACCGTCCCCCAGTTGCTTGAGGCCGTGCACCCGCACTTCGCCGTAATTTCTGTGGGCGCGCGGAACAGCTACGGTCATCCACGCCAGGAGGTGCTCGGAAGATTGGCGCAAGCCCATGTGGCCACTTACCGGACCGATCTGAATGGTGCTGTGAGTTTTTATTTGGACGGCAGCCAGGTCAGCGCTCGTCCGCTGGATCTTCAGTGATTTCGATCTCCGCCGTTTCGTCGCCGGGTGCCCGGCGGTATTCCTGAATCACTTTCCGGGCGGCTTCCGCATCTTCCTCGCGCACCAGAATGATGGTCCCGCCCACGCCAGGAAGGATATCTTGCTGCGCGTCCAGAGAAGTCATATCGGCATCAATACCGGCGGATTCGAGCAGGCCGCGAACCACCAGCGCCTCAGATTCCTGTTCGGTGTCGAACACCCGGACAAGCTTTTCATTCGGATTTGGGCCGGTGGCATTACTTTGTTCCATTGGCTCCTCCGGGTCGGGCGCTTGCTCCGCGACACCAAACTTCGGTCTTCAGATTCTACCTCCATTCGCGAGCAGGCGACTCCGCTGGGTGTGACACAGTAACTGAAGTCCTGCATCCCGAGGCAGTTGCTTTCGCATGCGATTGCCGTGAAAATGGCCCAATGGATGAGCGCAACGCCCCAACGTTGCACCTCATCTAAGTACGGAGTACAGAGCGGCCACGTGGACGGTGCCGTTGGGGGCCCCAATGGAGAGTGGTGATCGAACCGAGCCTGCAAGATCAAGCGAGAACCAGGAGGAAGCCCGAAAAATCCGCCGCCTTCAGGTCATGATCAGTATGGTCATGTCCGTCATAAGCCAGGATTCCAGCCTTACCCTTGAAGAAGCGTCTGAATTGGTTGCCGGTGCCAAACGCGCCGCCCTCGCCATGTTCCCCGACAAAGAGTTCGCGTATGACATCCTCTACAAACCCCGCCTGCAGCGCCTCATGAACGAACGCTTCCGCCTGCAGTAACTCCTACCGCTCCTTCAGAAACCGATATCTCCCTCCCCGCTCCTCCGCGACCGCCTGAGCCACCTTCAAAAATGCCCGCCCCGCATGCGACAGATTGGCCGCTCGCCGATAAACTACTCGCAGCTTTCGATGCAGCCTCAGTTCCCGCACCCCAATGCGTATCAACTCCCCCCGCGCCAATTCCGCCTCAACACTGATTTCCGGCACTAGGGCAACTCCGTTTCCCATCCCCACAAAGCGCTTGATCGCCTGCAGCGTAGGCAATTCAATATCCATGTGCAGGGGCGTCTTGTG
>QIAA01000270.1 GCA_003224905.1 Acidobacteriota bacterium
AGGGAGTTCGAGCGATACGCAGACCAGCGTTTGTGGCAAGGGGACTCGGTAACACATTGCGAAACACGCGCTGATGGTAGACACCACCAATTTCACGAACCTAACCGCGTTCCGGGATCCAGCGAAAAGTTGCATCTGGTAAAACGCTTCACGCCGGCCTCGGATGAAACGATCATCTACCAATTTACGTTTCTGGTTCGGGACGCAGGCAAACTACCTCGGATCGTCTCTATGTGACCGCGACTGGCGGTGTGCCCAACGGTTATAATGACATGATAGACCAGCAATTCACCGTGACGGGTTTCACATTCGGCCAGCACCAAATCCAAAGGCATCTACAGACATACGCGACAGTTGATCTCGCAAGAGTCGCGATGGTTCCATAAGCGGAAGGGGTCAAATATGGAAAACGTGGGGAAATGCCGATTCGTTCTTCAGGTTTTGCTCCTTTGTCTGGCAATGGTCTGCAATGCTCTGGCAACGCAACAAACGCGACAAGACGCTAGTACTCTTGCGGAGAAAGCCTGGCGGATCCTCGAGCGCGCCATGAACACCGGAAACCCCGGCGAACAAGAAGCTGCAGTACTAGCGTTGAGTGAGGTCCCAGGACAGCATGCGAAGCTCCTGCTGCGCTCTGCGGCCCGAAGCTCCTCACCGCAAAAAAGAGCAGCAGCAATAAGAACTCTGGGAGCCTTTGGCGAATTGCCGGATCTTCCTCTCATTGGAACTGCACTTACCGACAGCGACAGCTGGGTAAGAATGACTGCAGCTGATGCGTTATCACATTTTCAGAATGATCAGGTTCTCCCATTGCTACAACGGGCAATCCAGGACTCTGATCCGCGAGTAGTCACTGTTGCGTACGCCTCCGTGGAAAAAATCGGTTCGCGGTCCACGCCGGTTTTGGTCGATGCACTTGGAAAAGCAAGCCAAGAAGCCACACGATGGTCCGCTGCAGGTGCTTTAGGAGCAGTTAAAGCCACTGAGGCGATGTCCGCCCTGCGCACCGCGTTGAATGATGCAAGCCTCAAAGTACGAACTGAGGCTGCAATTGTCTTGGCACAGTTTGGCGATCGTGCGGGACAAGAGGTCTTGAAACGCGCTGCGGAGGTCGATGACTTGACGTTCAAGCATCGGGCGGCGGCCGCGCTGTGTGAGATTGGCGAGACGGGTTACTTGAAGATAATCAATGACGCGCTCGACTGGCCAAATGAGCGCTCTCGCTCTTCGGCAATCGTTGCCCTCGGGAGCACAAGTAACTGTCCGATTCGCCCTATTTTGGTCAGAGCTCTATCGAATTCTTCCGGGTCAGTAAGGGCCGCCGCAATAGATGTACTCGCTCGTATTGCAAAACGAGACGACATCCCGGCATTACGAAATGCGCTGGGGAACGACTATGAGTACGTCAGGGTAAAGGCTGCGCTGACTTTGGCATCCCTTGGTGATCTTTCCGTTATCACAACAATGGAGAACGGACTGAGCAGCAGGGATGAAACACTCAGGGGAAGGTCCGCCAAAACTTTAGGCGAGCTGGGCAGTGCCAAAAGCACTTTCCTGATTCGGAATTTGATTACAGACCCCGCTAGTGATGTGAAGCTTGCCGCCATTGATGCAATGGTGAAACTAAAGGACGCTGGCGCTGCCGCGGCGATTGAGGATGTCTTTACGTCAGAAAAACGTGGCTGGGTGATTCAAGCGGCAGCAAATGCATTGATCTCCTTGCGCGGCAACCAGGCCCTATGGAGCTTTGCCGACGCGCTTGAGAGCAACGAAAGCTTCACCAGAATATATGCGGCGGGAGCCATCCTGAAGGTGACGCAAAACTGATCTGGCCGTTTGTGGCCGTCGTAACAAGAATTTTTGTCCTCATTTTTAACGAGAACGATTGCGCCAGTCCCGATAACAGAAATGTTGCCTCCAGTGATCAGCACTTAGTCATCGATGAGCAGGGTGGCGGTGTGCAAACTGCGAGCCGTCGTCCTGTCGCCGGCGCGAGTCAAAGCATCTGCGGACTCGGCGGTTTAGGTACTCACAAATCTCAATTCCCACACGCCTTAGTAGTCTTGCAAATTGAGATCCGGACCATCAGGCAAACCCGCAGGATCCGAGCCAGCCGGAGCCGTTTCAGCCCAAGCGAGCAAGTGTCTGCTGATACTGTCCACCTGTAGAAAGCATGACATTCAGGCTACTGAGGCGCTTCAAGCTCTATTTGATGGTCGCGTTTCCGAGATCATCTCACGGTTGGAGTGAGCTGAATAGTTACCTTAATTTTTTCGGGGTGAAAATTGC
>QIAA01000166.1 GCA_003224905.1 Acidobacteriota bacterium
CAACTCACGTTCTGCGGCTGCGTTGTCGCCGAGTTGCGATGACGTTAAGCCCAAGAAATAGCGGGCGAAGCCGGCAGAATGCGTATGCGGATATTGAGTCACGATCTGCTCGAACTGCTTGTGCGCCTGAGTGGCTCGTTCCTTGGAAGAGATAAAACTGGGAAAATCAGGCTGCGCCGGAGTGCCTTCCGGCTGGATCGGGGTATCCAACGTGCGAACTGCCTGACTGAGCTTGGCACTTGCCTCCTGATCCTGCTGGTTGAGCCGATACAGAATGCCCAAAATCGCAGCGGCTAACACGATCACGACGACGCTGCCGATGATCAGCTTGCCCTTATGTTCCACAGTCCAATGGGCTGTGGCTTCCGCGGCTTCGATTGTGGCTCGGCTGAATCTATCTTGTTTGAGCCGATGGCGAGTTTCTGCGCGCACGAACTTCCCTTCTGAGCAGGTTATGTGCTGTTGAAAGCTCAGTCTAACAGGCGAAAAACAAGAGCGTCAAAAAGCGACGCTCTGATCAAGCCACGTTTCGCCTGACACTCATAGGCTACGGCTAACCGCAGAGTCTTCAGGCGGACTCGTTCGTTCCAAATGTCTTCGCCATTGTTGCTTTGCTGTACGCTACGCGAAAACCGAGGCGCTCGGCATTGCGCTGCGATGTTGTTCCGCCCTGCGTAACAATGACAGCATATTCGCAACCGGCGCGCGCGGCTGCGGCCATACGGGTTTGAAGTATCACAGTCTGCAGGCCGCGACGGCGGAATTCGGGGAGCGTACCTGCTCCGAATAATGCGAAGATGCGGTGTTCAGGGATGATCAGTCCTGCGCCGCACGCCACGCAACGACCTTCCACTTCGGCGACGAAGGGCAGAGCGCCTTGCATCTGAAACAACGCCGTGAGCGCTTCGCGAATGTTCTCCGGCGCATTTCCCTCCGGGAAGAAGCTGCGCACGACGACATCCGCAAAGAGATCTGCTTCCTCTGGCTTTCCGGGACGGATGCGTGCGTCCGCGAGCTTAACGTCACCGGTTCTCATGTCGTCCAGTTTGCGGTAGAGCACTTGATTCAACTCCCAGATCGCGTATCCTCGTTGCTTCAGCAACTCGAGCAATGAGAGGTCATTCAATGGAGACACGTCGACTTGGGCGGCTGCGCCTCGCGAGCGGTAGAACTCTTCGACGCGGTCAAGATCTGTAGTGGAAACTTTGCCGTCGAAGCCCAGCGCAATCGCGCGCCCAATGGGCGATCCCACGCCTGCGAACACCATGTGACCACCGCAGATTTCCTCGTATGCGGCGCCAATCTCGGGATGAAGCTTTTGATACAGCTGAGCGTAGCGGACCTGCGGTATTTCCTCCGCCGACTCAGTTCGACGAGCGAATTCCTTATCCACAAATTGCATGTGAATTTCCTTTCTAAATTTGAAGGAGAAAACTCTTGCGCGCACACTTAAGCGCGCAGCTTAAGAGCGGAAAGTTCCGCGGATTAAAGGACGGCGGTCATAAGCAGCGTTGAAAGACTAGCGCAAATGGGAAATTGTTTACAAGCATTTTGAAGAAGCAAAAATCTTAAACCGCAAAGTTCGCAAAGAAAACCGCAAAGGACGCGAAGCACAATCTACAATCAACAATCTGCAATCTAGAATTTCTAGACCTGCTGCTTTGCTTCTCCCAACGTGACGTCCACATCCATTTTTCGCTTGCCGCGATAAATGGTAATGCGGACCGTGTCGCCGGAACGATGGTTATTCATGACCTGACTTAGATCCTGCTGGTCCTGAACCTCATGTCCGTCGATTGCGACGATCAGATCGCCACCTACGGTAATCGGAATATTGCCGATGTATGCGCGCTCATTGCCACCGCGCAAGCCGGCGTGTTCCGCGGCCCCGCCGGGCAGCACCTGAACGATGAGCAACCCAGAATCGGCGGCCAGGCCCATCTGGTCGGCAAGCTCGGGAGTTATGGGAATCGTGCGCACCCCCAGCGCGGGACGGCGCACGCGGCCGAGCGTGACCAGGTCATTCAGTACCGCCTTCGCAGTGTTAATCGGGATGGCAAAACCGATACCAGCGCTTTGCCCAACATTCGATGCGATCAGAGTATTGATGCCGATCACTTCACCGTGCCAGTTAAGCAGCGGTCCGCCTGAATTGCCAGGATTGATTGCCGCATCGGTTTGAATTGCTTCGTCAATCGTCATCCCGTCAGGCTCCTGCACCGAGCGGATCGAACTCACAATTCCGTTTGTCAAGGTTCCAGATAACCCAAACGGATTTCCAATCGCGTACACTTTTTGGCCAATCTGCAGGTTGCGTGAATCACCCAGCACCATAGGAGTCAAATCAGGCGCTTTAATCTGAATTACCGCGAGATCGTGGGAACGATCGTTGCCGACCACCGTGGCGCGATATTTTTTGCGATTGTGCAGCGTAACCTCAACCTGCCGGGCATCCGCGATCACGTGATAATTCGTAAGAATATGGCCTTCCTTGTCGATGATGAACCCTGACCCCTGCCCCTCCTGTGGTACCAGGCCATAGAAGAAATCGAAGGCTACCGCTCTGGAAGTGATGTTGACCACCGAGTCGATGTTCTTGCGATAGACAGTAATGTTGTTCTGCTCCTCGTTGTCGAGGGGACCCCCTCCCGCCGCTTCGGTGATCTCGACTTTGCTCGGGCGTCCCAGCCAATTCGTGGGGTGCATGCGGCCTGAGCGATAGGTCGTGAAATAGAAGAAGGCACCGGCAAGAACGGCAGCGAGAAGGAGTGGACGTGCAAGCTTCATGGTCGATCAACCTTGGATGAGAGGTCAGCGGCGATTCTAAATTGTTCCGTGGAGGTAAATGCAGGAACCCTCGAAGCTCCCGGCGCCAAAATCGAATTTATTTGAGATATACCCTCCTCCACTGATCTTTGGGAATCATTGGTTTAGCGGGAGAACACGACCAAAATCTTTGAATCGAAAGGCTTTGCAGGCAAAATATAGAAAACAAATGAGTTACTAAGCAGCGACGATTCGGATGACTTCTTAGAACCTGGATCAACTTACCTTCTTCTCTTATGGGGCAAAAGGCTAAGCGAAGTCAATGGAAAAATTGTTGACGCCGCAAAGCGACGCAGACGTCGGTGCCGAACGGAGGTAAGCTCCCGCGCTCGCCAGCCGCTCCTGCGTTTCACCCACTGGAGACTGGCATACTCGGTTTGCGGTTCAGCGACCTGGACCTTCGGTTCGAATTTGTATTCGACCGACAGTGCCCGCGATACCAGGCATACCGCCTTGGCTTCCTGCAATAAGCGCCCCAGCGGTGTGTCCGCGCTATACTGCCGTTTGTAAACAGTGCGGATATGAAGGGGGATTCAAGGGATCGGAAAATTCCTTGTTTCTGTGATGCGAATCACAGCGCGATTTGAGGCTCAGGTCTCAGAGAATCTGGTCAGGAGTAGCAGTCAAATGTAATACGACACAAACGGAGGACAACACCATGAGTGCTGGCATTATGATGCCGCCTGGAATCAAGCCACCCGGCGACTACATTGAAGAAGTACTGGCGAAAGTCAAAGCAAAAAATCCCGCCGAACCCGAATTTCATCAAGCTGTCCAGGAAGTTTTCGAATCTCTGAGGCTGGTCCTGCAAAAACATCCCGAGTATAGATCATCCAAAATCCTTGAGCGGATTGTGGAACCCGAACGGGTCATTATGTTCCGCGTGCCCTGGTTCGACGATCAAGGCAACGTGCAGATCAATCGCGGATTCCGCATCGAGATGAATAGTGCGATCGGCCCCTATAAGGGCGGCCTGCGCTTTCACGCCTCGGTAAATCTGGGAATCCTGAAGTTTCTCGCGTTCGAGCAGGTCTTCAAGAACTCGCTGACCACGCTTCCGATGGGCGGCGGCAAGGGTGGTTCGGACTTCGATCCTAAAGGCAAGAGCGACAACGAAGTGATGCGCTTCTGCCAGAGCTTTATGACCGAGCTGTGGCGGCACATCGGCGCAGATACTGACGTTCCCGCCGGCGATATAGGGGTAGGCGGCCGCGAGATCGGATTCCTCTTTGGACAATACAAGCGACTCGCCAACAAATTCACGGGCGTACTTACCGGCAAGGGCCTGAACTGGGGCGGTTCGCTGATTCGTCCCGAAGCGACCGGCTACGGCTGCGTGTATTTCGCAGACGAAATGCTCAAGAGCCGCAAAGACTCGCTCAAGGGCAAACTCTGCCTGGTTTCGGGGAGCGGCAACGTTTCCCAGTACACGGTGGAGAAGCTGCTCGATTTTGGAGCGAAGCCAATTACATGGTCTGATTCAGATGGTGTGATCTTTGACCCAGACGGCATCGACCGGGAAAAGTTGGGCTGGGTGATGGAGCTCAAGAACCAGCGGCGCGGCCGTATTCGCGAATATACCGATCGTTACAAGAAGGCTGTGTTCATGCCTACGGACATCAAGCTGGAGCACAATCCGCTGTGGAACATAAAAGCGGACTGCGCATTCCCCAGCGCCACACAGAACGAAATCAACGCCAAGGACGCGACGAACATGCTGAAGAACGGCGTGAAGCTCGTGGCCGAAGGCGCGAACATGCCGAGCACACTGGAAGCTACCAAGATGTTCCTTGAGGCAGGCATTTTGTACGGGCCGGCCAAGGCAGCCAATGCCGGTGGGGTTGCGACCTCAGGGTTGGAGATGGCGCAAAACAGCGCCCGCTTAACCTGGACGCGCGAAGAAGTGGACGACCGGCTGCACAAAATCATGATCGCCATTCACAAAAGCTGCTACGAGACGGCGGATACCTATGGGACTCCGGGCAATCTCGTAAACGGCGCCAATATCGCCGGCTTCCTGAAGGTGGCGAATGCGATGCTGGACCAGGGACTCGTCTGAATCGAAACCTCGCCCTGAATTCTCGTCGCGAAAACCTGGGCGGGGTGGAGATCTTCCACCCCGCGCTGTTTTTCGGGAAGCTCCGTTCAATGACGGGTTTTTCTGTCGCTGTGATCATCTGCACGGCGTACACTGTCGCAAACTTTGTGCGATTGGAGCGTGCACATGAGAACTATCGTTCCGGCAGCTTTGTTGCTTGCGGCGTCATTGGTGGCCGCTCAAAGTGATTCCAGTGTCGCAGCCAAAATCACCGCTCTCGAGAAGGCCTGGAATCAGGCCTACAAGGCGGCCGACCGGCGCGCGCTGGATGCGATCCTGGACAACCATATTGTGCTGATTAACGATGATGGCAGCGCGCCGACCAAAGCTGAGTTTCTAGAAAGCCTGACACCTAGTAATTCTCAAGAGCAGCAAGTCACACCCGAATCGATTACCGTGCACGTATTCGGAGATGTCGCAATCGCGACAGGCGTATTCCAGGCCAAAGGCGTGGAGAAGGGAAAACGCTATTCACGGCGCGACCGTTTCGTGGATACCTGGTTGCGTAAAGGAGAAAACTGGGTCTGTATCGGAACTAATGCGACCCCGATTCTTCACTGAAGAAGTCGCCCGTTGCGGTAAAACGGTCCAACTGTTGTGTTTCCCCTAAGGATCGATAATAGGCAAAGACAACTGGTTACTTTGTTATCCTGCGTATGGCTGCCCGCAGTGTCGACTAGATCGCTTTGAGAAATGGCAGATCGTCAAAAACATCTCGGCCTGTTCACTGATCTTTACGAACTCACCATGGCCGCGGCGTATTTCGAAAACCAGTTCACCGCAAAAGCCAGCTTCGAATTATTCGTGCGTTCCCTGCCGCGGGAGCGCAGTTTCCTTCTGACTGCCGGCCTTGAGCAGGCATTGGAATATCTGGAGAACGTGCGCTTCGGTGAGGAGGAGATCGAATATCTCCGGCGACAGCCTGTCTTTGGGCACATCAGCGATGGCTTCTTCGACTATCTCAGAGATTTCCGGTTCACGGGCGAGGTCTGGGCAGTTCCCGAGGGAACGCCGGTTTTTGGCGAAGAACCTTTGTTAAGAGTCACAGCCCCCATAATCCAGGCGCAAGTCATCGAGACATTCCTTCTCTCGTCCTTGACCTTCCAGACCATGATTGCTTCTAAAGCGGCGCGTGTGGTCGAAGCGGCGGAGCGCAGAAACGTGGTGGAATTCGGATCACGCCGGGCGCACGGTCCCGGGGCGGGTTTGCTGGCGGCACGCGCTGCTTACATTGGAGGATGCGCAGGAACCTCAAATGTCGAAGCGGGGCGCCGCTTCGGTATACCGGTCTTCGGCACGATGGCGCATTCGTTTGTGATGGCGTACGCGAAGGAGGAAGAAGCATTCCAGCGCTTCCAGCAGCTTTTTCCGGAACATGGCGTATTGCTCATTGATACGTACGATACGCTGGCTGCAATCGACAAGATCATTCAAAAGAAGCTGCATCCGACTGCGGTCCGCCTGGACAGCGGGGACCTTCTGGATCTTGCGACCCGCGTGCGGCAGAAGCTGGATCAGGCGGGGCTGAACCAGACTCGCATCTTCGCCAGTGGCGATCTCAATGAGTTCACTATTGCAGATTTGCTGGCGCGAGGTGCGCCAATTGACGCGTTCGGCGTCGGGACAGCGTTGGCGACTTCGAAAGATGCTCCAACACTCGGCGGCGTCTACAAGCTGGTTGATCTCGAGTCGGAAACGGGCATCGTGTACCGCGCTAAGTTCAGCGAGGAAAAGACCACCTATCCTGGCCCGAAGCAGATATTCCGTTTTCCTGACGGGGCGGGAACTTACCGGCACGACATTATCGGACGCCAGAGCGAAAAGTACTCCGACGCGGTAGGTTTGCTTGAACTGGTAATGCGAGATGGGAAACGAATCGCGCCTTCTCCATGCATTGAAGACATTCAGAAGCGCGCGAGTGAGGAACTAAAAAAAATTCCTGCCACGTGCCGGCGTCTCCGCGACGCGACACCATACCCGGTTATGTTCAGCAAAGAATTGGAAAACCTACTGGCGACTGTTCGTCAACAGACTCTGAAGGTCGCCGAAGCAGAGTACTCGTAATTTTCGCAACGGTGCATTCTTGATAATTTGTGCCCGGTGACTGCGAGATGAATCAGGTCCATCCCAGTGTGGCCATCGAATCCTCTTTCATGGCAACTTCAGCGGCCATTCCAGCAATCTGTACCGCAACTGTCCTGGAAGCCCCGCGATTTGTTACTACCAGCGCTTTGCTGCCATCGGGATTCTGCACGGCGATGTGATCCAAATCCGGCAGGCTGCTGCGGGAATCAAACCGTTGCGCTCCGCGCCGGATGATACGCGAGAAATGGGCTAACGCCCAATACTGCCCGCTGCGGGTAATCTCTCTGGTTTGCGAATGGATGGTCAGCGTCCCGCCGCAGGAAAACGGACCTATGTTCGGCTTGCCGTGTTCGTCGAGCGCCAGATTCCAGGCGGTGATTGACTGGCACCAGTTACGCAGGGCGGCAGTAAAAGTCTGCCCCCAATTCGCCCAGTCGGTTAAATAATCCGGGCTGGTATAGTCGGGCCCGCCTTCGGTCCAATGCATTTCCGCATCAGGGTGAGCATCGTGGACCTTGCCCATCATTTCCGGCTCACCGACATAGCCATGCCAGGCCACGGCTTTGGCATATTGGCGCAGCTTGGGATCATCGAGTTCACAGATCGCCCGGCCCCAAAGATTGTAGTTGTGATCGAGAATCCAGACTGCGGTGCCCGGGTGCTTCTCGCGAAGCAGCGGTCCCAGGTATTTAGAAACAAATTCGATCTCGTATTCCTGCGGCCAAAGGCAGGCTGGCATCCTGCCATCCTGGTCGGTGTCGACTTCGTTTTGCGGCGTGACGGCCTGAATCGGCACTCCCGCGGCCGCGTAGGCGTCGAGGAACTTTGAGAAATACTGCGCGTACTGGCGCAGATAGTGCCTGCGCATGGACCCACCCAGCATTGAGCCGCCGGATTTCATCCATCCCGGAGGACTCCAGGGGCTGGCGAAGAGAAACAAATCCGGATTCTGCTGCCGGACCTGGCGCAGAATTGGGAGAATATATTCCCCATCGTGATCAATCGAGAAGTGGGTCAACTCCGGATCGGGATCTCCCTCGTCATAACTGTAGACTCGGGTTGAGTAATCACTTGCGCCGACACAGGTCCGGCAGACGTTGAGGCCCATTTGTGAGGGATGAAAGAGTTCGTGAAACAGCTGTTCGCGCGACGCCGAGGACAACTGGTTGAGCACATAACATGCCGCATCGGTAAGTGCAGCACCAAAGCCCAGGATCGGCTGGAACTTAGAATCAGCATTGAGCAAGATGGCTTGCTCGGAAACTTTTGGGGAAGCCGGACGCCACGAGATCGGCGGCGCCGACGCAAAGCGCTGGTTGGCATCTGTAATCCAGACACGGATTTGACCTGATGCACCGGATCTGTCTCCCCCTGGGAGACCAAAAGACTTGACGCCTGTAGCTGCAGCCAATTCCAGGGCTGAAAGCTTTACAAATTGCCGGCGGGTCGTTTTCATCAGCGCAGAAGAATAGCACCCATCCCATGATTGCGAAGCTATGCGTCAGTCTATGTATTCCACCGGCCTCTGTGGCTCCGGTTGGTTGACTGGTACACTCTGGTTCGCGGAATGAAGATGAGAAAGTCCCAGCTTACAAGGTTGTTCAGAGTCGTACTTTTCGCCTTGCCGCTTTATGCTCAGGCGCCTGCGTCAAAGCCGCACTGGGTTTTGTCCTGGAGCGATGAATTCAACCTGCTGAATGGCTCGACCGTAGACCGCACGAGATGGACGCCTCAAGCCGGCGGCAATGGCTGGGGAAATCACGAACTGGAGTACTACACCAATCGCTTGAAAAATGTTTATATCAAAGACGGAAACCTGGTAATCGTGGCGCGGCGGGAGAAATACAAGGGCGCGGACAAGGTGACGCGCAGCTACACGTCCGCCAGGTTGCAAACCAAACGGAAATTTTCGCAAGCCTATGGCCGCTTCGAAGCGCGCATCAAACTGCCCTACGGTCAAGGAATATGGCCGGCGTTCTGGCTACTGGGCAATGATATGGACAAGGTTGACTGGCCCGATTGCGGCGAGATCGACATCATGGAAAACGTCGGCCATGAACGTTCGGCGGTGCATGGGACCATTCATGGGCCAGGATATAGCGGTGGAGGCGGCATTTCCGCAACCTACACCTTAGCTGGGCAACGGAGATTCTCTGATGCTTTCCACGTTTTCGCTGTGGAGTGGGAGCCGAACGCGATTCGTTTCTACGTTGATAAGGATCTCTATGCGACTCGCACACCTGCAGACCTGCCCGCCGGGAAGAAATGGGTTTTCGATCACCCTTCCTTCATCTTGCTGAATCTGGCGGTCGGGGGTGACTGGCCTAAGTATCCCGACCGCTCCACAGTGTTCCCGCAAACCATGCTGGTGGATTATGTGCGCGTGTACCAGCGAACCCAGTAGCCCGTGGTTTTGCCCTTTGTACGGTCATAGTACGTTTCTTGGTGTTGATGTTCAGGTTAGGCAATGAGAGGCCAGTTCAGCGCTGCTATACGAAAGTAGTACTATTGACCCCACCGACTGCATAACAGATTTCGACTACTTTTCTCGCATACAATGCATGCCCATCGTGGGTGATTGTGGCCGGAGTGGTGTCACGCCTGACTGCAAGTCCTTCTAACCTGAGCTGGAGGCAAACATGGAGTGGCTAAGAACGTCGTACAGGTTCGCGGAATTGTCCCTGCTGGTCGCGCTGTGCACGGGATTGGCGCTGGCGCAATCCAACCGAGGAACGCTGGCGGGGACGGTCCTGGATAGCTCAGGCGGAGCCATAGCTGACGCAACAGTCACCGCCACAGGGGCCCAGACTGGAGTTGTTTATAAGGCGACTTCCAACGCAACCGGAGGCTATCGCATTGGCGACATGCAGGTCGGAGTGTACGACGTTACAGTTGAAGCACAGAGTTTCAAGAAACTGACTTCCACCGGTATAGCGGTCGACGTCAATACCACCAGTGCGCGTGATTTCACCATGCAGCCCGGCGGCGCCACTGAAGTCGTAACTGTTGTCGGCGACCTTCCCAACATCGAAAGTGAAACCTCTGACGTGGGCACCATCGTTACCCAAAAGCAGATTCTGGAACTGCCGCTGGCCTTAGGTGGACAGGGTGATTTGCGTTCACCTGAAGCATTTGTCTTTCTAACACCGGGTACAGTTGGTCCGGGCTCAGCCGACCGCAATGATGGTGCTTTCCTGTCCAAGCTGGGCGGTGGACAGAACTTCGGTACTGAACTGTTGTTGGACGGAGCCAGTACCGTTCGGGCAGATAGCGGTGCCGCTTTTGACCAGACTGCACCTTCGGTCGAAGCGCTGGATGAGTTTAAGGTCACGACTTCGACTCTCCCAGCAGAATATGGCCGAACCACTGGTGGGGTGGAGAGCTTTACCACCAAGTCTGGAACGAACACATTCCACGGCTCACTTTACGAGCTTTTCCGCAATGAAGCCTTGGATGCCAATGCATGGTTCAATGATCTCAACATTGCCGCCGACCCCGCTAACGCAGCAAATTTTCGCAAGACAAACGATAAGAAACACGATTTCGGTGGAACCTTTGGTGGCCCAGTCTGGATACCAAAACTCTACAACGGACGTAATAAAACATTTTTCTTTTTCTCTTGGGAACAATACCTTCAGAAACTAGGCGGGAATCCGCAAAGCACCCTCCCGAATGACGCGTTGCGCAATGGTGACTTCAGTTCGTTGCTCGATACCAATCCTGCTGATTCCTTAGGCACAAATCCGTGTGGCGGTACAGTCCAACCGGGCCAGATCTTTGACCCTACCACTACCAGGCTTGGCGCCGGTAACGTATTGTGCCGAGACCCGTTTCCAAATAACAAAATCGATCCGGCCAGGATTAGCACGGTCGCGAAGAATATTCTCGCGCTCGTTCCAGAGCCAAATCTTCCCGGTGCCACCCAGAATTTTATTTTCCTGACGACGAATCCCCGCACCACAACAACCACCACCGTGCGCGTCGACCAGAATCTGGGCGAAAAAGACAAAGTGTTCTTCAGCTACAGTAGCCGCGAAAACACCAGCCGCAATGGTACGCCCAGTTTGCCGGAACCCCTTAGCAACGGCGCCCAGATTCAGGATTTCACCACTCACTACATGCGGGCTGGCTGGGATCGTGCATTTAGTCCAACCCTCCTCAATCATTTGAACGTTGGTTATAACCGCGTCAACAGCTTTGACCGCGCCGGGGCTGTCGATGGGACGGACTGGCCGGCAGAAGTGGGTTTGCAGGGCGCTTCCGGCCAGACCTTCCCGGTGATATTTTTCGGTCCAGAACCGTTTGCGCAACTTGGCCAGGCTGTTTACGCCGACGATGTGGATAATGGCATCGTTGTCGCCGATAGTGTGTCTCTCACCAGAGGCCGTCATACTCTACGTTTCGGGTTCGATTGGCGATACCAGCAGTTCTCAAAAATTGACTTTGCTGGAGGCTCGGGTGAATACGATTTCGACCGGACTGAAACCGCGGCCACCCCGACCCTGGTTGGCCCCACCGGTAATGCTTTCGCCAGCTTCCTGCTTGGCGGAGTTGACAGAGGCAGCTTGCGCGTTCGCGCGGGACAGCCACGGTGGATCTCGAATTACTACGCCGGTTACGTGCAAGACGACTTCAAGGTCAGCCGAACCCTCATGCTTAACCTGGGATTCAGGTATGACATAGAAACCCCCCGTCATGAAGCGCTCGATAATGCCTCGATTTTTGATCCTACTGTGCCCAATCCGGGTGCTGATGGGTTTCCAGGGGCAATTGTGTTCGCCGGCAAGGGCAACGGACGCAGCGGGCACAGCAGCGCCTGGGTTGACAGCTAC
Organism: Acidobacteriota bacterium; assembly: GCA_003224905.1. Classification (GTDB taxonomy): domain Bacteria; phylum Acidobacteriota; class Terriglobia; order Terriglobales; family Acidobacteriaceae; genus QIAA01. The sequence goes on from QIAA01000166.1 coordinate 11,842, forward strand.
AAGAAGGACGTTGCACCCCGCATTGGCTTCGCCTATGCCCCAGACCGGTTCGGCGGGAAGATGGTCTTTCGAGGTGGCTACGGGATCTATTACGGGCCTCTGGACTACGCCGATTTCGGTTCAGCAGGCACGCTCGGGTTTAGTGCCGAGCCAAGCTTTACAAACCAGGTGAATTTTTTCGATCCGGCCTTCCTGCTTGACAACGGAGTGCCGAGCTTTCCCGCTCCGCCAAACCTCGATCCGGCACAAGCCAACGGTCAGGGCGGCAGCGCCTTTGGTGGTGTACTGTTCATCGCACCTGACTATGCTCGCCCAGGCATGATCCAGAATTGGAGTTTTGAAATTCAGCGAGACCTGGGAGCGAATTTCAGCCTGAACGTTGGCTACATCGGGCAACATGCAACGCGTCTACGCTCATCGCTGGCATGTATCAATTGCATAAACCCGTCCAACTTCCGGTTGGGGAACACACTCAATTCGGATATCGGTTCTCCTGAAGCCGCTGCTGCTGGCGTGACGCTGCCTTACCCAAGCTTCACGGGAACCGTTGCGCAGGCTTTGCGTCCGTTCCCGCAGTACGGCAACATCGACACGGATTGCTGTCTGGAAAACCTTGGACAGTCTACATATCACGCGTTGCTCGCAAAGGCGGAGCGTCGATTCCACAGTGGATTGAACGTGCTTGCCGCTTATACATGGTCGAAAACTCTTACAGACTCGGATAGTGCGCTTCCGGCTTTCTCCGCTTTCACAGGCGGGGGAACGGTTCAAAACCCTTTTAATCTGAGAGGCGAGAAGAGCCTCAGCAACCAGGACATCCCGCATACTTTCGTTGTCAGCTACATATATGAATTGCCGCTCGGACCTGGCAAGAAATTCCTCAACCAGCATGGTCCGGTGGGTAAGATCGTGGGCGGATGGCAGGTAGGTGGGGTTCAGCGGTACCAGAGTGGTCAGCCTATTTCCTTTGGCTGCGCAAGCGGAGCACCGGCCTTCGATCCTACCAACGGCACGTGTTTTCGCTTCTCGCGCGTCAAAGGTCAGCCGCTGCTCAGCAGCAGAGCCAATGCCGACGACTTCAATCCTTTGGTCGACACTTTCTTCAATGCCCCGCTTAACACGGTTGGCGATGACCACTTCGCACAAGGAGTCGTAGGACCTAACGGCATCAACGGAGCCTTCCAAGATCCTAACTTCGCGAGCCTGGTCGATGCGCGAGGGTATGCATTCGGGGATTTCACTCGAACCACGGCAGAGGTACGAAGTCCCGGATTTCTGAACGAAGACTTTTCGATCATTAAGAGAACTCAAGCAACGGAACGGGTGAACGTGGTATTCAAGGCTGAGCTACTAAACGCCTTCAACCGGCATGTTTTGTCGAGACCCGATGCGAACGGTCCCTACGATCAAAATTTCGGACGATTCTTCGGGACGGTTGACGCACAGCGACAGATTCAGCTGATACTCAGGCTTGAATTCTGACATCTCGGGATCGCTCGCCGATGAGCATAGCCGCCGACCTGACTGATAGGTCGGCGCGCCTCGGTTCTACCCTGCACTCCTTGGCGTAGTCTGAGAATGTCATTCGTCGTAACCTGTATGGTGGGAAAGCCGAGGGAGTAAAGTGTGGTTCCTACGCTCAAAACTATTTATCTTTTCCTTCTTATTACTTCCATAGCCTGCCTGGCCCAGGACTCTACCGTTCAACAAACTTTTCAGCGAGCAACCGAAGCCATGCGTGCCGGCCAGTTTGATATCGCCGCGCAGCAATTCTCTGCTGTTATCGCTCGCGCTCCGAATTTCGCCGAGGCCCACCTGAATCTTGGGCTGGTTCGTGAGGAGCAGAAACAATTTCCCGAGGCGATCGCCAGCCTCAAAAAAGCACTGGCGTTAAAACCCGCGTTGCGTGGCGCAAACTTATTTCTGGGTCTGGCGGAATATCGGCTGAACGACTTCCAGACTTCAATCGCGCATATTCGCAAAGAAACCAAATTGAACGCGACCGACGCGAATGCCTGGATGTGGCTGGGTGTGGCGCAGCTGGCAGCAAATCAGCCGGCGGAGGCTGCAGACTCTCTGGATCGTGCAGCCAAACTGGCGCCGGGCAACGTTGATGTGCTCTATCATCAAGGCCGCGCCCACATGCTGGTTTCAAAACAGAGTTACGAGAAGATGTTCAAAGCGAATCCTGATTCGTGGCGTGTGCGTCAGGTATTGGCCCAGGCTGATGCTGAAGCTGATCGTCACGAAGGCGCTATCGCCGAATACAATGCGGCGATAAAGCTTGCCCCCGAGGAACTCGGACTGCACGAAGAGCTCGGGACCGAATATTGGAAAATCGGTCGATTTGACCCGGCCGAGGCTGAGTATCATCGGGAACTGGAGCTTGACCCCAATAACATCCTGGCGAGTTACAAGCTCGGCTGCTTGCGCGTGGAGCGCGGGAACGCTGCGGAGGGCAAGAGCCTCATTGAGAGCGCGCTTCAAAAGGATTCAAACCTTAAAGATGCGCACTACTACCTGGGCAAGGCCGAAATGCAGCTCGGCAATAATGAAGGCGCCATAAGCCATTTCAGGCAAGCGATCACGGGTGACAGTAATCCAGAGATCATTCGGCAGGCCTATTACCAGTTAGCGCAGCTCTATCGCAGAATGCATCGTACCGAGGATGCACAGGCAGCTCTCGCCCAGTTTCAGAAACTCAAAGAGGAAGCCGACGAGAGCCAGCATGAGCTGCTGGAAAAGAAAAGACAGAGACAGGAGCAAAACGCCGCCGATCAGCCTGTTCCTGCCGACAATCATGATTGAAGCCCGCATGCAGTCCCATTGGCACGATTTCGGAGCTATAAAGGAAAAGTGATTCGGCTCCACGCGCTTCTGTTCTTGCTCAGCCTTGCACTCTCCTTCGCTCCCGGCCAGGAGCGCGCCCCTCAAACTGCTCCGCAACCATCCCCGCAGATGGGCGTCTCCACAGGCGCAGCGCATGCCGCCGTAAAAGACGCTCAATCTCGTCCAATTACAGCGGGTGGGTTCGTCGACGGCGCACCCGTGGTATTCACAGACATCACCAAACAATCCGGACTGGACAAATTTCGTCATCGCTCCGGAACCCCCGACAAAAAGACCATCATCGAGACTCCCGGCTCGGGCGTGGCTCTCATCGATTACGACAACGATGGCTGGCTAGACATTTATCTGCTAAACGGCTCGACCATGGCGGCTTTGAAGGGGAAAGAGCCTGCGCCGCAAGCCATGCTTCTGCATAACAACGGTGATGGCACGTTTACAGACGTTACCCGAAAGAGCGGCGTCGGGAATGAGCGTTGGGGGTTCGGCGTCGCCGTTGGCGACTACGATAACGACGGCTGGCCAGACATCTACGTCGCCAACTACGGCAAGAATCGTCTTTACCACAACAACCACGACCGTACATTCACCGATGTAGCCGAAAAAGCGGGAGTGGCTCTCGGGGATTGGTCTGCCGGGCCAACGTGGGGTGATTACGACCACGATGGCCTGCTGGACTTATTTGTTCCCGGATACGTCAAATTCGATCCCGATCGTCCGCCGGTTGCGGGAGAAGGCAATATTCCGCCCGGCTTCTGTCAGTTTCGCGGAGTGAACGTCATGTGCGGACCACGTGGTCTTAAAGGAGAAGGTGATCATCTGTTCCACAACAATGGGGATGGTACGTTCACGGACGTGAGTGCGAAGGCTGGTGTCAGCGATCCTAACGGCTATTACGGTTTTGCTTCGGTGTTCGTCGACGTGGATGACGATGGATGGGTTGACCTGGTCGTCGCGAACGATTCGGTGCCGAACTATCTCTATCACAATCGCCACGACGGCACGTTCGAGGATGTCAGCTACATGTCCGGATTCGCCTTGAGCGAAGACGGGCGCGAGCAGGCATCGATGGGGATCGCGGTTGGCGACTACGATCGCGACGGCAAAGTGGATTTTTATGTGAGCGCTTTCTCGGACGATTACAACACGCTCTACAAAAACGAAGGCGATGGCTACTTCAGCGACGTCACGTTCCGCGGCGGCCTCGCAGAACCAACCATTCCCTTCCTGGGCTGGGGGACTGGGTTTCTCGATTTCGATAATGACGGGTGGCTGGACATCTTTGTCGCCAATGGGCATGTTTACCCCGGAGTCGATCAACAGGATTGGGGTACAACCTGGGCGCAGAGGCCGCAGCTTTTCCGTAATCAGGGCGGTAGATTTCGGGAAGTTCCGCCGGCAACGGGCAGTGGCCTGGCAGATCTCATCTCAGCTAGAGGCGCAGCATTCGGCGACCTTTTTAATGATGGCCACATTGATGTTGTTCTGAACAATGTTGATGCCGGGCCGGCATTGCTCCGCAACGTGGTCAAAAATGACAATCGCTGGATCGGACTGAAGCTGATCGGCGGTCCTAAGAGTCCGCGCGACGCGATCGGCGCAAAAGTATTCTTGACCGCAGCAGGTACTCGGCAGCGCGCCGATGTGTTCAGTGGAGGAAGCTATGGGTCGAGCTCGGATCCGCGCGTGCACTTCGGATTAGGTTCTGCAATGAAGATCGATAAAATCGAAATCCAGTGGCCGAGCGGGTCCAAGCAGGAGATTGCCGTTCCAAGCGTGGACCGGATCTTTACCGTGGTGGAAGGTAAGGAAGTTTCTGAGCGGTGATTAACTCTCGAACGCGAGTATAGGAACTCTCAAGTGTCGCTGATCTGCAGACCTGCTTCTCCATTGCGAGCGTGCCTAGCTACCACTCTCGTCCTGAGCCTGTTTAATCCAGAAATCGCCCATTGCCAAGCCACAACTCCGAGCGTCAAGAGAGACTCGGAAAAGATGTCGGTGAGGCCACCGGACGAAAATATGGACCTTGCCGAAGCGAAATCCCTGGTGCAGCAAGGCAAGCTGAACGAGGCCGAGCGCACTGTGCGGCAAAGCTTGCAACATCAGCCGCAGTCCGCAGATGCTCACTTTTTGCTCGGCTACATCCTCTTCCGCGAAATTCAAGCTGGCGTAGAACCGCAGGCAGAGGAATATCCAAATCTCCCCGAGTCTGAGCTGAAGCTCCGGAAGGAAAAAGCCAGTGAATCGCTTGCACAGTTCACGGAAGGCGCAAAATATCACGACCCCAGCGCGTTTGATCTGAAGATTGTCGCGCTCGATTACGTTTTACTCGGCGCTTACACGGACGCCGACAAGTGGCTCACCAAATCGCTGCAATGGAATCCAAAGGATTCCCAAGGCTGGTACTACCTGGGTCGCACGAAATACAACGAAAACAGGTTCGAGGAAGCCGCCGGCGCCTTCAAAAAATGTTTGGAGCTCGATCCTGGCAACGTCAAAGCTGAAGACAATCTGGGCTTGTCATACGCGGGGCTGGGCCGCACAGAAGAGGCTATTGCAGCCTACCAAAAAGCGATTGAGTGGCAGTCCAAGTCTTTAGACAAAAAATCTGGCCCATTCCTTAATCTCGGCATCCTTCTCCTCGACCAACACCGAGCACCGGAAGCGGTGCCATACCTGCAAAAGGCTATCGAGATCTCGCCCGAGGACCCAAAAGCCCATCAACAATTGGGTAAAGGCTATTCGGCGTTAGATAGGCTTCCTGAAGCGCAAGCGGAACTGGAAAAAGCAGTACAGCTGGATCCTCAAAGCGCGCCTTTGCACTTCATGCTGGGTCAGATCTATCGAAGAGAGGGTTTATCAGAGAAGGCGAAAATTGAATTCGACCGTACCACTTCTCTGAACGCGCTACGTTCCTTAAACCCTAATCCTGGCGCTAATCCTGGAAAATAGTGCTAGGCCCGATCACAAACGAGTATCACCGCGCGCTTTTATCGTGGCTACTCTGCCGGACAGGAGCGGCTAGCGTGGATGTGCTGCGAAGTACGGTTTTCGCCGAGCTCATGTTGTCATAGCGGTCATAGACACGCACAACCACGACATGTTCCGGATCTGAGGCGTTATCGGGCGCTGGACGGGAAGATGATGCCAGCATCACTTTACTCGAACCCGAGGGTACGGGGATGCGGAAGTCGTAATTCTCCGACTTGGCATCCGAGAGCTGGCCGACTGGCTCGAGGAACTGCCAATCCCCAGCATCTACGGAATACTCGGCACGTTTGATCGAAGAGAAAGAATCGCTCGCGTCGAAGCTCACGTGGATCTGATCGCCATCCAGCAATCCCTTCAATTCACCGATCCGCGGCGGAGTGGTATCGACCTCGAAGCGACTGCTTTCCCGTTCTGCGGTGAGCGCCTGCTCGGGAGAATGCGAGGGGGCGTCCGAAGCAACGACTTTGACTGTGTAGCCGCCATCGGGCAAGAGCGAAGCGTCGAAGGAATAGAACTTGTCGGTGACGTTGTCCTTGAGCAAGAGCCAGCGGGACTCACTATCTCCACGATAATAGACGGAGTAGACCATCTGATCCTCATTGTCGTCGTGAACGCTCCACTTTACGCCAACTGAATCCCTGTCGTGCGTGCTCGGCGGAGGGGTGCTGACGGTGCTTGAATCGACGCCAATGGGTTTGGGCATGGACTGATAACGGGTGCCCACCTGGACCGAAACGTCGTCGAAGTCCGGAGCAACATTTTTTGGCAGGTAATTGACCAGCACGCCGTCCACGCGAGCTGCCGGATTTCCCGGCCGCAGCACAGACTTCCATTGAATGAAGCGCGCCGGGGGAACTGATAATTCCGCGCCCCTTTGCAAATCGACCTTTGTCCAGGGGCTCCAGTTGCGGTCGGGATTGTCGACGTTGCCGCTGCGCGCGAGGAGTTCCACGTTGCCGGTTCCGCGAAATTCGGCGCGGCCCCAACGGGAAAAGATGCGGGCATCGAAGACATCGCTATCGTAGGTGCCTTCCGCTTCTGGGGCTGCACCAAGCAAAAAGATTTTTCCCAGATTACTGGTTGAAGCATACAGAGCGCCGTTCGCAGCCTTGGCGAATGCAGTCACCTGGCTGGCACTGGCTCTGAGCAGATCAGTAAATTCATCCTCGCCAGTAATGGCGTACACGTGGCCGCGATTGCCTGTGCCTGCGAGCAGATGCCCGCTTGGATCAAACGCTAGCGCATAGACGAGGTCTTCGCGTGAAGTCCAGATGCGGCTCGGAGAGCCGTCGGGCGCAATGCGGTAAATCTCGGAGCCTCCGGCTGTTCCGCTTGATGGGAATGGTCCCATGACAGGCGCAGGCGCTGGATTCGGATTGGTGACGGTAAGGGCAGACTGCCCCGCATTTGTCATTGGCATTGGCGCAGGAGGCGGAATTGTTACAGGGAGACTCGGCCCAGGACCTCCGGAGCGCTTCTCGCCGGCCGCTGAAGCGTAGATGTTGCCGGCTTTGTCGATCGCTAGCGCAGTGATCTCTTTTTTGGGAGCGCTGTAGAGAACGAACGCTTCGCCTTTGGGAGAAATGCGGTACACGAGTCCGCTGCCGTCCGAACCGGCGATGAGATCCCCTTTTGAATCGAGCGCCAGTACTCGGATGTGGGCTTCGTCGCTCTTGAAGAGCACAGAGTGCTCCCCTTTCGGCGTGACGCGGAAAATTTCGCCGTGGTCACCTGTGGCTACGAAGAGATTCCCCGCAGCATCCAGCAGCAAATCCCAGATGTACTTCGTGCCGGGGTCGAAAAAGACGGAGGCGGAGAACTCGCTGGTTGATTTCCCTTTTGATGAATCGAGGCTTTCCTTGGCCGCTACGGCCGTGCGGCGCTCGATGCGATACACCTTTCCATCGGGGTTCGTGCCGGCGTAAATGATTCCGTTTTTATCAATGGCCAAGGCCTGGACCTGAAGCTCCTGCGGCTCGAAAATCGGAATGTGCTGGCCATCGGGCGTAATTCGATAGACACGAGCTGGAGCTCCGGCGGCAGCATACAAATTGCCGTTGGAGTCCGCATCAACAGCCCAGATGTAGGTCGATGGAGTAGTGCAAATCGCTTTGAAAGCGGGGGCGAGCTCCAATCCTCCTGTGCTGCGAATGGCGACGCCCTTGGCCGTACCTTTAGTGAGTTCCTCGAATTTTGATTGCTCCCAGGTACGGGTTCCCTCAGCCCGGGCAAGAACAGGGACGGAAATTATTATCAGGGCGAAACAGAGCTTTTTTAGGGTTGGCAAATTCAAACCTCAGAGTTGTAAGCGGAAATCCAGAGTATCACGGAAGCGGAAGACGAGGCGGGGAAGAGAACATGGCACTCCTCTGGGGTACAAACCTTTAACCACAGAGAGGGCACAGAGGGACACAGAGGTTGCGGAGGCAGACCTTTGGGTCAACTTTTAGCCGCGGTCACGGAGTTCGTGCTAGTGCGAGAGGAAATCAATCGCACCAGCACGCCCCTATTTGATAGTGAGGTTGAGGATCTGCGCACCCGATACAACATAGTCGAGCGGCGCCGTGGAGGCTTCATTCACGGCGGACTCGCCCAGCACGACCATATCCTGGGTGCCACGCATTCCGTCCATAACGTTCATGACAGAGAGCGGCAACGTGGGCATGACTTTGTCAGCGACCATGGCTTCGGGATCAGCCTCCAGCAATGAGACATACACCCGATTATTAACGTGCTGTTTGTTGATCAAAGCAATCGTGGAGGCCAGGTCCAGTTTGCGGGCCAGCATCGGGCTGGCCCGTCGAATACGATCAAGCGTTTCGCCATCGCTGACCAGGATACGCAGAGAACCTTTCGACGTCGAAGTAGGGATGTGTATGGGAATCTGACGAACGAGACCTTCGCCACGATAGGGCCGTACGACGGTTTCAATGGTGATTTCGTCACCGGGACGAGCTTCAGTCACATCGGTCCGAGCACTCTCCAAACGTGCCCATCGGCGGTCGCGGACGATATCGAAATCAAGCTGGACGCCGTGAATGTCCGGGACGTTATACGGATTGTCGTAAATTCTGCCGAAACGGTCGCCGATTGAAAGGGCGGCGAGCACGGCAGCGGGCTGTCCGCCGTCTGCTGCTGCGAACATGTTTTCCAACCCAACCTCTGGATAGCCTTTGACGTTGATACGCCCTTCCATCCTGTAGGTCGTATCTTCGCCGTATTCATTCAGCCCATGAAGGGCGTTGAACACGGTCGCCATCATAGCCACGGGACTGAGTTGGGCGTTGTTGAGGATTTCGTAGTGGAACTGCTTGCTGGTCGGCCCACCGTGAATGTTGAGGGTGACCGGAATCATCTCCGGTTCTTTGCCGAACTCTCCCATAATGCCTGTGTGGCGATCCTGAATGAAGGCGCCCACCGGTTCCGTGGCGTTCACGATTTTGAAGGCATTCAGCGGCGAGGGCAAAGTAGCCAGGACCTGCGCCTTGGTCATTGGCAGATCAATCGTTCCGAACTGCATTAGAGGATGGCCGCAAGCCAACAGGTGCTGCGCGTCCATGTAGGTGACGGTGCAAGTGGCGGCAATATCCATGTCACCGCGCACGAGGATGGCACTCACCGCAGAGCCGGGTTCGAGCGGTTCAGGTTGCTTAATGTCGCTTACCGATCCCGCGCCGGTAACCGGCACAATGCCAGCAGCGGCGAACTGCGGGGCGAACCGCTGAATCGCATCCTGCGAGAAACCGCTAAAAACCAGCGGAGTCTCAATTGGCTTCAAGTAGTTCGCATACGCCTGGGTCGCTTCAGCCGGAAAACTTGCGAGGCCCGGCCCCGAGGTTTTGCTGGCCGCATTGACCGCGCCGCTTGCGCTGGCAGGAGTTGTCTCGGGACGGCGATCCAGCGCGTTGATCTCCAGCATCTCATCGATCGGAGTCACGCCGGCAATCGGTTCCTTCGAGAACTCGCCAATGCGAAACGCGAGGGCGCCGGCGAGCTTGCCATCGAAGTAGACGGGACTGCCGCTCATGCCTGCAACCACGCCCGTGTACTCGGCTTTCTTCCCGCCTAGGCGCACCAGGATGATGTCGCCTTTGGGGCCGTTGGCGTTCTTAAGGATGCCCAATACCTCGACATCCATCGGTTCCGGTTTTGTGCCCTCGAAGACCGTGTACGCAACCCCGCGCATGCCGGTGTGAATTTTGCTGAGCGGAATAGTTTGAGTTGATCTGGTGGTTTGAGCGCTTAAGTTAAAGGAGAGTACAAAGGAGTAAAGTACGACACCCACGAGACCCGCACGTCTCATCTGATTTGCCCCATCGGACCCCTACAGGGTCCCACCAACAAGAGTTACACTTCGCGTCGTGTATTCAGTTTGCCGGGTGGGGAGGAGCTAATGCCAAGACCACGCAAAACATCCCAACCGCGAAGCTGTGCGTCTATACTAGCATAGGGAGTTTTCAGTGAGTTCCATGTTTTCTGATAAGCCCATGCAGAAATTTCGATATCTGTATGGCTGTGGTCTGGCTATCGTATTGATAGTTCTGGTTTTGGGGTGTTTCTCCCTCGGATCCGCACGACTCGCGGCGCAGGAGGAATCCAAGCCAGCACCCGATGCCGGGAGTCAAAAGCAAGAGCCGCCCCCAGCAGCCGGTGGACCACAGTCCGATGTAGGTCCGTATGCCATTCCAAAGAAGAAGGAAGAGCCGCCTACCCCCCCGCCCATAGAAAAGCCCAAGAAGGTTGAGGGGATGCCGGATTATTCGATCCGGGTCGACGTTCCTCTGGTGAATGTCGATGTGTTGGTCACGACCAAAGACGGTCAATTCATCCCTGGACTGAAAAAAGATAACTTCAAAGTCCTCGAAGACGGCGTTCCCCAGACTGTGACTAACTTTAACGTGGCTGAGGCTCCCATTACGGCGGTAATGCTGGTGGAGTTCGCGTCGACGAATTACTACTTCATGGTAGAGGCTCTCCAAGCTGGCTATGCCTTCGCGAACAGCTTGAAAAAAGACGACTGGGTGGCGGTAGTTTCTTACGACATGAAGCCGTATATTCTGGTCGACTTTACCCAGGACAAGAAAGCGGTTTACGGCGGGCTGAACCAGTTGCGCATCCCCGGCTTTGCGGAGACGAATCTCTTCGATGCTCTCTACGACACCTTAGACAGGATTGATCGGATCGAAGGGCGGAAATACGTGATCCTCATTACCACGGGTGTTGACACCTTCAGCAAGCTGAACCTCGACCAGATCCTCAAAAAGGTCAAATCTACTAAGGATGTAACCATTTTCCCGGTCAGCGTCGGATTTGCACTGCGTGAATATTACGAGTCTCGTGGGCGCGCAGCACCTCACGGTATGGGCATACCAGTCGGGCAAATGGATTATTTGCAGGCCGACAACGAGATGAATACTTTCGCCCGATTAACTGGAGGCCGTGCCTACTTCCCCCGTTTTCAGGGTGAGCTGCCGGAGATTTTTCACGACATTAGCAGCGATATTCGCAATCAGTACATGCTGGCATACCATCCAACCAACTCGAAGCTCGATGGCAGCTACCGAAAGTTGAGGGTCGAAGTGGTGGGTCCCGACGGTAGCCCATTGAAGGTTCGAGACCAGAAAGGCAAGGATGTGAAGTATCAGATCCTAGCCCGCGAAGGGTACACGGCCAAGCATACGGTGGAATAGGCGCTAATGCGCATGGACAAACTGGTCCATTAGAAAGAGCAGTCCCACACCTAGAAAGACCACCAGCGCCATTCGTACCCCAGGCTCGCGATTGACTTCCGGCATCAGGTCTGAGGCAGCCACGTAGATAGTTACCCCAGCCGAAAGCGGCAATCCGAAGCTCACATGATGGCGCAGCAGTGCCATGACCAAAACACCTGCCAGTGTGGCAGCGCCCAACATCACCGACGATCCCCAGGCGGTAAGTCTGCTCCGGCCACTGGCCAGCATGACTGACGCAACCGTGAATCCTTCGGGAATCTTGTGCAGAAAAACCGCCCAAAAAATAACCCAGCCCAGCCAATCGGAAACGATAAACCCTGAGGCGATGGCAATTCCATCGAAGAACGTGTGAATGAGCAATCCGAGCAGGACAGAGTATCCTTTGTGCCTTTGGATAAATTCTTCTTGGTGGACCTCCTCTCCGAAATGAAAGTGGGGAGTAACCGTGTGTTCGAAAAAATGGATGATCAAATAGCCCAGCAACACAAGAAAGGCCGCACTCTTACCGCGAAGCTGAATGCTTGCAGGAAAGATCTCCACGATCGCGGTGGCCAGCATGAAACCCGCGCCTAGCGCAACGAAATACTTGAGGTAAGAACGCTCCCAGTGCTTCTGAACGATAACGGCGCCTCCGAAGATATTGGCCGCGGCTGCCGTCAAACCCAGCAAGATGCTGAGGAGAATCGGGTGCATGTGGGCTGGGGGATGATACCAGTTCTCGGTTCCCGGTTCTCAGTTCTCAGTTACGCAGCGGGACGAATAGAGGTGATCAGTCCGTTCAGAATCTTGCCCAGTTCAGAGGCCTTGTCCAATACCTGCTGCGCTCGTTCATCGGTCAGATACTGCAAACGTTGCGATAAGATCACTTGCGTTTCGACTTCCACAAGGGCTCCACGGGCGCGTCCGAGAAAAGAGAAGAACTCGCCCGGCGAGAACCGCGCCTGTCCTTGGGCAATGTTCGTAGGAATCAGAACTGCAGTCCTTCGGAGTTGTGCTGCGAGGCCGTAGGTTTCATCGCGGGGAAACGCATTCGTGCACTTGTAAATAGCGACAACGAAATCCATAGCTTTCTGCCAGGCAAACAGGTCTCTATAGGATTGACCCATGGTGCACCTCCACCCGCATTTTCGGCTGAATACGGTAGAGATGCTGTGACGAATGAACACTGAGAACTGATATCTGAGAACTGGGAACTGGTTCTAAATTCCGCCTATCCGGAATGTCGGATATGCATCACATCACCGTCTTGCACGATGTAGTCCTTGCCTTCCAGTCGTAATGTGCCGCGGGCGCGGGCATTGGCTTCTGATCCGGCATCCAGCAACTGGTCCCAGCGAATGGTTTCGGCGCGAATGAAATGCTTCTCCAAATCGGAGTGGATAGCGCCAGCGGCTTGCACAGCCCGGGTGTCGGCGGGAATTGTCCAGGCACGACATTCATCTTCCCCAACAGTGAAAAAGGAAATCATGCCCAGCAGGTTGTAGGTAGAGCGGATCAAACGGACCAGCCCGCTTTCTTGCAGGCCGTAGCTGGCGAGGAATTCGGCGGCGTCCGCATCGTTCATCTCCGCCAGTTCTGCCTCTACTTTCCCACAAATAGCGGCAACCGCGGCATTCGGACGCGAAGCAACTTCCGCGAGCTTGTGCATGGAAGCGGCATTGGCCAGGGTATTGCCTAACTGGGCGCTCTCGTTGACATTCAACACGTACAGAATCGGTTTCTCGCTCAAAAACATGAAGCCGCGCAGACGCTTCTTGTCCTCAGGCGTCATTTGCATCTCGCGCAGCGGGCGTTCCGATTCGAGATGCGACTTGGCCGCTTTCATAAGCTCAAATTCTTTTTCCAGGTCGGACGAGCGCATTTTTTTTAGATCTTTTTCCAGACGTTCCAGGCGTTTTTCGATTTGCCCAAGATCGCTGACCATCAAATCGAATTCCACATTCTTGATATCGCGCAGGGGGTCGATCGCGCCGACATGCGGAATGGCAGGATCATCGAAAGCACGCACAACGTGCGCCAGCGCATCCACGTTCCGCAAACTTCCGAGGTAGGCTGTCTCTTTCAGGGCTTCCTGGCCAATCGCGCCAACGTCAACGTATTCGACGGAGGCATGCGCAAGTTTTTTCGGCTGATAAATTGCGGCTAAGCGATCCAGGCGATCGTCGGGGACTCTAGCGACGCCGACATGGGCCTCGCGCGGATTGGAATAGGCATGATCAGAAAGATGTGCCTTGGTAAGGATTCGGAAAAGCGACGTCTTGCCGACTTGCGGAAGTCCGATGATGCCGGTTTTCATGCCAGAAGAATAAAAGATGCGTTCATCGCGGATGACGCCAGCGCAGCCTGGAAGCTGGTTAGGCGGTTCAGCATGCTGTAAAATTAGATTCTATAAGCAGCAGACACTGACTGGAGCACTCATGGCACAAGTTTGTGAGATTTGCGGCAAAGGGCCGCAGTTTGGAAATAACATCAGTCACGCTCACAACGTGAGCAAGCGCCGGTGGAACGTGAATCTGCGCCCGATTCGCGCACGGGTGAAAGGCGGGACCAAGCGTATTCGCGTTTGCACTTCCTGCCTGCGCAGCGGGAAAGTCGTAAAAGCCTAGGCCCTGGATTCCTGGGCTACTCCGAAGGCAACCTGTCAATTTCAGCTTTCCGCGAAGAGTATTTCTTCGACAATTGCCACAGTAGTAGATGTGTGGGCCAATATACGGCAACAGGCACGATAATCAGATAGGCCGCGAGGTACAAAAAGCCCGGGACAAGGTGCTGCTCTCGGAAAAACGGACCACGCGCCCAGTTCACGTCATATTGTGGACGCCAGAAAAAGTTGATTGGGACCACAACCCATGTCGTAAGTGTCTGAAATTTCCAACCACGCGAGTCATATCCCAGCCGGCAGATCGCCCACAAGAGCAGAGGCGGTGTCACGACGTGAAACAAGCTCAATAGGCGCACGAATAGCGATACACGTGGATCAAACATGAACTCTGTGGCCCCGAGTACGTGAGTTCCGGTGAATGCCGCAGAGAACAGGTCGACGGTGTATAGGGTTTGAAAAAGCAACAGGCCGCAGGCTTGCCACGAAAAAATCAGCGAACTTTCTATCCACAGACCAGCCGCGATCAGAAGATTGCCCAAATCGCAAAAGTAGAGGAAGTTTTGCACGCCGTATTGCTTCCAGTAGACCGGAATCCAGGTAAGCAGCCAGGCTGTCCATCCGACCTTGAGCCACAGGGGCAAGCGCACGGGGTTCATTGTAGCGATACGTGATCTGTCCTTCCTTTTCGGAACCGGGAACACGCTGCAATGCGCCACAGGCCCCCGAAATTTGCGGACCACGTTCCTAAAATTACCTCCGTAACTTGCTGGGCTCCAAGGGTGTACTACGATGCGAGTTATGAGTTTTCAGGCGCTATTGTTCTGCCCAGAGGAAAAAACTGCCCGTGTTGTGACCCAGGTACTGACCGACTTGGACTTCAAAGTGGAATCGTCCGCAGAGCCCTTTGACGCCGTAAAAAGGCTCATGGCACAGCACTTTGACGCGATTGTCGTGGACTGCGATAACGAGCAGAATGCCACGTTGCTCTTTAAGAGCGCTCGTAACTCAAGCTTGAATCAGTCGGCGCTTTCAGTCGCGGTGGTTGAGGGACAGACGGGAGTCGCAAAAGCATTCCGCATCGGGGCTAATCTTGTACTTACGAAGCCGATCAATGTGGAGCAGTCCAAAGGTACGATCCGGGTAGCGCGCGGTTTGCTGCGAAAAGGTGAGAGCGCCAAGTCAGCGGCAGCCTCGACCGCGGATCGTCTCGGTACCCACTCAGGGCACAACCCACAAATTTCTCGCCAAGCGATTACGCCTACAGCGCCAGTAATGTCGGCGGCCAGTTCTGCGGCATTCGAGGTCGAGGCGGAATCCGCTCCCAAGCCCGATGCCGCTGAAGCGGCCTTGCTCGAGTACATGCCGGATTCGACTCCTTCGAGTCAGACATCCAGCACTTCAAAGCCTTTTCCCTGGCAACCGGTTTCTCAGTCTCACGTAGAACCCATGGCGACAGCGCTGGACGAAGAACCCGAGCTGGAACCTGATCCGGATTTTGCCAGTTCAGAGGAATCAACGGCCTACGGAAGCAGCACGGGAGCGGCTGCAGCTCCAGTTCGAGCTAGAGAGGTGTTGCATTCGGATGCGCCATCGGCATCCATGGCGACCGCCGTCTCGCTGCCCGCAGGAACCTGGCAGGATACGCAGAACAAAACTGGCAAGGTAGCAAAACTTCCAGCCACTGAAGTGATGACACCAAGGGAAGCTCCAGTGCTCTCATCGATCAGCAGGATCGATGAAGACGAGGCGCAGTCCAGTGGTGGGGGTAAAGCGAAGATTGGGATCGTGGCTGTCGCTGTCCTCGCGGTGGCCGCTTATTTCGGATGGAGTAAGCTGCAGCACAAGAGCACATCGACGTCAGCCCAGGTGCCGCCGGCTGCACAGTCTCCGGGGCAGACTCTGCCAGGCGGAAATAGTGAATCTCAGCTGCCGACAAATGACAATTCCGCAAAGCCAGCAGAAGAGAATGTAGTCGCCCCAGACACTACCACTTCGTTTTCTACTGTTCCGGAGTCGCAGGCTCCCTCTGCCAAGCCGTCTGCTGCTGTCCCAATGTCTGCGCCGGCGGCAGCCAACGTACCAGCTCCAGCAAAACCAGAACCTCTTGTCGTCCATAGCAATACCTCGCAGCCGAAATCAACGGCGGCGACGCCGGAGGTGGCCGAGGCTCCGGAAGTAATCGGCGCACCATCGAGTTCCGATAAGGACGCGCTTTCCGGAATCACCAGCACTCAGGTTCAGATTCCAACGCAAGCAGTTCCAGCGCTGAAGATTTCCCAAGGCGTGTTCCAGGGATTGCTCATCAAGAAAGTCGCACCCAACTATCCCGCTCAAGCCAAGCAGTTGCGTCTGGAAGGTCCAGTACTGCTGCAGGCCACGATTCTGAAAGATGGGAGCGTGGGCAACGTAAAGCAACTAAGCGGAGATGCCGTCCTCGGGCATGCGGCCATGGATGCAGTTCGCCAATGGAAGTACAAACCCTATTACTTGAACGGCGAGCCTACCGAAATACAGACCCAGATCACGGTGAATTTCAAGCTGCCGTAGTGTCGTAGGTCCCGCGTTATCCTCGAAGATTTCAGACTGAGGGACTTTCGAGTCTGAAAACCATCAGTGCAGTGCGACCTTCTCCTTGTTGGCAGAGCGAGTGACTTTCCCATTCACATCGCGATCCGCCAAGAAAACGAAGGCCTGCGGCAGGTTCCAGTCTTCGACGGCTGAGTTCGTCATGTAAAAACCGGCCTCGTGGGTTGACACATCGATACCCAGAAAATCGTTGAGAAGTTGCGGAATCCGCTGTACCAGCGGATCTTTGCTTGGCAGAACGGACACACGATCGATGGCCGCAAGTGTTTTCTTATCCAGGTAACGCTCCAGGTAAGAACTCAAATAGCTGACGACTTCGCGAGGTCCCGCAGTATCCATCCATGGAGCGCTGACCACGAAGCTCCAACGGCCAACGAGGTTGAGCGAGGAACCGGCAAGCATAGCCAAGGACAGGCGGCCCTTTTCGTCCTCAACCTTCCTGAGAAGTTGACGGATCTTTTCTCTCTCCTTGACACTCACCACTGTTTGGACAGCCACGTTAGTACTCCGTTGGGTCGGTTTTTAATACTGGAGAGCACTTGTCTTGCCTTTTTCTTATCGTATGTGCCCGGCGGCAAGTATCGATACTCCGGTCTCCATTCCGTCGCAGTCGACCAATTATTGAAAAGGGCTTTGTTCCTCGCCAAACTGGTCTCCTCTTCAAGTCCTGCTAACAGCTTTAGAACGTCGAAATTGTGAGTCTTAAATACTCTACCAACTTCTTTTTCATCAGGATAGCTGCTTAGCCCGAGTACCCGGCAGATACGCGCTTTCAACGCAAACTCGACCACATATCCGCAAAGGTATACGCAACCATCATAAAGCCCTTTTCGCTCCAGATGCTCTGCTTCTCGTAATCGAAGCTTTGCCAACTTCTGGAGGTCCCTTCTTGTTGGCATGCATCGCCCTCAATGAGGGCACCATAACTCATCGTAAAATGTCGAAGGTAGTCTACTTTCGGGTGCGAACTTGGATTTCAAGCTAGTCAGCGACTACAAACCTCGCGGTGACCAGGGCAAGGCCATCGAGTCTCTGCTTCGAGGTGTGCGCGATCGCGAACAGCATCAGGTCTTGCTTGGAGTTACTGGGTCGGGCAAGACGTACACGATGGCGAAGGTCATTGAGCAGGTGAATCGGCCTTCACTCGTGATGGCGCATAACAAAACGCTGGCGGCGCAGCTCTACCACGAGTTCAAGAGCTTCTTTCCCCATAATGCAATCGAGTACTTCGTTTCTTATTACGACTATTACCAGCCGGAAGCTTACGTGCCTGCTGCCGACCTCTACATTGAGAAAGAAGCCACCATTAATGACGAGCTTGACAAGCTGCGGCTTTCGGCAACGCGGTCCCTTTTCGAGCGGCGAGATTGCCTGATCGTAGCTTCGGTGAGCTGTATCTATGGCCTTGGTTCACCAGAGGCTTATTACGGAATGCTGCTATTTCTGGAAAAAGGTCAGAGAATCAAGCGCGAAGACATAACTCGCAAGCTGGTCGAGATTCTGTATGAGCGCAGGGATGGAGAGTTCCGCCGCGGTACGTTCCGCGTGCGTGGCGACGTCATCGAGGTTTTCCCTACTTACGACGACATGGCCTATCGCATCGAGCTGTTTGGAGATGAAGTGGATGCGCTCTCGCAGATCGATCCCCTGTTTGGCACCGTGAAGCAGAAGTACATGCGCCTGCCGATCTATCCCAAAACCCACTATGTGATGAAAGAGGAGACCAGGAACAACGCGGTGCAGTCGATCAGGCAAGAGCTGGCGTGGTGGGAAGCGGAATTGGAAAAACAAGGCCGTCTGGTCGAAGCTCAGCGCGTACACCAGCGCACCATGTACGACCTGGAGATGATCAAATCGGTCGGTTATTGCCACGGAATTGAAAACTATTCGCGGCACTTCACCGGCCGCCTGCCCGGCGAGCCGCCGCCCACTCTGCTGGACTACTTTCCTCGTGACTACCTCATGTTCATCGACGAATCCCACCAGACCGTGCCCCAACTACACGGCATGTATCACGGCGACCGCTCACGCAAGGAGACGTTAGTCGAGTATGGCTTTCGTCTGCCTTCCGCACTCGACAATCGGCCGCTCACGTTTGAGGAATTCGAACATCGCATGAACCAGATGGTGTACGTCTCGGCCACCCCAGGGCCGTATGAGCTTACAAAGTCCTCCGGCGTCGTCGTCGAACAGATCATTCGGCCGACAGGGCTAGTCGATCCTCCGGTCGAGGTTAGGCCGGTTAAAGGCCAAATTGACGACTTGCTGCATGAGATTCGGGAACGGGTCGCACGCGGAGAACGCGTGCTGGTAACCACTCTTACCAAGCGGATGTCCGAGGATTTGGCGGAGTACTACAGCGAAGTGGGAGTCAAGTGCCGCTACATGCACTCTGAGATCGAAACCCTGGAGAGAGTCAAAATTCTGCGTGACCTTCGACGGGGAGAATTCGATGTGCTCATTGGCATCAATCTGCTGCGCGAAGGACTGGACCTGCCCGAAGTTTCTCTGGTCGCGATTCTTGACGCCGACAAAGAGGGATTCCTACGCTCCAGCGGATCTCTGATCCAGACCATTGGCCGCTGCGCGCGTAATCTGAACGGCCGCGCTCTGCTTTATGCGGACGTATTCACGGACTCGATGAAGAAGGCGATAGATGAAACCAATCGCCGCCGGGCGATCCAGGAAGCCTACAACCAGGAGAATGGTATTACCCCAGAGTCCATCGTGCGCCCGCTGGAAATGTCGCTGGCCGGCATTATCGAGGCCGACTACGCCGATTTGGCCGGCATAGAAGCGGACGGCATTCCGGAATTCAAATCTCAGGAAGAACTGGACGCATACATTACGAAGTTAGAAAACGATATGCGAGAGGCTGCAAAACGTTTCGAATTTGAGAAGGCAGCCAAGCTAAGGGATACGATCAAGGAACTGAGAACCAAAGAATTTCTATTTGCTTGAGGAGACAGCCGGGACGCGACGTTTCTATATCGAGTACGACGCTAATGCACCGGCGCAGACTGTGATCCTGAATTCGTAGACGATGACTGGAGTCCGTCAGGGTTGAACGTCAGGGTTTTTACCTGGGCGTGCTCACCCTGCGGAGGCAGCTTCTTTCCGTTGAAAAACAAATCGAGCGCGCCGATGTTTCCCGCTGTGAGTACGATCTGATTATGCGCGTCGACGGATTTTTCCGTCGAGGCTGTCAGCTTGTCCTGCATGATTTGTGTACCATCGGCGGTTATCGTTACCCACGAATCTTCATGAGCCTTGATCGCGACTGAAAATACCCCCGAGGCGACAGTTGAGGTTTGCGCCGGAACGCTCGCAGCCCCCGCGGGCGCTTGTTGCGCCGCGGCAGGCTCATTGCCGCTGGAACTTATCGGCTCAGGCTGAGTGTTCGAGGCAGTAGTTTCTGGCTTGCCGTCCTTTGTGTCTTGCCTGGGAGTTTGAACTGCCGATTTTCCTGCTGAGGCAATTGGCTTAGCGCCCAGGTGCCCAATCGTTGAAAGCGACGGCGATTCGCGAGTGTAGAACCCCCAGGTGGCAAATGCGACAGCAACAATTAACAACCCAAGGGCCAAAGTCCCCCATGGAATGTCCACACCGGCATCTCTGTCGTCTCCCTTCGGTGGGATCAGGACGGGCGGCGGTTCTGGTTGCGCCGGCGGTTGGTTCGCGCCGCTGGCCTCCAAGTAGTCGGCGACAGCCTGCTGCTCGTCAATGCCGAGGTGGTGGGCATACGCGCGTACGAAGCCTTTATTAAAAATGCCGCCGGGAAGCTGATCGAATTTGTCCGCTTCCAAAGCCTGCAGGTGGCGGGTGGCGATTTTGGTGGAGAGAGAAACGTCCTCCAGCGTCACCTTGCGCTGCTCCCGTTCGCGGCGAAGCTTCGTGCCGAAGGATTCCACAATAGCTATCCTGATAGTTTTACCTATGTTAATCGCGCCAGCGGCGTCGCAACTACGAAATTGCCATTGCAGAGGAACCGGAGTGTTAATACCCCCACAAGGGATTCAGCAGGTAACTTCAGAGGGCACACAGAGGTACACGGAGAAACTTCTCTGAGACGCCACGGGGCTTAGAAGCCCGTAATTTCAGGGGTTCCTATTACTATCGTTCATTGCCCCATTTTTGCGGCACTGCCTATAATCCTTTAATTCCCTTCCCTCTTAAGGACTGCTGTTCATGACCAAGGCCACGGGCACGGAACGTAAGGTTCAGGAAGTTAACATCTTTCATGACGTTGCCAAGGCCCTCACCTCTTCACTCGATTTGGATTCCATCCTGCAAACCATCATGGACAAGATGGCCGAGTACTTCCGGCCGGAGAACTGGTCGCTTCTGATGGTGGATGGGGAGAAAAATGAGCTGTACTTCGCAATTGCCGTGGGCACGGCCGCCGAAACGCTGAAGAATGTGCGTTTGAAAGTAGGCGAAGGCATTGCAGGATGGGTGGCTAAACATGGGGAGCGGCTGATCGTGCCGGATGTCTATACCGATCCGCGCTTTGCCAAACGAATCGACGAGATGACGAAGTGGGAGACACGATCGATCATTTGCGTCCCTTTGCGCTCCAAGCTGCGGGTGCTGGGCGTGATCCAGTTGGTAAATGTGCACATGGAACACTTCACCGATCAGGAAGCCTTCTTTCTGCAGGCTCTGTGTGACTACGCGGCCATCGCGATTGAAAATGCCCGTTCGGTAGAGAAGATTCAGGAGCTCACGATCACAGATGATTGCACCGGCTTATACAACGCCCGCCACTTGTACAAAGTGCTGGAGACCGAGGTTTACCGCTCGTCGCGCTTTGGCTACGAGTTCACGGTGTTATTCATCGATCTTGACCACTTCAAGCAGGTCAACGACACCCATGGCCACCTGGTGGGAAGCAAGCTGCTGGCGGAAATCGGTTACCTCGTCAAGGCACAGCTTCGCCTGATTGATTACGCTTTTCGTTACGGTGGCGACGAGTTCGTAATTCTGTTGCCCCAGACGGGAAAAGATGCCGCATTGGTGGTAGCGCGACGACTGCGGGACAATCTGCGCACCAGCTTGTTTTGCAAGGAAGAAGAATTGAATCTGAACGTGCGTGCGTCGATTGGCGTCGCGACCTACCCGCATGATGCCAAAACCCCGAAGGACATTATTCGCCAGGCGGATGAGATGATGTACCTGGTGAAGAACAGCAGCCGGGATAATATCGGAATCGCGCAGCGGGGGTTGATGAAATAAGCGCTGTTCTGCTGCTAATCGGGCATAGGTGGGGCGCGCCAGCCGCCGCACTCCTTTTCCACGATTTCCGCAACGCTTAACACCAATTCTTCCTGCCACGGTACGGCCGAAATCTGCACGCCGATTGGTAAGCCATCGCTTGATTTACCTATCGGCACCGCCACAGCAGGAGTTCCCAGCAAATTGAACCACTCCGTATAGCTCCAGGCGTCAAGGTACTGCACGGTTTTGCCATCGATCTGCCATTCGCGCTCACCATGACGGAATGCCGGAATCGAAGCAACCGGGCACAGCAGGACCGGGTAGTCGCGCATTTGCCGGAAGATCTTGGCGCGGAGGATGTCGCGTTGAATCCAGCTATCGAGTAGAGACTCTCCGGTATGAACAGGTTCTGCCGCTGCCCAGCTTAGAAATTCCTTCAGTATGGGGCTGAGTTCGTTCTCGTGCCCTTTCGTCATCGGGCCGAGCAGCATACCACCGGCGATGCCGAAGAACTTCCACCACAGTTGACGAGCGTCTTCCAGTCCATCAGGACGAAAAGGTTCGACGTGAAAACCAGCTTCCTGCAGGGCCTTCGCCGCAGTCTGAATGGCAACGCGGGTCTCTGGAGTGACCGGAGTGCGGCCGTCATCTTCGAAGTAGGCGATACGGACATTTTTCAGGTCCTCCGGCTTTGGCCAGCTGACCGGTACGGGCGCGGCTGAGGTGTCGCCGTAATCCAGACCCTGCATCACTTCGAACAGAATTTTCAAATCTGTAATCGTGCGTGCCATTGGGCCGACCACACCCAGCAGTGCAAATGGTCCTACGGACTCGGGAAAGTGCCCGGTAGCGGGAATGCGGCCCGGGGTTGGCTTCAGGCCGCAGATTCCGGTGAAATGGGCAGGCACGCGAATAGAGCCGCCGCCATCGCTTCCTACGCCGCCGGCGGAACATCTCGAGGCGATGGCCGCGGACTCTCCGCCGCTAGAGCCGCCAGACGTGCGGGAGAGGTCCCAGGGATTGTTTGTGCGGCCATACAGAAGATTGTCCGTTTCCCAGGCCATCAGCAGTTCCGGAGTGTTGGTCACGCCTAACACGATGGCTCCCGCGGCTTTCAGTCGCGACACGAGCACCGCGTCCTGCGAGGCGATGCATCCGGCGCGCAGGCGAGTGCCAGCCTCATAACGCAGTCCGGCCACGGCGATTGAACTTTTCAGGCTGATGGGAACGCCGTGCAGTGGGCCGAGTGGATCTCCGATCATCACGGCTTGCTCGGCTGCGCGGGCCTGTTGCCGCGCTCTTTTCGCGTCTACCTGAACAAACGCATTCACTTTCGGGTTCAGTTTCTCGATCCGCGTCAGGTGTGCTTCAACCAAGTCGACTGGAGAGACTTCTTTTCGACAGATGAGCTGGGCCATTTCACGTGCGGGAAGACAGGTGAGTTCAGACATGCGTTCCGAGGAAGAGGTGAGTCTAGCATGCGGTACGTATGGGGCGAGAGGATGCGATTACTGGACCGCAGCCACGGAGCGCCGGGGCTTCAGCGTTCGCGATGCGTGGATCGGCACGCGCCTCTTCGCGGTCCGTTTCGTCAGCCATTGCTTCAGATATTTGCGCGACACAGAAGTCAGCTTTGAGAAGAACATGCCTGCGCGGCCGTTGTCATCAGCCCAGATCATCTCTCCTGTGCCTTCAATGATTTGTGTTGTGGCCGGCAAAACGAAGCGGAACGGTACTTGCTGAACCGGCGGAAGCGGTTCCGGCGCCTGCAGTGACAATCCCTGGTCGTTTACATCGAGCACAATGGCCGGCAAAGCGGCAACCCCAAACTGAAGGTAGACGAGCGTTTCGAGTTTTTGACGCGGTGAGCGCCTGCAGTCTGCACGCATGAAGCCCCGGCTGGCGCGCAAAGAGCGCACGACCTGATCGAACAGGAGCGGCTTGTACAGAACAAAATTGGCCCCAGCACGGAACGTCCCGGCGATCTCTGTGAGGCCGTCTATCATCGCGAAAACGACAGGGCGGCGATGTGGGTCAACAAGCCGCGCCACCCGGCCTACCATGGCGGCGCCCGGCAAATCGAAGTCCAGCACCACGGCAGAATACTGGCCGTGCATCAGGCGTTGCAGCGTTTCGGATTCGGACGTTGAGATTTCCTGCTCAATGCCGAGTTCGTCGAGAGCGTTCCTCAGTATCTTGAGCGTTTGCGAATCCCGGCACATCAGCAGAGCACTGAATGGCATACGCACGCAGCTTAAGACCGGACGCCAAGGTCGTAAAGTAACTGCAGTAATCCTTAACGCTTACTAACAAAGCTGAGTGCCAGCATGAAACTGCGTTTCGGTCGAGGCCCATTTCTGAACCACTGAGAGTAAAGGCACACGCTCACAGCTATAAGGCCTCAGCAGAATTGGCAATGCCTTTGGTAATCTGCCCCCCATATAACTCGCGTGTCATAGTTTAGGCCGGTTCTATGTCTCCTGAAGAGAAACCGGAAAATCGCCGTGCCCCGCGAGTGAAACTTGCGGGAACCGTATTGGCTCTTCTACGCCTCGAGAACGGCTGTCAGGTCCGCGCCCGCCTGCACCAGCTCTCGGCCACGGGAGGACTGCTGCAACTGGATAAAGCCCTGGATGAAGGCATCAAGGTCGAGGTGATGTTTCATGTAGGCGCCTGCACGGTGCGCAGCAAGGCTGTCGTTTTGTTCCCTATGTGGGCCACACAAGGCTGCATGCAACCGTTCGAATTCACCGACTTGGGTGAACAGGAGCGCTGCAAGCTTGAGTTGGACTTGCAGAAGTTTCTAAGCTCCCCCGCAGCGGGCTCTCCGGAGGAAGAACAAGCCCTGGGAGCTGCATCGGGATCGGCGTCGTGAGCTTTGAGCAACCTGCATCGTTCGGCCGCTCACGTCTCTTTAAATTCCCATTGCTGCAGCTAAGTACCCGCCGGATTGTGAGCGAAAGGTACGGGGAACGGGTCCCGGCTTCTGAAGTGCAACGTTCTCCTGTAAGTTCTCCTACGTTGCGGGTGTTGAAGCAGTCGAGGCGGTGTTGGCCGCATTTGCTGGGCATCACTGGCCTGAGTCTGCTCGCCCTCCCTTTTACTCTCCTGTATCCGCTGCCGCTGAAAATTGCGGTCGACAGTGTTCTTGGGAAGCAGCCACTTCCAGAGTTCTTACGCTGGCTTTCTCCTCATCCCACATCTGCGGCCTGGGCGCTGAGCGTCGCGATTTTGATGCTACTTGCGATCGCGGTTCTCGTGAACCTGCAGGCCTTGGCCAGCTGGTGGCTGCAAACCTATACGGGAGAAAAGCTGGTGTGGGATTTTCGAGCTGAGCTGTTGGACCACGTGCAGCGGCTGCCGCTGGCCTTTCATGACCGCTACGGCGCCAACGATTCTGTCTACCGTATTCAGCACGACGCACCGGCGATTCAGTACGTCGCCATTCAAGGGCTTATCCCACTATTAACCGCGTTGGCCACGGTTAGCGGCATGCTCTATGTGACAGCGCAGATCGATCGCTCTCTGGCGCTGGTGGCCTTGGCGATCACGCCCATCCTCTTCCTTCTTTCTGCGGGGTGCAGCCGGGTGGTGCGGAAGCGTTCGCACGAGATCAAGGTGCTCGACAGCTCGGCCATGTCAGTGATTCAGGAGGTTCTGGGTTCGATCCGGCTGATCAAGGCGTTCGGACAGGAGAGCCATGAGCACGAGCGTTTCGTGCGACACTCCAGCCTGCGCATGACAGAGCAGGTAAAGCTGGCGATGTGGCAAGCGTTGTTCAACGTGTTGATCGGCTTAACCATCGCCGGAGGCACGGCGGCCGCGCTTTACATTGGAGTTCAGCACGTACATGCAGGTGTGCTTGGCGTGGGATCACTGCTGGTGGTGATGGCGTACATCGCCCAGATGTACCAGCCGCTGCAACTGCTGAGCACCAAAACCACCGACGTCCAAGCGTGGCTGGCGAGCCTGGAACGGGCTTTCATGATCTTGGATCAAACTCCGGAAATCGAAGAAAGCCGGCATGCGATTACGCTTACCAGCGCGCGGGGCGAGTTCGAATTCAGGAACGTTTCCTTTCAGTACGAGGGAACCACGCGTGGCTTGGAGAACCTGTCTTTTCAAATTCCCGCGGGCTCGCGGGTAGGAATTGTCGGATCAACCGGCGCGGGAAAAACAACACTGCTGAACCTGCTGATGCGCTTCTACGATCCGACCGAGGGCCAGGCACTGCTGGATGGCGTCGACATTCGCGACTATCGCATTGCAGACTTGCGGCGACAGTTTGCCGTAGTGCTGCAGGAACCTGTCCTGTTCGCTGCCAGCATGGCGGAGAACATCGCGTATGGAAAACGCGATGCTTCGGATGAGGAGATCGTGGCCGCTGCCAAAGCTGCCAGTTCCCATGACTTCATCATGCGCATGCCGGAAGGATATGAGACGCGTGCTGGGGAACGCGGCATACGGCTTTCCGGCGGCGAGCGTCAGCGGATTTCGCTGGCACGGGCTTTCCTCCGCGATAGCCCGATTTTGATTCTGGATGAGCCGACCAGCTCAGTAGACGTCAACACTGAAGCCGCGATCATGGAAGCGACCGAGAAACTGGTCGCAGGCCGCACAACCTTCATGATTGCCCACCGGCTGAATACTTTAAAGAGCTGCGACCTGATTCTGGTTTTAGAGCACGGACAACTGGTAGAGATCAGATCGGGCGCACAGGAACACTGGGCGGCTACGGTGGGGTCGTAAAGGCTGCCTCGGTGAATCTTGGATGGTATGGGAGCTTTGCCCCTCGTATTTGCATTTCCCAAAGTCAAAAGCCCCGTCCTAAAGAACGGGGCTTCTTCAACTCTCCGTGCCTATGATACTGGGCACGCCTGCGAAGCAATCTTAGGGTATGACCCGTGCATGTCCGATGTCAAGGCACCACGGGCGCGGGCAAAGGTTTCTAGTTCCAATTTGGTTGGACGGTCGTGCGGAGGACAGGGGAATCGAACCCCTCAGGCTGCAAGCAGCCGTCCAACGCTTCGCGGGCGTGCCCAGTACCCACACTGGGAGTGTCCTCCGAAGCTGCGCCTGCGATGAAGTGCTTTTACTGCGGTATCTCACTGACGGTCTGTGACCCTCATCACACTTCCTGATATCGATTTGCCGATTTGGGACCACAGTGATACCAATCACCCGATAAGCTTCGCCAGCAGAAACGCCGCGCTCGCCGCGATCCCGCCGATTACTGCTGTTTGGGTTGCGCTACGCAGAGGGCTCGCGCCAGTGAAGCGTCCTTTCAAAAATCCGAAGATTCCCAATGCCAGCAACGTCACGACTGCCGAGAACATAAGCCCACGCGTCGCACTCGCCAGCACCACATAGGGAGAAAGCGGAATCAGCCCACCAAGTACATACGCGCCGGCGATGGTTGCCGCGCTAGTGACTGCGCGGCGTGGGTCCGGCGCTTCCAGTCCCAGTTCGAAGCGCATCATGAAATCTACCCAGGCATCCGGACGGCGGCTGAGGGCTTCCACGACCGGTGTGCTCTCAGTCGCGGCCAAGCCGTAGTTCTGAAACACGCGGCTTACCTCCGCCATCTCTTCTTCGGGAATTTCTTTGATCTCGCGATACTCGCGCGCGCGTTCCTGCTCGTAATGTTCAGCATCGCCACGCGCCGCGAGATAGCCGCCGAGACCCATGGCGATCGATCCCGCCGCGATTTCCGCGAGACCACCGATCACAATCAGGCGCGTATTACTGACTGCACCGGAAAGTCCGGCGGCTAGCGCAAAGGGCACCGTCAGTCCATCGGACATCCCAATCACCACGTCGCGTACGAAGTTACTGGCCGTGAAATGCTGCTCGACGTGTTTGATTCGCCTCATGAAGTTAGGCCTCCAAGTGAGATTTCACGTATTCCTGCGCGCGCCGTACTATGTCACGCTCTCCGCTATAGGCAAGCTTGCTCACCGCTTCTTCCAATGGAACCCACAGCGCGCGCTTCACCTCGATCCGCATTTCGGAATCGATGTCATCGATTTCTCCAGACTGATATCGCAGCAGGTAGAAGCTGACGACCTTGAAGACGCGCTGCTTGTCGCCCCAGGAGCGCACGTAAACGTACTTAATATCGCCGAGCTTGTTGATTGGAGTGGCCGTGATGCCGGTCTCTTCCTGGACCTCGCGAATGGCCGTCTGCTCGGGCTTTTCGCCCTGGTCTACGAGTCCCTTTGGTAACGCCAGTAACAAAGTTTGTGATGTTTTTCTAACCGGACGGGCCTGCGAGGCCTCCTTTTGAGGCTCGATGGCAGCGATATTCCAGGCTCCGTCTAACTGACGGACGACCACACCGCCGGCAGAGATCTCCCGTATCATGCGCCTCAAATTACCAGAAAACACTGGAGTTAGTCATGGGAAGGGCAGTAGGGCCGCGGATACGCGACAGTAACCTGTCAAGGAGGACTCTGGTTACTGGAACAGTTGGTACTTAGCTGGCATCTTATTTGCTAGTTAGGACAGGTGGCCGGGGAGGATTTGGGGTTCCGGTGAAGAGTCTTGGCAAAATCATTCGCTCCGTACAGGCCTTCGGGCGCGGCCTTTCTGGGCAGTCCCCCAACGGCGAGGCGGGGCAAACTACGCCGCATCTTGGGGTCGCGCTGGGCGGCGGTTTCGCCCGCGGCATCGCGCACGTCGGCGTTCTCAAAGTACTCGAAGCGGAAAATATTCCTATTAGTTTCATAGCTGGCACGAGCGTGGGCGCGCTCATTGGAGCGGCCTACTGCAGCGGCGTTTCGGTAGAAGAACTGGAGCAGATTGCGACCCGCGTACGCTTCAAGCATTTTGCCCGCTGGACACTTTCACGCTACGGCTTCGCCAGCAACCAGCGCATGATTGGATTCCTGAACAGCACCCTCAAAGTAAAAACATTCGAAGAACTGCATATTCCGTTGGCGGTGACGGCCACCGATTTTTCAACGGGAGACGGAGTCGTGTTCAACTCCGGGCCGCTTGTCGATCCGGTGCGCGCCAGCTGTGCTTATCCCGGAATGTTTCTGCCGGTGAAAATCCGCGGGCGTTTGCTGGTGGACGGCATGCTGGCGCATGCAGTGCCCACGGTTCCTCTGCGCGAGATGGGCGCGGATCGGGTGCTCGCCATACATCTGAAGGGAAAATGGACAAACGGAGAGGCCGGGCCGCGACATCTGTTTGACGTGATCGGACAATGCTTCGCCATCGCGCAGGAAATGAACTGTGGCGTCTGGAAGCAAGCAGCCGATCTGGTAATCGAGCCAAACGTCAACGGCTATAAATACGACGCCTTCGATAATGCAATCGAGCTGATGCGGGCTGGCGAAGCAGCAACCCGCGCAGCTCTTTCAGAAATAAAGAAGTGGCTGCAGCAAGAGCCGTCCACGAAATTAAAGACTGTGAAGTCCCCCCTCGTTCAACCCGCGGCAATGCCGGCTGACTGAAAATCTCTGCTCTCTGCTGCAGCCTTCACGGTCTCTGCGGTTCAAGATTTTAACCACCGAATCGGTAGAGAAAGGTCAACAGAGTCAACCGCTCATTTCACACCGACTGGCATCGTGTAGCCCTGTTTGCGCCGCTCTGCCTCTTTCGGATAATCGCCAAGCCACACGTACTCCGGACGCGTTTTGAGCAACGACAGCTTGCGAGCGTAAACCTGCGAGAGTCCCATAGCGAAATTCTTTTGCTGTAGCGCTTCGCGCATCTCGGTTGCAGAACGCTGAGTCTTGCTGATGTACCCTTCGAGTGTATCGTCCTTCAGAGGAGAGATGCCTAAATCCAGGCAGACCTGCTCACGCATTTTGAGGAAGGCTTGCAGCAATTCCGAGAGACCGGCTTCCGGCATGCTCACGCTGATTGCTTTCGGGCGGCGCAGCAGAGAACTCGCAGCCTGCGGCTTGCGGTCAGTAAAGGACAGCGTCCAGCCATCCTGCAGAACGCTCTGGAACGCGCATTTGACCGGCACAGCAAGGCTTCGTTTGGGGAAGAACTGGCTGATTTCCGCGAAGCAATGATATTTCGTGTGCGCCATCAGCCGAACCAAGTTGGGCGGATGGTTCGGCGTATCGGCCACGAGAGAGAAGTCCAACATCCTTGTGAAGCCCATGAACTCGAGATCTCGGGTATACCGATCGAGCGCGGCAGAATCCAGCAAAGGAAATTGCGCGGGCGTTACGGGAGGAAACGAATAGGTAGTTGGCAGATTGTTGACAACGCGCCTCTTGACAGTCGCTATGTTCAACAGGAGGTGAATCCAGTGCCCGAATCTCCAGACCAGCAGTACGACGACGAGGACCAGCCACACCCAGGGAGCAAACGGCTGTTTGAATTCGCGGCCATATTGCTGAGCCAGACGCTGGTACTCGGCTTTGGGGATTTCCTTCCAGCCATCCTGGCTCCAGAGCGTAGCCATCGACTTGGAGCCGTTCTCTTGCGATAGTTCAAGGCTCTTTGCCCCGATCTCGAGCGAATCGAATCCAGTCCAGTTCCGTGTAAGCGGAAAGCGCCGCAGGGTTAGGACAAAGGCGCTCTGGCCGATCTTCATCGGCAGCGTCACTGTCTCGCTGCGTTCATAGGCGGTCAGCAGCTTGTGATGCCATCCTGCCTGCTTGAACTTCTCCCGATCGGATGCGCTGAGGAAGCCCGGGCGTTCATCGTCATAGTCTTCATCGGCTAGATCATCCTCGGTGGCTTTCGAGCTCTCAGTTACCGCTTCCGGCCTGGATTTCATCTGCGCGGGGACGGGAATGAATTTCTCCCCATCCCAGCGGAATCCGGAACCGTGGTTGAAGCGGTTCTCGACCGAGTTCAGTTGAAGTTTTCCATCGCGTAACGTCCATGATCCGCCAGTCGTGGTGCTCTCAGGCAGCGGGAAGCGGTCGAGCTCGCCGGATGGGAGCAGGTGATACGCAATCGTGTCCTGCTTGTAGAAGAACACATTACCGCCGAGCAGGATCGCAGTGTAGCCGTAACTGGTGTGGGCGAACTTGTCCTGCAGAATGTTGGTGGCGCGGCCGCTGGTTTGAATCGTCACGAACAGAAATGCTTCCTTTGGATTCCAGAACACGACAGTCTGGGCCAGGTGCTCGGAAATCCTGTAGCGCTTGGGCAAAAGCAGGAAAGTAGCGACCATGGCGATGGCCACGGCCAGCATCACCAGAATCAGGATGGCGGTACGGCGCGTCAATCAGGACTCCTGAATTCGAGGACTGTAGCACAGGCCTTGCAAGGCGAGGAGGTAACTTCCGTTTGAAAGTCCTCGGACCACAGGGCTTAGGGGAACACCAGAGCGCCGCCGGAACAGAGGTTTAGTATTTTTGTACTATTTCGGTTGCTGGACGGCCGGAATAGCCTGAAACTCACAAATATTGGCTTGATGAAGCCGTAGTCCCAGATTCGCCAGAATGGCAATCTCTGAAATTTTCTCTCAGCGCGCGCTCACGCGCCTGATCGTCTTTTTGACGATCTCCGCCGCTTACCTCTACACCTTTCCGCAGACGAACATCTTTTATGCCGCAGTCGTGCTGCTGCATGCGCTCACAGGCGTCTTGGCTGCGGTGCTGCTGGCGGCGAGATTGGGTCGCTTGCTGCGCCAGGGGTCGGTTGTCACCCGTAGTGGATGGGCGCTCGTTGCTGCTGGAGCACTGCTTGGAGCGATTCAAGTAAAGCTGGGCACGTCGCGGCCGGAGTGGAAATGGTTGTATCTGCACATCATTCTGTCGATCGCGGGAGTTGGCCTGCTCTTCGCCGATTGGGTCGGAAAGCGCGGCTGGCTGGCTGAAAGCAGCAGAACAGCAATCACCCGTGTCGTCATCTGCTTGCTCGCTCTCGCCGGATTGGGCTACGCTGCGCGCTATATCCGCGAGTCGCGCTGGGAGAAGCGTGGATACATGACCAATCCCGCAATGCCGCCCGCCAGCATGAATGACGAAGGCGATGGCCCCGAGGGCGCATTTTTTCCCAGTTCTGCGCAGGTCTACGGCAAGCAGAAGATTCCCAGCAAATTCTTCATGGAATCGGATTCCTGCAAGCGCTGCCACCAGGACATCTACAACCAGTGGTTCAGCTCGGTCCACCACTTTTCTTCATTCAACAATCAGTGGTATCGCAAGAGCATCGAGTACATGCAGGATACGATCGGCACTAAGCCTTCGAAGTGGTGCGGCGGCTGCCATGATCCTGCCGTGCTTTACAGCGGATTAATGGATACCCCTATCAAGCAGATCGTGCACCGTCCCGAGTCGCAGGCGGGACTGGGGTGCATGATGTGCCACTCCATCGCGCACGTGAAGAGCACGATGGGGCAGGGGGATTTTTACCTGGAGTATCCCAGGCTGCATGAATTGGCGGCGACCAAGAATCCGCTGGCGCGCGAGCTGCACGATTTTTTGATCAAGCTGAATCCGGAGCCGCATCGGCGAGTGTTTTTGAAGCCTTTCATGCGGACTCAGACGGCAGAATTTTGTTCGAGCTGCCACAAGGTGCATCTGGATGTGCCGGTGAATCACTACCGCTGGTTCCGCGGCTTCAATGAATATGACAACTGGCAGGCTAGCGGAGTCTCGGGGCAGGGGGCACGGTCGTTTTATTATCCCCCCAAGGCTTCGCAATGCGCTGATTGCCACATGCCGCTGGTGCGTTCGAATGATATCGGAAACATAAACGGATTCGTGCACTCGCATCGCTTCCCGGGAGCGAATACGGCGCTGCCGGTGGCGAATCAGGATCCGGAGCAGCTGAAGATTACGGAAGATTTTCTGAAAGACAAAATTCTGAGCGTGGATATTTTCGCGCTTTCTCCGGCAAGAGCGGAGGTGAAGCCTGGCGCGGTGAGCCAGTCGGAGCTTTCGACGACGTTTGCAGTGGGCGAAGAAGCGGAAGCGAAGATCACTCCGAGCAGCCAGGGAGAGGTCGTGCCAGTTACAGCGCCTCTGAGCCGTGTTCAGCCGGTTGTCCGTCGCGGGGATACGGTACGAGTGGATGTCGTGGTACGAACGAAAAAGATCGGGCACTTTTTTCCGGGTGGCACCGTGGATGCGTACGACACATGGCTCGAGTTAAAGGGCACGGACGACAAAGGTCAGACGGTCTTTTGGAGCGGAATGGTCGAGGACAATGGTCGTGGCCCGGTCGAAAAAGGTGCGCATTTTTATCGCTCGTTGCAAGTGGACGCGCATGGCAATCGGATCAACAAGCGCAACGCCTGGGCAACGCGGGCTGTGGTTTACGTGCATTTGATTCCGCCGGGCGCAGCCGACACGGCGCATTATCGGCTGCACGTCCCCGAGAATGCAGGCAATAAGATCACATTGCACGCGCGTTTGTGTTACCGCAAATTTGCCTGGTGGAATACGCAGTTTTCCTTTGCAGGAGTTCCCGATTCCGCGCAGCCGAATTCTGATGTAACTCCTGACTTTGATGACCGAAAATTTGCATTCACTGCATCGCTGAAAGGGGTGTCGGCGAAAGAGGAGAGGATTCCGGACCTTCCGGTGGTGGCGCTTGCTGAAAATGAGGTGACATTGCAAGTTGCATCTCCCTCGACGCCGATTCCGGAGCCAAAGGTCGTCTTGCAAAAAGACGACTGGCAGAGATGGAACGACTATGGAATTGGGCTTTTCTTGCAAGGCGACTTGAAGGGAGCGCAGGCAGCGTTTCAGAAAGTGACCGAGATTGACGCGGATAATCCCGATGGCTGGGTGAACATCGGCCGCGCCGCCGTTCAGGAAGGCGACATGGAACGCGCGCGTGTGGTGCTGGAAAAAGCGTTGGCGCTAACGCCTGATTTGGCGCGCGCTCATTTCTTCTACGCCAAGGTTTTGCGGAACGATGGCAACTATGAAGGCGCAGCCGAGCACTTGCGCAAAGTCCTGGCGCAATATCCGCGGGATCGCGTGGCGCTGAATGATCTGGGGCGCATTCTATTTCTGCAGCGCAAGTATGCAGATGCGGTGAAGGTGCTGCAGAATGTTCTGGCTGTCGATCCGGAAGACCTGCAAGCACATTACAACCTGATGCTCTGTTACAACGGGCTGGGGAACGAAAAGCAAGCACGCGAGCACCAGATCCGGTATTTGCGATTCAAAGCCGACGAGTCGTCTCAGGCAATTACTGGGCCCTATCGTCAGCTTAATCCTGAAGACAACAACGAGCGGCAGGCGATCCACGAGCACGTGACGGTGCCCCTAGATGCTCGTGTGGGGACGGCCGCCCTCGGCCGTCCGGCCGAGCGAAGCTCGGCGACAGCTTCTTCCGGAGCCTCGAAGTAATGGGGAGAATCTCAAGAAGTTTTCCCCTGCGGATGACGGCCAGGCGTTTTCGTTTCTTGTGGGCCTGCGTTTTCGCTCCCGCGCTTGTTCTTACACATTCCGCGACAGCCCAAATCCATTTCCGTGACATCACAGCCCAGGCCGGCATTCGCTTCACGCACAACAACGGCGCGTTCGGGAAAAAGTATCTGCCAGAGACCATGGGCCCTGGCTGCGCCTTCATTGATTACGACAATGACAGCTGGCCGGACATCGTTTTAGTCAACGGACAAAATTGGCCCGGACATCCAGGCCCAGTTACCACACTCAAGCTGTATCACAACAACCACAACGGCACGTTCACGGACGTGACTCAGAAGGCCGGACTTGCAGTGCCAATGTTCGGTCTTGGCGTCGCAGTAGGCGATTATGACAATGACGGCGATGATGATCTTTTCGTAACTGCGCTCGGCCAGAGCCATCTGTTCCACAACAACGGCAATGGAACGTTTAGCGACGTAACCAAACCGGCCGGTCTATGGGGCCTAAACGAGTTCTCCACTAGCGCCGCCTGGGTGGATTACGATCGCGACGGCAAGCTCGATCTGGTTGTCGCGAACTACGTGCAGTGGTCAATTCAGGGTGATCTCTTCTGCACCCTCGATGGATCGAACAAATCCTACTGCACGCCGGAGTCTTACAAGGGGGCGTCGGCGCGGCTTTGGCACAACCTGGGCGGTGGGAGATTCGAAGAAACCACGCAGAAGGCCAAGTTCTTTGAACCCCCCTCAAAGACGCTTGGCCTGGCAATTCTTGACTACAACGACGACGGCTGGCCCGACATCCTGCTAGCCAACGATACCCAGCCGAACAAACTATATCTGAATAAACACGATGGCACGTTTGAAGAGCGCGGAGTCTCAGCAGGAATTGCCTTCAGCGAAGACGGCGTGGCGCGCGCGGGCATGGGAGTAGATGCGGGGGACTATGACCGCTCCGGACATCCCAGCATCATCATCACCAACTTTGCTAACCAGATGCTCTCGCTCTATCACAACGAAGGCAACGGACTATTCGTTGACGAAGCGCCGCGTTCGGAAGTGGGGCGCGCGACTCTGGTGACGCTTGGTTTCGGATGCTTCTTTTTTGATTATGACAACGACGGCTGGCCCGACATCCTGGTGGCCGATGGACATATCGAGAATGAAATTGAAAAAGTTCAAAAGCGGGTGAGCTACGCCGAGCCGCCTCATCTTTTCCGGAATTTGGGTCAAGGAAAGTTTCAGGAGGTCACGCAATCAGTGGGTGCGGGTTTTGCTGCTCCAAAAGTCGCGCGGGCAGCGGCATACGCGGACATAGATAACGATGGATCGCTCGACGTGTTGATGACCACGAATGGTGGCCGCGCTTACCTATTCCACAACGAAGGCGTAACGAATCACAGCCTGCGCGTGAAACTAAAAGGCACAAAATCCAATCGCGATGGGATTGGCGCGCTGGTGCGCGTGACTTCCGGTACTGACAAGCAGAGCCAAATGCTGCGCAGCGGATCCAGTTATCTCTCGCAGAGTGAACTGGCGCTGACGTTTGGCTTGGGCGGGACAGGGAAGGCAGACTCCATCGAAGTGCAGTGGCCAAGCGGCCAAACGGACAAGGTGCAAAACATTAATGCCGGCCAGACAATCACGATCGAAGAGGGTAAAGGCATGACCTCGAACACGCCATACAGCAAACCTTGGACCTCTGTGTCGCCCACAAGAGCGTCAAAAATCGCTTTTAAGTGAACTCGCTGCTCCCGTGCGAAGTTCGACTAAAGTCCTTCTTACTTGCCGTAACTTAGAAATATTGCCCCGACATCCTGACGGTGCCATTGACCTTCGTCACTAGCGCGACCTAACATTTCCGCCAATCAGTGGCGGTTGAGTCGTTCCGCCGGAAGAGTACATGCGAGATTTGACAGCGGAACTCGTCGAAAAGCTGGACTCGAAGAACGCCACAGCGTGCTACAGAGTTCTTTATGACGGCCAGTGCGAAATTTGTCAGGCTTGCGTCGCATGGCTAAAAACACTGGATGCGGACAACAAGACCATCTGCCTGCCTATCACCGCCGACGCTTTAACTGAAGTTGATTCCCGGCTCAAGATGGAAGATTGCCTGCGGCAGTTGCACGTGGTCACTCCTGCAGGTGAAATCCGCGTGGGCTGGGATGCAGTTGCTTGTCTAGCCCGTCTGTTCCCGTCCACATGGCTCATTGGAGTCCTTGGAGCGCGGTTCCCGTTTCGCAATCTGGGAAGGCTGATCTACGGATTCGTCGCCCGAAACAGATATGTTCTGAGTAAATGTCGAGGTGGCGCCTGCCGTGTGGCAAGACCAGAAACCGTGCGGCGGCAAGCTCGGCTCGGCGCGTTCTGGTCCTGCTATACGCTTGGATTCTTCATCCGGCTGCCCCTGGTCATGTGGGCCGGGGTCACCACAGCAACGCAGAGACTAAGTGTTTTCTCCCGGACATACCATCGCCGCTTGGAACTGCTCAACGGCAAGCTGACCATTCTGTTTCTCGACGGCATGCTGCCGAACGCTGTCCCTGTGCTTTTTGGCGAGTTGTTCACCACGATCATCTACGATGGAGTCGCAGTCGATCCCGGCTCTCCCAAGATGCGGAGATCGCTCGCACACCATCTGCGGCAGACAACACCGAAGATCACGAAAATCATAGCTACACATGCGCATGAGGAACATGTCGGAAATCTCAATTGGCTTTCGAATGCTACCGGTGCTCCCATCTACGTTTCGGAGATGACCTCGCAGTTCCTCCGGCCTTTCAAAAAACTTCCCTGGGTGCGCTCCCTGATAATCGGGCAGCCACCGGACTTGAGACCGCCATTCCAGTTGCTGAAGCAAACCGTTGAAACTCTTTCCACGTACTTACAGGTAATTGCTACTCCCGGACATTGCGATGATCACGTTGTCCTCTACGATCCGAAAGAAAAGGTCCTGTTGGCGGGTGACGCTTTCATGGGCAGCTACTTTGCGACCCCCAATCCCGACGTGGACAGCCGAAAATGGCTCGTGAGTCTTGAAAGGGTGCTGGAACTCAACATTGAAATTCTGGTCGAAGGACATGGGCACATCCACACGCTGAGAAAAGATATTCCCGATTTTCCAGGCGTGGTAATCCGGCAGGATCCGAAAGCCGCCATATCGGAGAAGCTGGATTATCTGCGATGGCTGCGCGAGCAGATCGAAGCGGGATTTCAGGAGCACCTTCCGACCCGTGTTGTGGAGGCGACGTGCTTCCCGTGGGGGAGACGTACTTCATGGGAGAGTTGCGCGACGGACGAGTGCATCCGCCTATTGAGCCTTGGTCACTTCTCTCGCACCGAACTGGTGCGCAGCTTTGTTCGCACGAACCGAGATCCACTTCCAACGGTGTATGAAGCACGCATGTCCGCGGGAGAATGAGACGACGTTGGATGAAGCAGAAAGGATCGAATCGGCCAGTGTCGTGCTAAGTTCCGCTTGGATGGGCTGCCTTCCAATCTTATTCTTGCCTTTGATGGTAGTGGTCTTGCGCCCTCGGCTGGTGCCTTGGGAGTTCATGTGGATTTTGGCAGTTTCCATTTTCTTGAGCCTCAAATGGCTGACCTGGTGGAGAGTTCGAAACCGAGTCACTCATCGGCCCTGGCGTTCGGCAGCCTATCTTCTTGCCTGGCCGGGAATGGATGCAGAAGCCTTTTTAGATGATGCGCAGCGCGCCCCGCCGCCTTCGGCTCTGGCCTGGTTGTGGGCGATTCTCAATACTGCATTTGGTGTGGCCCTGCTTTGGTTTGTGACGCGAACCATTCCCCAACAACAACGTTTGCTGCGAGGATGGATTGGGATGCTGGGCTTGATATTGTTGCTTCACTTTGGAACGTTCCAAATCATGGCTCTTATGTGGCAGAGGCTCGGGGTTCAGGCCAAGCCCATTATGTCGGCTCCGTTACGGTCCACGTCACTGGGAGAATTTTGGGGAAAGCGGTGGAATCTTGGTTTTCGCCAGCTTGCTCACGAGTTGATCTTTCATCCGCTGCACCGAACTTTGGGCGCTGGCGCGGCCGGTTTCCTGGTGTTCGTTGTCTCGGGCTTGATACACGACCTGGTCATCTCGTTGCCCGCTGGCGCAGGTTACGGCCTTCCTACCAGCTACTTCCTGCTGCAAGGAGTGGGAATGACGGTCGAACATTCCGAGTTCGGTAGGCGGATCGGACTTGGCCGCGGAGTGCTCGGCTGGTTCTTCATGGCAGCGTTCGTCGCCGGACCAGCCTTTTGGCTTTTTCATCCATGGTTTGTAGAACGGGTGATACTTCCTTTCATGCAGGCTATTCATGCCTTATGACCGGTTCACTTGCCTGGCGGTTTTTTGATCTCGATCTGTGGCTGGTTGGCGCCGCGCACTTTGTGATTCTGTGCGCCAGTTTCCAGGTGCCGTATCGATTGCGCTGGAAGCAGGACTTACAGCAGCTGATGCCGTTCAACCGCAAGCTGCTCTGGGTACAGAGTGGATTCACAGTGCTCACGATCATTGCTTTCGGCACGCTGACTTTGGTGCTTCACACGGAGTTGCTCAGGGGCGATCGCGCTGCATTGGGGCTTGCGGCTTTGATCGGCATTTACTGGACAGCGCGCATTCTCGTGGACGTTCTTTATTTTTCGCACGCCGATTGGCCCGCGGGAACAGCGTTTGTGGTGGGGCATACCCTCCTGACACTTCTGTTTTGCGTGCTTGCGGCGAGCTATCTGGGGCTGTTCGTGTGGCACGTGTTCCTGAACGCCAAAGGCTAATCGGGGAGAACCAGTTCCGCACAAGGCATAAGTCGTCTCAACCGGCTGATTTATAATCACGGTTTTCCATGCCAAGGCGATACACGGGAGTCGGCTATTTGACCGGCCGCCGTCTCAGCTTCGACTCCGATCATCCTCGTCGCGTTGTTGTAGATGATGATTCTCGCGACATGTATTCCAGGAAGGAAGTACACCATCCTATGTCAAACATTTCTGATATCCACGCGCGCGAAGTACTTGATTCACGCGGCAATCCTACAGTCGAAGCTGAAGTCACCCTCGCAGATGGAACTAAACGCCTCGCCATCGTGCCCAGTGGTGCTTCAACGGGCGAGCATGAAGCAGTCGAGCTGCGCGATGACGACAACAATCGTTTTATCGGAAAGGGTGTGCTGAAGGCGGTTGAAAATGTAAACGGGGAAATCGCTGAGGCACTCGCCAACTTCGATGCGGCTGATCAGCGCGCGCTCGATCAGAGGATGATCGAGCTTGATGGTACCCAGAACAAGGCCAGGTTGGGGGCCAACGCAATATTGGCAGTCTCGATGGCGGTGGCGCGGGCGGCAGCGGCCGCATACCACCTTCCTCTCTATCGGTACTTGGGAGGCGCAGCGGCTAACCTGCTGCCTTGTCCGATGATGAATATTCTCAATGGCGGCGCGCACGCGGATAACAATGTGGATTTCCAGGAATTCATGGTCATGCCGGTTGGGGCGAAGTCGTTTTCTGATGCGCTACGCTGGGGCGTGGAGGTGTTTCACACCTTGAAAGGCGTGCTCAAGAAACGGGGCTATAACACGGCGGTGGGGGATGAGGGAGGGTTTGCGCCATCAGTGAAGTCGAATGTCGAGGCGATTGAAGTAGTGCTGGAAGCTATTCAGCAGGCTGGTTACAAGCCGGGTGAGGAGATCGCGATTGCGCTCGATCCTGCGGCCAGCGAGATGTATCAAGACGGCAAGTATGTGTTCAAGAAATCGGATAAGTCGGCCAAGAGCTCTGATGACATGGTTCGGTTTTGGACCAAGTGGTCGCGCGATTATCCAATCGTTTCGCTGGAGGACGGGCTGGCCGAAGACGATTGGGAGGGCTGGGAAAATCTGACCAGGGAGATCGGCGGCAAAATCCAGTTGGTTGGCGATGATCTGTTCGTCACGAATGTGGAGCGTCTGCAGGAGGGAATTGACCGCAAAGTGGCGAATTCGATTCTGATTAAAGTCAACCAGATCGGGACGGTGAGCGAGACCTTAGATGCCATCGATCTGGCGCGGCGGAATGGTTACACGTCCGTGATCTCGCACCGATCGGGCGAAACAGAAGACACGTTTATCGCTGATCTCGCGGTGGCAACAGGCGCCGGACAAATTAAGACGGGCTCCGCTTCGCGCACGGACCGCATTGCCAAGTACAACCAGTTGCTAAGAATCGAAGAGAAACTTGGCGGCTCGGCCCGGTTTTTGGGACTAGCGGCCCTGAACTATGCGGGCCTCACGGCGAGAGCGCAACAGGAGGGTCGATGAGGTACTTACTCACAGGGATGATCCTGGTTCTTGCGGCGGCGATGGCATTTCCACAGGAGACCGGTTCGGCAGCCCCGGAGAACAGGATATTCTTCAGGCTACCGAGCCATGTGGAGGCAAAACAGAGCACCATGCAAGAACTGTCTGGTACTCTCGCCATGCCAACTCGCCATTTGGTGCTAGACAGGACTGGACTCAAAGGGGTGTACGACTTCACGTTGGATTGGCCGGAGAACTCGTCTGATGCCGTAGCTTCCATCTCGACAGCCCTAGCGGAGCAACTAGGGCTCGAATTGAGCTCGAAAACTGAGCCAGTTGAGCCGCTCGTCATCGACCATGCCGAGGAACTCACAGGCGACTAGTGAGCAGTGCAGTTTTGGGTGCAATGGGTTGGAGCGATCCTGGCGTCATCACTCTAAGTATCCTTGTTTGCCCTCATACAGAGCATCTCTCTCTGTGATTTCACCATTCACCATTGAAGTTGCGATACTTTGGATATAATCC
This sequence comes from Acidobacteriota bacterium, assembly GCA_003224905.1. Taxonomy (GTDB): domain Bacteria; phylum Acidobacteriota; class Terriglobia; order Terriglobales; family Acidobacteriaceae; genus QIAA01. Next base: position 52,925 of record QIAA01000166.1, read on the forward strand.
TGAAAAGAAACTATGCCGGAGACTGAAATCATCTTTTCAGTGCAGGAGTCGCCCGAGGGAGGATTCGAAGCTCGGGCTCTCGGTCACTCCATCTTCACGCAAGCGGACACGATGGATGAATTGAAGGCCAACGTCCGAGAAGCGGTCCGGTGCCATTTTGATGAAGGGCATGCGCCTCCTGTGATTCGTTTACACACCGTAAAAGACGAGGTTATTTCGGTTTGAGATGGCCTCGTGATCTTTCCGGTCACGAACTTATCAGGCTTCTGAGGCGTTACGATTATCAAGTTGTGCGGCAGGTGGGCAGCCACATTCGACTGGAATCGAGATTTCGCGTGCTATCCACACCACCTAACCGTCCCTGATCACTCCAGTCTGCGGCTTGGAACTCTCAGTGCCATCCTCTCTGATGTGGCAGATTATCTGAATATCGAACGTTCACAACTTCAGCAGGAACTTTTCGGAAGATGACTCGTCCCAAACCTCTAGTACTTGTCATTCTTGATGGCTGGGGTTACCGCGCCGAGACCAAGGCGAACGCCATTGCTCTCGCTCGCAAGCCGACGTACGACCGCCTGTTGACCGAATACCCCAACACCCTGATTCACACCAGCGGGAAATACGTCGGGCTGCCCGACGGGCAGATGGGTAACAGTGAAGTTGGGCACCTGAATATTGGCGCAGGACGAATCGTACACATGGATTCGACTCGGATCGAGCTGATGATTCAGAGTGGCGACTTCTTTTCCAATCCCACGCTGCTGGCCGCCATGAAGAATGCGCAATTGGGAGGGCGGCGGCTGCATCTGTTTGGGCTTTGCTCCGATGGCGGCGTGCACTCGTATCAAAGCCATCTTTATGCGTTGCTAAAAATGGCTCGCCAGAGCAACGTTAAGCGCGTTTTCGTGCACGCCTTCATGGACGGGCGCGACACGCTGCCCACCAGCGGCGCCGGGTATCTGGAGCAGCTCCAGCAGAAAATGCGTGAGTACAACACGGGAAAGATCGCTACCGTGAATGGACGTTACTATGCCATGGATCGCGACCGCCGCTGGGAGCGCATTGCCAAGGCTTTCAACGCAATGGTGGATGGCAACGGCGAAGCTGGCAAATACGCGGATTCCGTGCAGGGAGTGAAAGAGTCCTACAACAAAGGTGTAACAGATGAATTCATCGTGCCCTTTGTATGTGTCGACAGCCACAACCAGCCGCTGGCGATTGTTCGCGATGATGATTCCTGCATCTGCTTCAACTTTCGTGCCGACAGGGTGCGGCAAATCACCCGCGCGCTCACCCGTAATAGTGGATTAAACGAGCAGGCCGGCCGCGATCTTCCCGGAGCTGAGGATCTGGACGCGACGATCCCACGCGAGCGCGTTCCCAGCAACCTGCATTATGTATGCATGACCCGCTATGACAAGAAGTTCGCGCTTCGGGTCGTGACCCCGCCAGAGTCGCTGGAGAATATTCTTGCCAATGTCATGGGGCAGATGAATCTGCGCAATTTGCGGGTAGCGGAGACCGAGAAGTACGCACACGTAACGTACTTCTTCAACGGCGGCGTCGAGCAACCATTTCCGGGCGAAGATCGAGTGTTAGTTCCGTCACCTAAAGTCGCTACCTACGATCTCAAGCCTGAGATGTCGGCGGCCGGCATCGCCGACGCAGTCGTCAAAGCGGCGGAGGACGGCATTTTTGATGTGATCATCGTGAATTTCGCTAATGCCGATATGGTAGGCCACTCCGGAAAAATCGAGCCCACTGTCAAAGCCGTCGAAACAGTGGATGCCTGCCTCGGACGTATCGAGCCTGCAGTGCGAGCAAAAGGGGGCGCGCTGCTGATTACCGCCGATCATGGCAACGCCGAGTTGATGATCGACCCTGCCACGGGCGGGCCGCACACCGCGCACACGACGAATCCCGTGCCCTTGATTGTGGTAGCGGACAACAAGAACAGGTTCTCGATAAAACCCAACGGTTCTCTGCGAGATATTTCCCCGACCGTCCTCGGAATGTTAGGTATTCCTCAGCCAAAGGAGATGACGGGAGAGGACTTGCGGCAGCAAAGAAAATAACCACAAAGAATCGTATGAATGCTGATAATTGCCAGGCTGTAAGCTCGGAACCTGCAATCACAGGGGCAGCTACAATTAGTCCGCATGTTACGTACTCGCCTCTATGCCGCCCCAGAAGGCCGCTTTCTTCACGACGTAATCCTGGAGAGCTGCCGTCGGGTGCCTGAGAAGACCGCAGTCGTCGATACTTCATGCAATCGACGTTTCTCATACTCTGAATACGGAGCGCTGGTCGAATCGCTTGCTCGCGGTCTTGTCGCACACGGCTTGCAGGCGGGCGAAGTTGTCGCCATTTTTCTGCCGAACTCCTGGGAATTTTGTGTTGCTTATCATGCAACCACGCTGGCGGGCGGCTTTCCAACCCTGTTGAATCCGGCGTACCGGGAACGCGAAGTTCGCTATCAGCTGGAGAATTCCGGCACCGCATTCCTGATTACGGATGGACCGAATCTTGATGGAATTGATCTTTCTGGTCTTCCCAGGATGCGGCGGGTTTACAGCACGCGCCGGAACAGCACTGGCACGCAGTCTTTTTCCGATCTGCTTCAAAGCACTACGGCAGCACTGCCTAGTCCCGACGCGCCGAGTAATCAACGGATTGCTGCGCTGCCTTATTCCAGCGGCACCACCGGTTTGCCTAAGGGAGTAATGCTTTCTCACTTCAATCTTGTAGCTAACCTCTTTCAACTACTCGGGCCAAACGGTTCTGCTTTTGTTCCCGATGACGTAATGCTGTGCTTCCTGCCCCTTTATCACATTTATGGATTGAACGTCTTGCTGAACCCGGCGCTCACCCTGGGTGCGACGTTGGTGCTCATGCCGCGATTCGATATTGCCCCGTTACTAGGACTCCTGGTATCGGAGCAGGTCACTACCATGCCCACAGTCCCGCCGGCGCTCAATGCGTTATGTCAGGCGGCGGAGGCCGGACAGTTCCCGCAGAATCATCGTTTGCGTTGGATCAAATCCGGAGCCGCGCCGATGCCCCCCGAGCTTGGGCGGCGATTCACCTCACTAACAGGAGTACTCGTGTGCCAGGGATACGGCATGACCGAGGCCTCCCCTGTAACTCACCTCGGATATCTCGAACCTGAACTCTATCGTGCCGAATCAATTGGCCAGCCGCTCGTGCAGACCGATTGCCGGGTACTGGACATAGAAGGAAACGAAGTTCCGGCCGGATCGCCGGGCGAGCTGGTGATGCGCGGTCCACAATTCATGATGGGCTACTGGAAGGAGCCGCAAGCCACCGCTGCTGTGCTGCGCGATGGCTGGTATTGGTCCGGTGACGTGGTGAGCCGGGACGCCGAGGATTTCTATTACGTACTCGACCGAGTCAAGGAGATGATCAAGTACAAAGGCTTCTCCGTCGCCCCGGCGGAAGTCGAGGCTGTGCTGATGGAACATGCTGCTGTTCGGGAATGTGGGGTAGTTGGACGGCGCGACTCCGATGCCGGCGAGATCCCGGTTGCCTTTATCGCACTGCGGGAGGGATTCCCCTCTTCTGAAAAGCTGAAAGAAGAACTTTGTGCTTTCGTTGCCGATCGTCTGGCACATTACAAGCAACCGCGAGAGATTCGCTTCGTTGACGTTGTCCCGAAGACCGCCTCAGGCAAACTTTTGCGGAGAGAATTGAGGAAGGCGCTGTCGTAAACCTAAGCCCAACCCAGACTGAGAACTGAGAACTAGCAACTGAGAACTGCCTTGTCCTAAAGCCTTCTTCTTGGAAACCTCAGAATTTCGCGTCCAGTCCATGACACACATGTGTTCTGACTGACACAACCAGACTTGCGATCCAAGGCCAGAACTGCTTTCTTTCCTACACGAGCCTTCTCGGAAGGATTTTTGCTGTTCAATTCGTGACACAACTCACGAGGAGGTACTCCATTGCTTCGTCACGTCGCCGCTCTAGTCTTTATTTTTGTATGCACCACAATCGCCTGGATGATTCTCGGTTCAACCATCATGTATCGCACTCATGGCTCTGACGAGCAGCTCAGAGGACGCGTCGGCTCCACGTGGGGCACTCAGCAGGAGCAGGCACCGCCGACTGCCACATACAGGCAAACTGAGCAAGTTTCCGAGACCGTGCAAGAGCAGGGCAAACCTGTCACACGTAGAAGGCAGATCGAGCGCGAAATTCCTCTCCAATTGGAATCCAGCCGCATCAATGTCAGCCTCAATCTGGAACACCGGCAGAAGGGGCTGCTCTGGTACAGCACCTATATGGTGAATTTTGCTGCGGATTACAAATTCCCCAATCCCAGCGATCAAGCCACTAAGTTCAGCTTCCGCCTGCCATTTCCGTCACAGCGGGCCGTCTACGATGGCTTGGTTATGCAGCTCAACGGAGGTACATTGCCCATCTTTACAAACGACACCGGCGCAGTTGCTCACAGTAGCCTCAAACCAGGCGAAGCCGTTCTCTTCCACGTCGCCTATCGCTCGCAGGGTCTTAATAGCTGGCGCTATAAGCTTGCGGATGGAGTCGCGCACGTCCGTGATTTTGCCGTTGCCATGCGCACCAATTTCAAGGACATTGATTTTGCCGACGACACACTCTCCCCCACCTCCAAACAGCCGATCGGAGACGGCTGGAATCTCAATTGGCGCTACTCAGACCTGGTGTCCGGATTTCAGATCGGGATGACCATGCCGGAGAAACTTCAGCCCGGGCCGCTGGCTGGTGAAATCAGCTACTTCGCCCCGGTCTCTCTGTTCTTCTTCTTTTTCCTGATGTTCATCATTACTACTCTTCGTAACATCGATCTCCATCCTATGAATTATTTCTTCCTCGCCACGGCATTTTTCGCGTTTCACCTGCTGTTAGCCTATCTCGTCGATCATGTCTCTATACACATCGCCATGGTGATTTCTTCACTGGTGTCGATCGCTCTGGTTGTGAGCTACTTGAGGCTGGTTGTGGGCATCCGTTTCGCTGCCCTGGAAGCCGGCGTTGCACAACTCATCTATTTAGTCGTTTTCTCGTATGCGTTCTTCTGGAAGGGATTTACGGGTCTGTCAATCACGATCATCTCGATTATCACGCTCTTCATCGTCATGCAGGCCACCGGCCGAATCCGCTGGTCCGAAAAGCTCGCCTCCCGGTCAGGGTTACCGGTGCCGAGTGTTCGGTAATAGGGAACCGTCAAGCTCGATCTCTCGTATCACAGCTTGACAGCCCGCTGTTGATCGGGCGGATAACGACAGACTCGGAAGGAGATACGATATGTCAGGAGACCTAACCGGCCTGGTTGCGGTCATTATGATATTCGGTATTCCGCTGGGGGCGATGTACACCTATTACTGCGTCCGCAAGCTGCGCACGGAGGAGCGATTGGCGGCGATTGCGCGTGGAGTTGATGTACCCATGCAGCCGGAGCTCTCGGAGGGAGCCCGTTCGCGGCGCGCCGGAATTCTGCTGGTAACTGGAGCCCTCGGCTACATCGGCACTTTCGCTCTGATCGCGCGCGCCGAGCCAGATGCCTGGACGGCGGCAGCGTTCGGCATCATCCCGCTCGCTGTCGGCGTGGGCTTTTTCGTGGATTCAGCCCTCATTCGGCGCGATCTGCACGCCTAGTAATTCGAAACCATATGGCATGACGGACTGAAGCTCTGGCACTCGCAAACGCGATACAGAATCTCGCCGCCTCATGGTTTCGAACGATCTTTGCGGCCTTTTTGGCGTCGGTTTCTTTAGATCTTTCTGCTGTTTAAGAAGGAAAGACTTAACCGCGAAGGTCGCTAAAGTCCCGCAAAGGTCGCAAAGAAGCCAAGCACATTGGGACAGTTCCCCTTGGGACAGCGTCCTTGTCAATCCGCCGCAATTCTGTGAAAATAAAAGTTTACCTACTCGCTTCAGGCGCAACCAGGGAAAGGAACTTAAGCTTGTTAATGATTCGTTTGGCGCGCACGGGTGCGCGCAAGCAACCGCATTATCGTGTAGTGGTGATTGAGAAGGAGCGTGCTC
>QIAA01000108.1 GCA_003224905.1 Acidobacteriota bacterium
CTGGGATTTCGCGGGTCTCGAAAGGGAACGCCGTTCGCCGCGCAGCAGGCGGCGATGAATGCCGCCAATCAAGCGCGCGACCACGGTGTACGCACGGTCGAGGTGCGCGTCAGCGGTCCCGGCTCAGGACGCGAATCCGCCATTCGCGCTCTCTCCGCCGCAGGCATCGAGGTGCGTACCATTCGCGATGCCACGCCTATCCCGCATAACGGCTGCCGGCCGCCGAAGCGGAGAAGGGTTTGATTTGGTTTTGGTAGAGACGTAGCTCCGCTACGTCTCCGGACTACAGATTCAACCGGGAAGAAGGGTCGCCAAACCTGTAAACCGGTTCTAAGAAGGAGAAGAAAAATTGGCACGTTACACAGATGCAGTATGTCGTCTCTGTCGCCGCGAGGGGATGAAGCTGTTCCTCAAAGGCGCCAAGTGTTTCAGCGATAAATGTCCCATCGAGAAGCGCAACTTTGCTCCCGGACAGCATGGCAAGGACCGTAAAGCCAAGATAGTCGGCTACGGTCTGCAATTGCGTGAAAAGCAGAAAGCAAAGCGCATCTACTTTACCCAGGAAGGCCAGTTCCGCAATTACTTTGAAAAAGCGGCACGGACTAGAGGCGTAACCGGTGAGATGCTTTTGCAACAGCTTGAGCGCCGACTCGACAATGTCGTCTACCGGCTGGGTTTTGGAGTCTCACGTCGTCAGGCACGCCAGTTGGTGCGCCATGGGCATGTGGCGGTCAACGGAAGAAAGGTGAACATTCCTTCCTTCCAGGTGAGTGTGGGCGACGAGATCGTAATTCGTGAACGCAGCCGCCAATTGCAGGTTCTGGAGCTGGCTAAGGAGTTTTCCAGCCATCAGAATGCCCCAACCTGGCTGGAAATTGATCGCGAAAACTCGAAAGGCCGAGTGCTCGCTTTACCTAAACGCGAAGACATCCAGTTGCCGGTTAACGAGCAGCTGATTGTGGAGTTGTACAGCAAGTAAGAAACTGAGTAATTGGGGAATTTAGTAATTGAGTAATTGAGGCTTGAGGTTGATCGCGGTGGTTGTGATGTTAGATTACCCAATTACCAAATTTCCCAATTACTCAATCAACTCGGTCCACCATCGTGCCAGATCAGCCTGTCGTGGCGCCTGACCTGAATCCGGACCAATTCAGGGAGCCACAATTGAGCCAAATGGCCGAAGGAGAAACAAATGCTTTGGAAAGGCTTTCAAAAACCGAAACGTCTTGCGGTCGATACCTCGACCTTAACCGACAAGTACGGCATCTTCTGGGCCCAGCCGTTTGAACGCGGCTTCGGAACTACGATTGGCAACGCCCTTCGTCGCGTGCTGCTCAGCTCCATCGAAGGCGCAGCAGTCACAGCCGTCAAGATTGAGGGCGTGCTGCACGAGTTCCAGTCAATTCCAGGCGTAGTCGAAGATGCGACCGACATCATCCTCAACCTCAAGCAGATTCCATTCAAATTGAGCGGCGACGCTCCCAAGGCAATTTATCTGCGCGCGGAACAGCCGGGCATCGTAACCTCCGGAATGATCGAAGCAGATGCTGATGTTGAAGTCCTCGACAAGGACGTGTACATCGCCACCGTCAGCGAAGGCGGCAAGCTCGATATGGAAATGCGCCTGAAGCGGGGCCGCGGATATGTTTCCGCTGACAAGAACTTCGAGGACGATCTCGGGATTGGTTTCATCCCCATCGATTCCGTTCACTCGCCGGTTCGTAAATGCAACTACACGATAGAAGCCGCCCGCCTGGGTCAGATCACCGATTACGACAAGCTGACACTGGAAGTATGGACAAATGGTTCCATCACTCCAGCTGATTCGATCGGGTTGGCGGCGAAGCTGTTGAAGGATCATATGAACATCTTCATCAACTTCGAAGAGGACATCGAGACCGCAACCTCCATCGATGACCGCAAACCGGAAATCAAGAATGAGAACTTGAATCGCTCGGTCGAAGAACTGGAGCTTTCAGTCCGCAGCTATAACTGCCTGAAGAATGCCAATATCCAGACTATCGGCGAGCTGGTGCAGAAAACTGAAGCTGAGATGCTCAAGACCAAAAACTTTGGCCGCAAGTCCCTGAACGAGATCAAGGAGATCCTCTCGTCCATGGGCCTAAGCCTGGGAATGAAAATCGACGAGCATGGCAACGCAGTGCCCGGCCCAACTTCGAATCAGATCCTGCCGGCCTCTGCGTACGGTCCGGACGACAACTTCTAGCGAATGATCAGTGGCTAGTTGCTAGTGACTAGCCACTTTTCACTAACCACTAGCACCGGGGTTTAACATGCGTCACAAAGTAGCTGGATGGAAACTCGGACGAACCACCTCTCACCGCCGCTCCTTACTGCGGAACCTGGCGACCTCATTGATTATTGAAGAGCGCATCGAGACCACTGTGCCCAAGGCCAAGGCGCTTCGGCCTCAGGTTGAAAAGATGATAACGCTGGGCAAACGTGGCGATCTCTCTGCTCGCCGTCAGGCCTCTGCTTACCTCATGACCCGTGAAGCAGTGAACAAGCTCTTCGATACCGTTGGCCCACGTTTCGGTGACCGGGAAGGCGGTTACCTGAGAATCGTGCGTGCCGGCTGGCAAAAGGGTGACGGCGCCGAAAAGGCGTTCATCGAACTCCTTGGCAGCGAGAAGCTGCAGGAAGAAAAACGCCAGAAGCGCGCCGAAACCCGTGCCAAGCGCGCTGCCGAAACCAAGAAAGCCATGGAAGAGGCCGAAGCCCAGCAGCAGGCTGCTATCGAACCACCAGAAGGCGGAGAAAAGAAAGAATAAAGTGGGCGACGCCGGATGCTCGCCCCGATCGAAAAGCGACGGCGGCCGGCATTCGTTCGCGACTTCGAAACTCGGATCCACTCGCGCTGTGCGCTCCGAACAGAGCACAGGATCACACCAACAGCTTTTAACTCGTTAATCCTCCTCGCCTCATCTTCGTTGTTACGAACCCTCTACTACAACGTAACCAGGTTACTTGTTAACACGCAAGTATTCGAATATGCCTTGAAACGCCTCGTGATTTAAAACAAGTTCGCACTCTGAGATGCGGATGGGATTGTGGTGAAGGTCAGGGGGTCTTCAACCATGGAACGCCTGTTCTCTAGCTGCGGGTCTTTGCGGCTTTACGGGCGACCAGCAGGAAACCCTTGGCCCTCGCATCTCTTTCGAGGGTTCTGAGGGTGGCGCGCGACGCGTCACGATTGCCGGACTTCATTTCGATCTCACCCAAGGCCAGGCGGGCTTCGAACTCGAGGTCCCGGTAGCCGTATTTTCTCGATTCGGCGAGGGCAGTGTTAAGACTTCTCCTGGCGCCGCTCAAACTGGACAAGTGGGAATCGCTCGCGGGATTGTCGGCGGCTGCAACTTGCGCGCTCGCGATCTGCACCGTGATCCGCGTAGTAGGATCCTGTGCCTTCGACAAAATCGCGTTTGCCTGTTTGATTGCCTGCTGGGCCTCAGAAATTTTGCCTTGCAGCAAAAGAGTCCTGGCGAGCAAGGAGCAGCTCTGGGCTTCATCGTCGGTTACGGATTCTTCGTGAAAAATCGCAGCGATCTGGCGGGCTTCGGGTTCGGCCTTGGCGAAGTCGCCTTGCTCCAGCAGCAGTTCCGCCAGAGCGAAACGGGTTTCGGCAGCGGTCACCTTCTCTCCGATCTCCTGGCGCACGCTGAGCGATGTTTCTTGCTGCTGGCGAGCGGCGGCCAGATCTCCTTGGGCGGCGAGGATTGAGCCGAGGGCGTTGGTGGCATATCCGATGAGACTCTTGTCGCCGATTTCGCGGTCGATCGCCAATGCCTCCTCCAGAGTTTTCCTGGCGGCGGCCAACTCGCCCTTGCGATTCAGCAGGTCCGCAATGTTACCCAGAGTGCGAGCCTCGCTGTCGCGGTCTCCCACGGCGCGAGCCAGTTTCAGCGATTCTTCATACTTCTGCTTAGCGGCGGCCAACTTGCCCTCGATGGTCAGCACTCCGCCGAGATTTCCGAGAGCAATGGATTCGAGTCCTTTGTCACCAATTTCCCGACTGAGCTTCAGCGTCTCCTGGTATGCGCCCTCGGCGTTTGCGAGCTTGCCCTGATCAGACAATGTATTGGCAAGGTTGTTCAGCGCCTGCATCGTGCCGAGTTTGTTGCCGATTTTTTTGCTGATCTCGAGGGATTGCTCCAAGGCCTTTTGAGCCTCATCGAAGTTGCCCTGATGTCGATGAATAATTCCGATGCTGTTCAGGGCACGTGCAACACCTTGCTGATCACGCACCTCGGAGTAGATCTGTCTGGATTCGTCCAGCGCCTGCATTGCCTTGGCGGCCTCGCCAAGATCTCCCAAAGCCCCACCTTCTGACAGCCGAGCCCGCGCGATGAGCACTCTGGCGCCTTGTGCTTTGGCTTTTTCCACGACACGCTCGGCTGCAGCGGCCTCGCCGCGCAAGTCGCCCAACCAGTCCGCGGCAGTTGCTTCGGCCAAGTCGATGCGAGGGTCGTCGCCGGAGGGCGGAGGCAACTTGCGCAATGCCGCGATTGTGGCGAGTCCATCCTTCGCATGTCCAGAAGACGACTGGGCGTTGGCGAAGCGCAGACCATAGTCGACACTGTCAGGAAAAAATTCCCAGAGCGTGCGATAAGTTTCCGCAGCTTTGGCCCAGTCGTGAGCGATCTCGTGGTAGCCGCCTTCGATCGAAAGGCGGTTGGCGCGCGGGAGATTGGCGGAAAGATCGAACGCTTTTTTGGCTTCGTCCTGAGCCTTGGCGTCATAGCCAAGCCCTGCCCAAGCGGCCGCTAATGCGGAGTGCGCCAGGGCGTGATTGGGATCCGCGGCTACGGCATTCTCCAGCAGATCGCGCGCGGGCAGAATCTCGAATACCCGCAATTTTGCGAGTCCTTCGGAGTACAGGCGCGCGGCATCGGAGTTGGACGGCAGCGCGGCACGAACAGAAGACGACTCTGCCGCAGGTACTTCCCCGATACCGAGTTTTGTGCGTAGGCGCGCGCCAGTGCGCGAGACCAGATCCAGCAGCTCAGCCTCGCTGCCCTGCTCGGTTACCGACGCCAGCGTTTCGCCGGCGATGGCATCTTGCAGACGCGAGTCCAGCCGAAGTTGTCCGCCGGTCTCAACGAAGGACCCGAGGACAATGAAGTCGCTGCCCAGGCGCTGGCGGATGCGCGTCAGAGTGTCGCGGCTGAAGCCATCGGCATCAGGGATGGTGAGATCGAGCTTCATACGAGCAACGTTCTCACCGGGAATCGCGCGGACCTGTTCGCCCGCGGCGAGTTCCGAAGTCAGCATCTCTGATAAGGCCGTGGAGATCCAGGCATCGTCGGGCTTTGCCGAGAGATTCTTGAATCCCAGGACCGCGACTGAGCGCCGCGCTTTGATTGTGGAGCTCGCAGCAACAGCACGGCGGTGCAATGCGATTTGAAATCCGACAAAGAATACAATCGCGAGCGCGCCAACAACAGCCACCGCCCAAACCCAGGGCGGACGCCGGCGATGACTCAGCGGAGCTGCTCCGGTGCTCAGCCGCTCCAAATCGACCGCCAGTTCTTTCGCCGATTGATAACGGCGATTGGGATCCTTGTCGAGTGCCTTAAGAACAATGCTTTCCAGTCCGGGCGAAATGCGGCGATTGTGCGAACTCGGAGGCGAAGGCGGCCGCTCCAGAATTGCTCCGATCAGCTGCGGTCCCGAAGTGTCGGGGAAAAGGTGCTTGCCGGTGGCCATTTCGTAGAGGACCGCGCCGGCGGAGTAGATATCAGTGCGCACGTCCGCAGGTTGGCCCCGGAGCTGTTCGGGAGCCATGTAAGGAACAGTTCCGCTGATCTCCTCGCTCTTGGTAAGAGTGGCTGTGAGTGCGGCTTCACCTTCGGCTTGCGCCCACTGGGCGAGGCCGAAATCCATGATCTTTAGCCGGCCTTCTTTCGTGAGGCGCAGATTGCCGGGCTTCAAGTCGCGGTGGATGACACCTTGCGAGTGCGCTGCCTCAAGTCCTTCGGCCAGCTGGATCCCGAGACGCAGCACGTCAATTTCAGGGAGCGGACCGGCAGCGAGCTTTGCGTCCAGCGTCACTCCGGAGAGGAGTTCCATAACCAGGAAGTCGACACCATCATCGGTATCGAACTCGTAGATGGCCTCTATATTTGGGTGGTTTAGCTTGGCCAGCGCGAGTGCCTCGCGTCGGAACCGCCTGCGCGCGCTCTCGTTGGCGAGCATGCCGGTGGGCAGGACCTTTATCGCTACATCACGATCCAGTTGTTCGTCGTGAGCGCGGTACACCACACCCATGCCGCCAGCGCCAAGTTTTTCCAGGATGGTGTAGTGCGACAGCTTCTGCGGGGGCATCGGGGAAGGTCCAGGCGGGAATGTTACTCACGCGTTTTGGCGAGGTCAAACTCAAGTGACTGCCGCTCAATTGTGTGGCGATGTGAATACAGGAAACGCGTGAGTTCGTGATTGTGACATCTGCTGGCAAATTACGATATGGCGCTGGTAGACTACGTTTTTCGATGGGGCTCTCTGAATCATTCTGATAGCTGACTCTCATGCTCAAACCTGGTGACATCGCGATCGTCAGCGGCGCCCGCACGCCTTTTGGGCGCTACTGCGGCAAGCTGAAGGACTTCACTGCGCAGGAGCTGGGTGCAATCGCTGGCAAATGCGCGATCGAGCGCGCCGGACTGGAATCCGGCCACTTCGATCACGCGGTTTTTGGCAACGCGCAACAGACTTCCGGCGACGCTCTGTACGGAGCGCGCCACGTGGGGTTGCGGGCAGGGCTGCCGATCGAAACCCCGGCCCTCACGGTGAATCGATTGTGTGGAAGCGGCATGCAGGCGATCGTAACTGCCGCGCAGATGATTCAGGTGCAGGAGGCCAAAGTCGTGCTTGCGGGCGGGATGGAGGCGATGTCGCAGGCACCGTTCGTCATTCGTGGTCGCGAAGGCTTTACTCTTGTACCTGGCGGCAAGCTGGAAGATTCGCTCATGGTAGCGCTGCTTGATACCTACTGTGGGCTTTCCATGGCGAATACGGCTGAAGTCTATGGCGGGCAGCATGGGATCACGCGGGAGATGCAGGATGAGTTTGCGCTGCGTTCGCAACAGAAAGCGGATGCGGCATATAAAGAAGGCCGCCTGCAGCCGGAACTGGTTCCAGTCCAGTTAAAGAATTCCAAAGGCGAATTGTCCGGGGAGAGCCTGAACGAAGACGACCATCGGCGTCCGCAGACCACGATGGAAGGGCTGGCCAAGCTGAAGCCGACGTTCGGCAAAAGCGGCACGGTCACGGCCGGGAACGCGAGCGGCATTGTGGATGGCGGGGCGGCGGTGGTGGTGATGTCGCTCGATGAAGCTGGGAAGCGCGGCATCAAGCCGCTGGGGCGCATTGTGAGTTGGGGAATCGCTGGAGTGGAACCGAAAATCATGGGACGTGGACCGGTGCCGGCTTCGAAGATCGCGCTGCAGAAAGCCGGAGTGACCCTGGATTACATCGATTTGATCGAAGTGAACGAAGCCTTTGCGGCGCAATATTTGGCGGTGGAGAAAGAATTGGGGCTCGATCGCGAAAAAGTAAATGTGAACGGCGGGGCGATTGCTCTCGGACATCCGCTGGGCGCTACGGGGGCGCGGCTGGTAATCACGCTGCTCTACGAATTGCGCCGCAGGAAGAAGAAGTATGGTTTGGCCACTGCGTGTATTGGTGGTGGGCAGGGCATTGCGATGGTAGTGGAGAGCTTGAACTAGGCCTTTTCTTCACCGCGTTAAGAGCCTTAACCACAGAGAACATAGAGGCGCACAGAGGAACACCAGTTGAGTTAAGACTATCGAATGAAAGAGTTGATCATGGACGGCGCGAACTAGAACAGCAAGGACGACGTCTGTGATCAAGGAAGCGTATGAACATCCAGAAAGTTGGCGTTCTCGGTTGTGGGCTCATGGGCTCTGGAATCGCGCAGGTGGCTGCGGCTGCTGGATTCGACACGACTGTGCTCGAAGTCGAGCAAAAATTCCTCGACAAGGGCTTTGACACAATTCGCAAGTCGCTGGGGAAGTTTGCTGAGCGGCCTCCGGAGAAGGGGGGCATTACCGCGCAGCAAAAAGATCAGATTCTGGCGCGGCTCAAAGGCACGACCAAACCCGCCGATCTCGCAGACTGCGACATCATCATTGAAGCGATCATCGAGAACGTCGAGCAAAAGAAGGCGATGTATGCAGGGCTCGACAGCATCGTGAAGAAAGACGCCATCTTTGCCTCGAACACTTCATCCATCTCCATCACTGAATTAATGACCGCCACTAAGCGGCCGGAGCGCTTCATGGGGCTGCACTTTTTTAATCCCGTGCCGCTGATGAAGTTGGTGGAAGTAATCCGCACCATTGCCACCGCAAACGATGTTTTCCAGACTGCGTACGAATTCGCCAAGAAGCTGGGTAAAGTCCCGGTGCGTACAAGCGACAAAACGGGATTCATCGTGAACCGGCTGCTCGTGCCGTATCTGCTCGATGCGGTCCGTGCCTACGAGGAGGGCGTAGGCTCAATCGAGGACATCGACAACGCCATGAAACTGGGCTGCGGCTATCCTATGGGGCCTTTCACGCTGCTCGATTTCGTCGGCTTGGATACGACGTACTACATCACCCAAGTGATGTTCGAGGAGTTCAAGGAGAGCCGATTCGCCTCACCTCCACTGCTGAAGCGACTGGTGATGGCTGGCTGGTACGGGAGGAAGACGGGGAAGGGGTTTTACGACTATTCCGATCCAAACAATCCGAAACCGAACAAGTTGTGATTCCTCATGCAGCAGCTTTGGCCACGGAGGCACGAAGTCACCGAGCAAAGGGGCGAGGCCTCAATGCTGAAGCGGTCCGGTTGGATTACCGGAGCGATCGTAGCGCAGTTCCTGTGGGCCCTGGCCTTATTAGCGACCTCTGTCTATTTGCTGGCGTTAACGCGCAGTTCGGCCATTCGGAATGAGGCGGATGCAGCGGAAGCTATTTCAGGCCTGAAAATTGCCGCTTCGCTCATATTTGCGCCAGCTGTTGTATCTCTGCTCTCGTGGTTCGGGTTGTGGAAAGAAAAGTTATGGGGATGGTGGATGGCTCTTGTGGGCAATCTCTTGCTCTTGGGCATGTTGGCTTACGCCATGATTGATGATGGCTGGCATAACATCGACTGGGACCTTGCAGCCATGACGACGGGGTCAGCTATCGTTCCGATTTTCTTGCTGCTGCCCGCAGTGAGAAGGTTCTACTGGAAGGATTCCGAGCCTTGACCGGTTGAGACTTTTAGAAACATCTAATACTGGCGATCGGGTTACGACAACGAAACAGTCGAGCGCAGCACAGGCGTGATGCGCGAAACGTGGGTTCCGCGCTTGCTGTACGTCTCAGGGCTCATCTTTGGGCCGTATACTAATATCGGAACATCGGTGAGCGCAGTAAGAATGCCCTTCGAGGCTGTGAGAGGGTCAAATTGCAGCGGGGTCCTTCGACTGCGTTCGGGATGACAGAAAATGAGCAATGCCTGTGTCAATCGTTAAGTAATGCCGACAACGACTAAAAAGGATTATTACGAAACACTGGGAGTGAAGAAGTCGGCTTCGCCTGACGAGATTCGCAAGGCGTTTCGCAAACTTGCGCGCAAGTATCATCCGGACGTCAATCCCGGGGATAAAAGTGCCGAAGAAAAGTTTAAGGTCCTTTCCGAAGCCAACGACGTTCTGACTGACCCTAAGAAGCGCAAGATTTACGACCAGCTTGGGTTTTATTCGGACAACATCGATCCCGCGGCCGCCGAGGCATATGCTCGCGGGGGGCCAACCGGAGCTGGCGGGTTTGGCGGATTTCCGGGCGGGCAGGTGGGAGGCGCGGGTCAGGGAGTGCCGTTTGATTTCGGGGGCTTCGATTTTTCCGATCTCTTCGAGGGTGGCCGTGGGCGGAGAAGTGCCGGCGGAGGAGGTAGTTTCCGCGACATCTTCTCGGGCATGTTCAGCGGGCGGGGCGGAGCAGCTGCCGAAGAAGGCCCGGAACCGGGGAGTGACCTCGAGTATCAGGTCAATGTGCCGTTCTGGACAGCCATTCGCGGTGGCGTCATGCGCTTGAACATCACGCGACGCGTCACCTGCGCCAACTGTCATGGGCGGGGATACGTCGAATCGCCAGGCAAGTGTTCGCAGTGCGGAGGCAGCGGTCAGATTACGCAGACCGGCGGGCGCATGAAGTTCAATGCGCAGTGTCCGCGATGTCATGGGACGGGAAAGAATATCTCCGATTGCCCGGTGTGCCATGGGGAAGGGACGGTGGAGCGGACTGAACCGCTGGAAGTCCGCATCAAGGCGGGAACGCGCGATGGGCAGCGGATCCGCATTCCTGGAAAAGGGAATGCCGGGGCGCATGGCGGAGTGCCGGGCGATCTTTACGTGATTATTCGGGTTGGGGATCATCCTGTGTTCCGGCGCGAGGGAGATGACATTTACATCACAGTGCCGGTCACGGCGACTGAGGCGGCATTGGGTGCGAAGGTAGAAGTGCCTACGATCGATGGGCGGGCACAGCTGAAGATTCCGCCGGGAACGCAATCAGGCCAGAAACTCAGATTGCGGGAGAAGGGAGTACCGTCGGCGACGAGAGAAGGCACCCGTGGGGATGAGATTGTCGAGGTGAAGGTGACCGTCCCTATGCCGCGGGATGAGAAGACAAAGGAACTCTTGCGAGAGCTGGCAAAACTGAATCCGGAAGATCCGAGAGCGGAGTTGTTCAAAAATATCTAACCGCCCGAGTGCGCCGAACTTGAGAGCGCCGGCGTTACGACGGCTTACAAAACTCTTCAAAAAATCTTCTTGCATCGCGGGAAATTTACCGTACATTAACACTGCGAACTAACTTCAGCGGATTTTCGGAATCTAATCAACCGAAAAGCCCGAAGCGCCCAGCCCGCGCGGAGTGGCTGAGAGTGAGTCGCCTGAGGAGGAAGACATCGAAATTGGCAACAGCACGTGCCGCTCGTCCTGAAGTCTCACCTAGCCTTAAATTCTCCCCACGAAAGAAATCGGTTCGCCTCACACTATGGCCCTTGGTCGCTGCCACCTTCTTTATGGTGTCAGGCGGGACGTATGGGACGGAGGAAATCGTCCACGGCGCCGGGTATGGGCGCGCGATTCTAATCCTGCTGCTCACACCTATTCTTTGGAGCCTGCCGACCGCGTTCATGATTGGGGAGCTTTCGAGCGCCCTGCCGTTTGAGGGCGGCTACTACGCCTGGGTGCGCCGTGCCATGGGCAATTTCTGGGGATTTCAAGAGGCCTGGCTGTCGCTGGCGGCCTCGATCTTCGACATGGCGATTTACCCGACGCTGTTTGTCGCGTATCTCACCCGCCTGTTCCCGTGGTTTGCGGAGGGGCATCGCGGAGTGACGGTCGGGCTTGCCGTGGTCATCGTCTGTGCGTTACTGAACATCGCAGGGGTGAAGGTGGTGTCCACGACTTCGTTGTGGCTCTTTTTCGCACTCTCCGCGCCCTTTGCCCTGGTCGCGATTTTGTCGCCCCTGAAATACGGCGGGTTATTTCACGCGATCACCACGCCAACCACCTCCAAGGTTGACCTGATCGGCGGGTTGCTGATCTGCATGTGGAACTACATGGGCTGGGATAACGCCTCAACCATTGCGACCGAAGTCGAGCGTCCGCAGCGGACCTATCCGCGGGCAATGCTGGCGGCTGTCGCTATTGTCGCGCTGAGCTATATCGTGCCGGTTGCGGCAGTC